>CAYLLD010000007.1:17247-34608 GCA_964384315.1 uncultured Rhodobacterales bacterium | reverse complement strand
GATTGCCCGCCGCCACTGCTTGGCCCGCCAGCGCGGCACGGTCCACACGGCGCAGCACGCGGCGCGCCAGCAAGAGCCCGGTTGCTAGCACCAGCACAAGGGTCACCGCCGCGATCCAGACGGAAGCGTTGATCAAAAGCGCGCGGAATTGGGCCTGCGATTGCGCGTCGCGACCCACGAGCAGGTGGTAGCCGCCGCGCAGCTCAAAGGACATGGCAATCACCTGCGGATTGGCGCGCACCGATGGCGCCGAGCGGGTGACGGGGAAATCGAACCACGCCTCAAAGGGTTTGCCCGCAGGCCAAGTGCGCAGGTTGCCCGCCAGCCACGAAAAACTCTCGTCCGAGAGCATATAGACCTCGTCGCGGCGGCTCTCGGCTGAAACGCGCGCGTCAATGACCCGCTTTAGCCGCGCCACCCCGCCTGCACGATATTGCGCGGCCAGCCCGTTCAGATCGGCCTCGATAGTTTGGCGGGTTTGCCGTTCAATCACCCCAACGGTCGCTTGATAAACCGAGACCAGCCCCAGCGTGATGATCAGCCCGAAGACCAGAATGAAAATCGCCGCCATGCGCAGGGCGGTGGTGCGCCAAATCGCCTTGGAAAACAGCCGCATCATCTAAGGCGCCTTGAGCATATAGCCCGCCCCGCGAATGGTCTGCAAAAGCGCATGGGCATGGCCGCGGTCGATCTTTTGGCGCAGCCGCGACATATGCACGTCGATCACATTGGTCTGGGGGTCGAAATTGTAATCCCACACCCCCTCAAGCAGCATGGTGCGCGTCACCACACGCCCCGCGCGGCGCATCATATATTCGAGGATTTTATACTCGCGCGGTTGCAGATCAATCGTGGTTCCGGCGCGGGTGGCGCTGCGGGCCAGAATGTCGAGGCTCAGATCGCCCACGGTCAGGGTGGTCACATCCGCCTCTGCGGGGGCCGCGCGCCGTGCCAGCGCCTCGATGCGGGCGGTCAGCTCGGAAAAGGCGAAAGGCTTGGTCAGATAATCATCGCCCCCCGCCTGCAGGCCGGTGACCCGATCATCCACCTGCGAGAGCGCCGAGAGGATCAGGACCGGCGTCGTGCGCGCCTCGGCACGCAAGGTCCGCACCACTGAGAGCCCGTCCATGTTGGGCAGCATCCGGTCCATCACGATGGTGTCATACTCATGACCCAGCGCCGCCTCCAGCGCATCGGGTCCGGTGTGGGCAAGATCAACTGTGTGACCAGCCTCGCGCAGGCCCTCGGCCAGATAGCGGGCGGTGTCTTTGTCATCTTCAACGACCAACAGTCGCATGGGTCTGCCTTTGTCTTGCATCGGTTGCCCCTAGAAATGGCACGCGCGCGCGCGCGCCGCCAGCTTGGGCGGGCAAAGATGAACAAAGTTTAATCCAAAGGACAGATGAAATTCAGGGCACTGGGGCACATATGCTGGGCAGAGCAATGTGATGTGAGCTTCAAAGGAGCTTTGAAAAATGACCGTATTGAGCAAAAAATCCCTCGTTTTAGCGGCGGCCTTGATGGCGGTGCCTTTGGCGCAACCCTTTTTGGCGAGCCCCGCCGAGGCGCAATTGGTGCAGCTGCCAAGTTTTGCCCCGCTGATCAAAGAGGTTGGCCCTGCGGTTGTGACCGTCATGGTCGAAGGCGCGGTGCAGCGGCCCGGCCCTCAAGGTGGCCCCGACGAGCGGGAATTCCAAGAATTTATGGAGCGGTTTCGGGATTTCATGCCCGGTATGCCGAATTTTGATTTCCGCAACGGCCCCCAATCACCAGGTCAGTCCCCGCGCCAATCGCCAGTACAAGGCATGGGGTCGGGCTTTATTATCGACGCCTCGGGCATCATTGTGACCAATAATCATGTGGTGGAAGACGCCGCCCAGATCACCGTGGCGCTCGCCGATGGCACCCAGCTTGAGGCGCAGTTGATCGGGCGCGACGATAAGATCGATCTGGCGGTTCTTAGGGTTGAAACCGAGGCCCCGCTGCCTGCGCTTGATTGGGGCGATTCGGATGCGCTTGAGGTTGGCGATTGGGCGGTTGCCATTGGTAACCCGCTTGGGCTCGATGGCACGGTGACGGCGGGGATCGTCTCGTCGCTGGGCCGTGATATCCAGTCGGGCCCCTATGACGCCTATATTCAGGTCGATGCGGCGATCAATCGCGGGAATTCTGGCGGGCCGCTTTTCGATGTGAACGGCGATGTGGTCGGGGTGAACACCGCGATCCTTTCGCCTTCGGGCGGGAACATCGGCCTTGGCTTCGCCATTCCGGCGGCGCAGGCGCGCGAGATCGTTGAGGATTTGCTTGATGATGGGCTGGTGGAACGCGGCTGGATCGGTGTGGCCATTCAGGGCGTCAGCGAGGATGTGGCCGAGAGCCTTGGCCTAGAGGCCGCCGATGGCGCACTTGTGGCGGATGTCACCCCCGATAGTCCGGCGGCGGCGGCAGGTCTGCAAGTGGGGGATGTGATCCTTGGCTTTGCGGATACGCAAATCGAGACTGTGCGCGATCTGACAACCGGCGTTGCGGCGTGGGATGTGGGCGAGACCGCAAGCATGCGTGTGTGGCGTGCGGGGCAGAGCGTCGATGTGATGATCACGCCGGGTCTGATGGAAACTTCGCTGAGCGCGCCGGTGCCTGAGGCGCCCAAACCGCCTGAGCCAAGCCGCCTCGATCTGGCGGCTTTGGGCCTGAGCCTGACCGAGGCGGAGGGCAAGGTTGTGATCAATCAGGCCAGTGGTGCTGAGGCCGGTACAGGGGTCGGTGATGTGCAGGCGGGCGATATCATCGTCTCGATCAATCAGGTCGCGGTGGACCGCGTGGATGTGTTGCAGGCGCAGGTCGATGCGGCGCTCGAAAAGGGCCGCAGCAATGTGCTCTTGCTCATTGAGCGCGACGGCAATCGGCGCTTTGTGACCATGGCGCTGAACGCGGGCTAGACGACATTATAACGAGATTTCCAAGGCGAGGGCTTGGCTGGCGTGTTCCCCTACCGACCGCCGCTCCGACCTTGGAGATGCAAGTGGCGTAACCAGTGGCCGCTTGTGCTGACCCGGATGGTGCTTTGGCACTGTCCGGGTCTTTTTTGTCGCGCCTTCAGGCGGCGGCGCGGGTCAGCCGGTCATTGATCGCGCGGCCCAAACCCTCATTGGGGATCGGGGCCACGCTGATCGCCTCTGCGCCCAAGTCTTGCGCCAAAGCGTCGGCTTTATGTAGATGGGCAAAAAGATTGGCGGCGGCCTCACGTAAATCGCTCGTGAGCGAGAGGTTCAGCGCCGCGGAGCCAGTGCCAAAGCCGATATGAACCGCCAAAGGCTCTGGCTGGTTCAGCACAAGGGGCGTTTTGGTGGCGTAGTGCTTTAAAAGCTGACCAGGGGCGGTAATGTCTTTGGACGTGATCTCGCCGCTTTGAGCAGGCAAAAGCGGTTGCCTCAACACCGCTTCAATCGCCTCGACACTCAGCCCGCCATGGCGCAGCAAACGCGGGCGCGCCTCAGCAGAAATAATCGTGCTTTCCAGCCCCACATCGCAAGGCCCCCCGTCCAAAATCGCATCGATCACCCCCCCAAGGCCGGCCTGAACATGGGCGGCGCTCGTCGGGCTGATCGCCCCCGATGGATTGGCCGAGGGCGCGGCGATGGGGGTGCCTACGGCGCGCAAGAGATCAAGGGCCACCGGATGGGCAGGGATGCGGATCGCCAGCGTTTCAAGCCCTGCGCTGACCAAAGGCGAGATATTTGTACCCGGCAAAAGCGGGGCCACGATCGTCAGCGGGCCGGGCCAATGGGCCGCAATCAGCGGATCAAGCGCCGCAGGCAGAGCCACAAGCGCGCGGGCCTGCGCGACACTGGCTACATGGACGATCAGCGGGTTGAACTGCGGCCGCCCCTTGGCCTCAAAAATCCGCGCCACCGCCGTGCCATTCGTGGCGTCTGCGCCCAAACCATAGACGGTCTCGGTGGGAAAACTCACCAAAGCCCCGCGCACAAGCAGCGCCGCCGCCCGGACAATTCCCTCTGGACGCTGCGTCAGCTGCTCAGTTTCGAGCGCGTTATTGGATTTTTGCAACGTCACGGGCTACATCTTTTATGAAAGCGTCTATTGGCGCTATGAGCCAAGTCTAATAGGGGTGATCCCTGCCCAAGATCAAGGAGCGCATTGCCATGCCTTATCGTTCTACCGCCGCTGAGATGAGTTTTTATCTCGATCATGTTGTTGATTTTGCCAAAGTGACGGCCACGGAAAAATTCGCCGATGCCACGCCCGAGACGGTGACAGCGATTTTGGCGGAGGCGGGTAAATTGGCCGAGGATGTTATGGCGCCCCTTAATCGGATCGGCGACACGCAGCCCTCGCGGCTGGAAAATGGCGTTGTGCGCTGCCCCCCAGGTTTCAAAGAGGCCTATGCGGCGATTGCCGAGGGCGGTTGGCTGGGCATTTGCGCCCCCGAGGATCAAGGCGGTATGGGCCTGCCTATTACCGTGGCCTCTTGTGTGAACGAGATGATGAACGCGTCTTGTTTGGCCCTTGCGCTCAATCCGCTGATGTCGCTGGGCCAGATCGAGGCGCTTGAGGCCCATGCCAGTGACGAGATCAAGGACCGTTATCTGGACAAGCTGATCTCGGGGGAATGGACCGGCACCATGAACCTGACCGAGCCGCAAGCGGGCTCTGATGTGGGGGCGCTGCGCACCAAGGCTGAGGCCAATGGCGACGGCTCTTATGCGATCACTGGCCAGAAAATCTACATCAGTTGGGGCGATCACGACCTGACCGACAACATCGTTCATCTTGTGCTGGCACGCCTGCCTGATGGGGTGCCGGGGACCAAAGGTATTTCGCTTTTTGTGGTGCCCAAGTTTCTGCCAGGTGCAGATGGCACCCCCGGCGTGGCAAATGATCTGCGCCCGGTTTCGCTTGAGCATAAAATGGGTCTGCACGGCTCGCCCACGGCGGTGATGGAATATGCAGGGGCTACCGGCTGGTTGGTTGGGCCCGAGCATGGCGGCATGGCGGCGATGTTCACCATGATGAACAACGCGCGCCTTGGCGTGGGCGTGCAGGGGCTGGGCTGCGCTGAGGGCGCGTTGCAAGCGGCCAAGGCTTTCGCGATGGACCGCAAACAGGGCCGCTCGATGATTGAGGGCGGGGCTGGGACCATCATCGACCACGCAGATGTGCGCCGGATGCTCTTGGAGATGCAGGCCAAAACCTCGATTGCCCGTGCGATCTGCCTCGATTGTGCGATAGCGCTGGATATGGCGAGTGCAACTGGTCGTGCAGATTGGGCCGCGCGGGCGGCGTTTTTGACCCCCATCGCCAAGGCATTTGGTACCGATGCAGGCTGCGAAGTGGCCTCGACGGGCATCCAAGTGCACGGCGGCATGGGCTATATCGAAGAAACCGGCGCGGCGCAGTTTTACCGCGATTGCCGGGTGACCGCGATCTATGAGGGCACCAATGGTATCCAAGCTATGGACCTTGTGGCGCGCAAGATGATGGATCAGGGCGCGGCGGCTTATGCGCTTTTGGATGAGATTAACACGCAGGGTCATCCGCGCATGGCGGCGGCGGTTCAAGCGCTGCGCGATGCGACGGAATGGATGGTGGCGGCTGAACCCAACGACCGATTTGCAGGGGCAACCCGCTATCTGCGTGCCTTTGCTTACGTCTTGGGCGGTCACTATTTGGTGAAGGCAGGCGCCGCAGATGACGCGCGCATGCCACTGGCGCGGTTTTTTGTGCGGCATATGCTGCCCGAGGTGCATGGACTTTGTGCAGGTGCTTGTGAAGGGGCTGAGGTGCTTTATGAGCTGTCCCCTGAAGTCCTAACTGCGTGACACTTAGCGCATGATTTTCAATCCATGATCAAGGCCAAGCCATGAGTGCGCCGATAAATTTTCCCTTTCCCGATCCTCCAAAAGAAGGCGAGGCCATAGAGGTTGCGCCGGGGGTTTTGTGGATCCGTTTGCCCCTGCCAATGGTGCTTGACCATGTGAATGTCTATGCGCTTGAGGATGGCGATGGCTGGACCATCGTGGACACCGGTGTACAAACCAAGCGGACCAAGGGGCATTGGCAGGCGCTGATGGACGGCCCGCTGCAGGGGCGCCCGATCACGCGGATCATCCTGACCCATCATCACCCCGATCACGTGGGCGGGGCGGCGCATCTGATGGCCCAAAGCGGGGCGCAGCTATGGGCAAGCCAAGTGGCTTGGTTGACAGCGCGGATGCTCACCCTTGATGTGCAAGATCAGTATCCCCCTGAATCCATTGAGTTTTATCGTCTCATGGGGATGCCAAAGGCCAATTTTGACACCCGTGTAAAGGACCGTCCCTATAATTTCTCCGACATGGTGGGCCTCTTGCCGCTGGGCTTTCGGCGCATCCTAGATGGCGAAACAATCCAGATCGGCGAGCGGCAATTCGATGTGCATTTTGGCAATGGCCACGCCCCCGATCACGTCACCCTTTGGAGCCAGTCTGGTGATATCGTCATCGCCGGCGATCAGATCATTCCCAATATCAGTTCAAATCTGGGCGTTTATCCAACCGAGCCAGAGGCGGACCCCGTTGGTGCATGGTTTGAGAGTTGCACAAAGTTTTTGACCCATGCCCGTGATAGTCAATTGGTGTTGCCGGGGCACAAACTGCCGTTTACAGGCTGCGAGGCGCGGCTGCGGCAGTTGATCGACAACCACCATACGGCGCTGGCGCGATTGGAAGAGCATTTGCAAAGCCCGCAGGTCGCGGCGGATTGTTTTGTGCCGCTATTTGGGCGCGAAATTGGCGAGAGCGCTTATGGGCTCGCGCTGGTTGAAACGCTTGGACATTTGAACCATTTATTGCACGGGGACCGCGTGACGCGGCGCATACGAGAGGACGGGGCTTATGTCTGGCAAATCAAAGACTAAAAAGGCCCAAAAGGTCCGCGAAGCGAAAGATGTTCGGGACGCCATGAGCGAAACATCGACATCAGCGCAGGCGGCAGAGGATTTTCTTTTGCCAGATGCAGGCGTTGTGATGATCGATGGCGCATCAAAGGACGATAAAACCGAGGCAAAATCCTTACCCGCTGCGGTGACCTCTAAACCTATATCGCAAAAATCCGCGGCAGAATGGGCCTATGAGCGCCTGATTTTGTATATTCAAAATTTCGAAGAGCAGCTTGACCCTGAGCAAGAGGTGGTGATGGGCTTTACTGGCGGCGATGTGGGCACCATGCGCATTGAGGGCATGGGCTATTTTGCGCCAGATATGGTCACGTTTTATGGGACCGATGATAACGGAATTAAAACCCAAATGATGCAACACGTAAGCCAGCTGAATGTCATGCTGCGTTCATTTCCCAAGCCGACCGAACAGGCGGCGGCCAATCGGATTGGGTTTCAACTGGGTGAGGGCCTGAAAAAACAGGCCAAAAAAGGGGCAAAAAAGGCGGCCCCGAAGACGCCTAGCAAAAAGGCATGAATGCCGCAGTGACAGCAGCGTGAGATTTAGCTAAACGCGCATGCGAATGATTTGATCGGAGAGAACAACATGGCCGAACACGAGCACGGAAAAATGGATATCACTGAGCACGAAAAAACCTTTGCGGGTTTTTTGCGAATGTCTGCTTGGGTTTGCGGTATTTCCATCGGTATTCTGGTTTTTCTGGCGATCTTTAACTCCTAATATCTGAGTGCCAAAAGCGGGGGCTTCGAGCGTGAAACGGCTTTTACCAAGTTTGGGATTTGCCGCGGCCTTTGCGCTGGGCGCTTGCGCAGAGCATGATTATGCCCCCCTAGAGGCGGTTGAGGCTGCGCGCTTTACAAGCGATGAGGCCCCTTACGTGGCTTTGGTGTCGATGATGTCTACCAGCCGTGATCAAGGCGCGCATTCGGCCTTGTTGGTAAATGGCTCTCAGGTGGTCATTTATGATCCGGCGGGCAGCTATAAACACCCCTCTACCCCCGAGCGTGGCGATTTACACTATGGCATCACGCCGGTGATGGAAGAGGTGTTTAAGCGCTTCCACGCCCGCGATTCTCATTATGTACAAGAGCAAAAACTATTCGTGGACCGCGCCATGGCAGATGCAGTGATTGCGCGGATTGAGACCCAAGGGCCAAGCCCCAAGATGTTTTGCGCGATCAGCATTGCCGATGTTTTGAATGATTTTGACAAATTTGGGGATGTGCCGCGCAGCTTTTTCCCCGGCGCGCTGACCAAGAGTTTTGCGGCGATGCCCGGTGTGCAAACAACTTACACCCGCGAGAGCGACGTCGGTAAAACGATTGATCTAAGGCTGATACGCCCAAAACCTGTCACGCCCCAAAGCTAGCAGCGGTTTGGTTGCCGCCATCCCAACCCTCCAGCAAAACAAAACCCCCGAAGCGAACAACGGGGGTTTATAGATTTAAAGTTGACCCTTGGGGTCAATGGATCGCACGTCACTTAAGACAAGCGCCTTAGCCTAGAGCCCGCCTTCGCGTTGGGCCTTCTTGCGCGCCAATTTACGAGCGCGGCGAACAGCTTCAGCTTTTTCTCGTGCGCGTTTAACGGACGGTTTCTCGTAATGTTGCCGAAGCTTCATTTCACGAAACACACCCTCACGTTGAAGCTTTTTCTTCAGCGCGCGCAGAGCTTGATCGACGTTGTTGTCGCGAACCTGTACCTGCATGTGGTTTTCACCACCTTTCTAAGTCAAATGGGTTGCGGTAGTCGCAGGAAACGTGCCTATAACAGCGCGTATTCGCTCTGTCCAGCCGCTCTGTCCGGCCGCCCTGTCCAGCATTGGGAAAAATTGTCATGAATGCATCCCCATCCGATGATCCTGCCTTTGAAAATGATGCCGATAGTTTAGCCGAGGTGCGAAAAGCCTTGGGGCGAGCCGCCCTTGTGCATGTGCCCTTCGATGGATGGAGCGCGGCAAGTTTTAAGTTGGCCTGCGCCGATGCTGGGGTTGCCCAAGATGTGGCACAAGCGGCCTGTCCGCGCGGCGCGCTCGATTTGGCGGCGGCGTTTCACCGCGATGCGGATGAGGCGCTTGCGCAAAAGCTGGGCGCGGCGGATCTGAGCAGCCTGCGTTATTCGCAAAAGGTTGCCTTCGCAGTGATGGAGCGATTGCATATCGCCGCCCCTAATCGCGAGGCGGTGCGTAAGGGGATTGCGCTCTTCGCCCTGCCACAAAATGCCCGCCTTGGGGCCGAGTTGATTTGGAACACGGCGGATACGATCTGGAGCGGGCTGGGTGATACCTCGGACGATCTAAATTGGTACACGAAACGGGCGATTTTGTCGGGGGTCTATTCGTCGTCGGTGATTTACTGGTTGGGCGATGAGACGCCTTCGTTTGACGCCACCCAAGGGTTTGTGGATCGGCGCATTGAGAACGTGATGGCCATTGAAAGCGCCAAGGCGCGGGTGAAATCCAGCAAGGCTTATGAGTTATTCCGGCAGGGGCCGGGGCGGCTTTTTGATAAAATCAAGGCGCCGGGCAATAGTGTGCCGCAAGATTTGCCGGGTTTCTGGCGCCCCAAGTCGCAGCAACCTAAGAGCTAAGTCATGGCGTTTGGCACAAAAATCCGCACCTATTTTCAGGGGCAGTGGCACGAAGGCAATGTGGCGATTATGAATGCCGCCGATCACGGCACGTGGCTGGGGACGCTGGTTTTTGACGGCGCGCGCACCTTTGAGGGCGTCACCCCTGATCTTGATCTGCATTGCCAGCGCATCGTAAATTCAGCCCGCGCTATGGGGATGGAGCCGCCCATTGATGCGGCCCAAATCGAGGCCATCGTGCGCGAGGGCATTGCGCCTTACGGGCCTGAGACCGCGCTTTATATCCGCCCGATGATGTGGTCGCTTGAAGGCGCGGCGGGTATGATCGCCCCTGATCCCAGCGCCACTGGTTTTGCGATTTGTATCGAGGATTTGCCGCTGCCCCCCTTTGGCGATTATGCCCTTGGGGTGTCGAGTTTTCGCCGCCCGCGCCATGACATGGCGATCAATGAGGCCAAGGCCGCCTGTCTTTACCCCAATAACGCGCGGATTGTGAAAGAGGCGCAAGCGGCGGGCTTTAACAATGCGCTCTCGCTTGATGTGGATGATTGGGTGGCGGAAACTGCCTCGTCGAATGTCTTTATGGTTCGCGATGGCGAGGTCTTTACACCGGTGTCCAACGGGACGTTTTTGGCGGGGATCACCCGTTTGCGGTCTATCGCGTTGCTGCGCGGCGCGGGTGTCACGGTCCATGAGGTCTCGCTGCGCTTGGATGATTTTGCGGCGGTAGATGAAATTTTCCTGACGGGAAATGCGGCCAAGATCACCAAGGTCACCCGCTATCTTGATCGCCAGATGCCTAGTAATGCTATGGCCACACGCCTGCGCGATATGTATTTTGACTACGCTAAAACCGGAACCTGAACCATGCATCTGAACCATGCCAACTGATCTGCCAAAAACCATGCGGGCGGTCGAGATTACCAAACCGGGCCTGCCTGATGTCCTGCGTCTGTGCGAGCGCCCTGTGCCTAGTCCCGCTGCGGGTGAGATTCTGATTAAAATCGGCTATTCTGGGGTGAACCGCCCAGATGTGCTGCAGCGCCAAGGCAGTTACAGGCCGCCTGCGGATGCGTCAGATTTGCCGGGGCTTGAATGCGCAGGTGAGGTTGTTGGTCTTGGGGAAGGTGTCTCGCGCTGGAAGCTGGGCGATCAGGTTTGCGCGCTTTTGCCCGGTGGTGGCTATGCGGAATATGTCGCGACCCCGGCGCTTCACGCGCTGCCGATCCCCAAGGGTCTGACCCTGGCCCAAGCCGCCGCGCTGCCCGAGACCTGCTTTACGGTTTGGTCCAATGTCTTCAAACGCGGGCGCTTGCAGGCCGGTGAGACCATTCTCATTCACGGCGGTACCTCCGGGATTGGCACCACGGCGATCCAGCTTGCCAATTTGTTTGGGGCGCGGGTGTTTACGACCGCAGGCTCGCCAGAGAAATGTGCCGCCTGCGAGAAACTGGGCGCTGAAAAAGCGATCAATTACCGTGCGGCGGATTTTGGCGGCACGACGCGCGATCTGACCGATGGGCGCGGTGTTGATATGGTGCTCGATATGGTCGGGGGGCAGTATTTGCCGCGCAATATCAAGGCGCTGGCCCTCGATGGGCGGCTGGTGATGATCGCGTTTTTGAGCGGGGCTGAGGCGACGCTGAATTTCGCGCAGATCATGGTAAAGCGTTTGACGGTCACCGGCTCAACCCTCAGGCCGCAATCAATCGGGGCCAAGGCAGAGATTGCGCGGGATTTGGAGCGGGAGGTCTGGCCATTAATCTCCGCTGGACGCATGGCCCCGGTGATGGATCACACATTTTCGCTAGAGCACGCGCATAACGCCCACAAGCGTATGGAAAATTCGAAGCATATCGGCAAAATGGTCTTGAAGATCAGCGATCTTTAAGTGCCTGTTAGCTATTCGTCGTCCATAAGGGCTTTGATAGATTGCTCAAGATAGGTCGCGGAATGCATCGCGCCCATCTCTTCAACCTGTTCCTTGCTCCAGATCAGAATACGCAGAAGTGCCGCCTTTTCGGCCGCACGATCTGACGGTGTCATCAATACCAAGTCTTTCTTGAGTTCGCGCATTGGCTGTAACCGTTCAGTTGTCCCTACCGTCTTGGCCATTTCTGCGATTGTATTGTGTGGGTTCGATTTGGGTACAATCGAATCCCGTGGTTTATGACCGAGCGCCCCTAAGAAACTACCTAATTGGCAAAAAATCAATGTTTTCCTGAGAGCAATCCCTGATTACGTCGGTGCCGCACTCTCTAAACTGCAATTTTTGAGACAAACAGATGCGCACTTCGTGAAATTGGCCGGATTTGCAAGTTACAGTAACCATATCTTGGCTTAGCGAAGGATTCGCTTCAAGATATGCCGCTTCGATGACATCCGGCGGCAAAGAAATCTGGCGATCGACCTGCCGCAAAACTTGTGGGCGGTTAATTTTCTCCCAAGCTTTGCGCGACAAATCGTAATAACTGGCGGCATCAAGCCCCGAACATCGCCCATGTTTCTTCCATTGATGCCACGCCAAACCTGATGAGCCCATAATATCCGCCATATCGCGGGTCATGGCGCGGGAGGGGTCACGTTTTGAGGTGCGACAATAGCTCGGCCAGCCGTTGTTATATTGGGGCCATAAACCGTGGAGGATAAATCCGATATCCCGCGCCGGATCGCATTGCGCCGCGTCGTCACGCTCGCGCGACGCGGCGCACCAAGTGGGTGACCACGACAGGGATAAAACGTAGTAATCAAAGTCGCCCGCCCGTTCGCCTTCGGCGGCTAAAGGCTGCGCGGCACAGACGAAGCCTGCGATGAGGAGCAAAAGGGTCTTTAAGTAGGTCAACATCTGGCCTATATACGCCATGAATTTTCCCACGAAAGCCAAATCTCGCACAATGTCGCAGTCCCTTGGTTTAAGCGACAGGACAGCTATTGGCGTTAAGGAGACAAATATCATGACCCTTCCATTGATGCGCAAGGCAACCGCCGTTTGGCTGGTTGATAACACAACGCTCACCTTTGTGCAGATCGCGGAGTTTTGCGGGCTGCACGAGTTGGAAGTGAACGGCATTGCCGATGGTGAGGTGGCGCAGGGTGTCAAAGGTTTCGACCCGCTTGCCAATAACCAGCTGACCCAAGAAGAAATTGACCGCTGTCAGGGCAATAAAAAAGCGCGGCTAAAGCTGAAGTATAATGCCGCCGCCGAAGGTGAGACCAAGCGCAAGGGGCCGCGGTATACACCGCTGTCCAAACGCACGGAACGTCCGGCTGCGATTGCTTGGCTGGTGAAGTTCCACCCTGAGCTGTCGGACGGGCAAATCTCAAAACTGGTGGGCACGACCAAGCCGACCATTCAGAGCATTCGGGATCGCAGCCACTGGAATTTCGCCAATATCAACCCAGTTGATCCGGTGGCCCTTGGCATGTGTAAGCAGCTTGAGCTTGACGGGGCGGTGGCCAAAGCGGCCAAGCGGCGCGATGCGCAAACCCCTGTACCTGCGCCCTCTGATCTGGGGATTATGGGCACAGCCGATAGTCTTCATGCCGAGCAAGAGCCACGGATGCCGTCGAATATGACCGGGCTTGAGAATTTCTCGCTGGGTGACGCTGATGTAGAAGAAGAGAAAGCGGATGAAAGCGCTCTGGTTGATGCCGAGAGCTTGTTTAATCTGCCAAGTTCCGATGGCGACGAGCAGCCGGGCTGACGCCACTACTTAATAGGCGGCAGTTAATAGGCGGGTAGATCAACTGGATCAAAGAGGGTCCGCCCGCCATCCACGGTCATGATCTGACCGGTGATGAAACTGGCCGCCGGTGACGCCAAAAACAGCGCCGCCTGCGCCGCCTCTTCGCTGTCACCAATGCGCCCCATCGGGGTTGCCGCGATCATTTTGTCGCGCAATTCCTCATTGTCGTTCAAGGTTGTGCGCAGCCAAGCGCTCATGACCGAGCCCAGCGCCAGACCGTTCACGCGGATGCGCTGCTCGGCCAAAGACACAGCCATTGACCGGGTCAACTGATCAAGCGCAGCAGAGGCAATGGCGTAAACCCCAAGCGATTGGATCGTGCGCTGGGTGGCAATCGAAGTCACATTCACAATCGCCGCATCAGGCATATCAGCCGGATCAAGCCCGTCGTTTTGCTTGACGATCTTTTTGGCGAAATTACGTGAAAGTTGCAGGTTGGCTAGGACGTTTTGTTCAAACATCCGTTGCATCTCACCCTCATCATCCTGAGCCGGGTCCGCCATCGCGATGCGCCGTGAGGCGTTCACCAGAATATCCATTCGGTCAAATCCGTCGATTGTGGCCGAGAGCAGATTGGCGATGGTCAGCTTTTTGGTCAGATCGCCTGCAAAACCTTGCACCGAGAGCTTGCGATCCTCGAGGTCTTTGATGACTTTTTCGAGCCCGTCTTCGTCAAGATCCACCAGCGTTACATGCGCACCAGCTTCGGCAAATCGCTGGGCCACAGCGCGGCCAACGCCATTGGCTGCCCCGGTCACGATGCAGGACTTTCCCTCGATGGACATTGCGATTCCCTATCTTCTGAGCGATCTTGTGCTTGGCGCGGATAATTACTGGAAAGTGAAAGCGGGTGCCAACCAAACAAGGGCACAAAGGCAAAACTTTGTTAAGGGCGTTGCGCCAAAGGACCGCGCGCCTCGATCAGCTTGAACCCCGGCACCGGGGTTTCAATCACATGGGTGCGGAATGTGGCTTTGAGCGTCGCCTCATAGGCCAGATGCCGATTTGCGACCATCAAGAGCCGTCCGCGTGGGCGCAGGCTGCGCGAGGCCGCGGTGATAAAGGCGCGGCCCAGATCGGTGCTCGCGTCGCGGGCGGTGTGAAAGGGCGGGTTCATGACGATCAGGTCATAGGCGCGGGTGCTCAGTTGGGTGGCGTCGGCCCAAAGAAACTGCGCACGATCTGAGGTGACATTGCGTTTTGCTGCTGCAAGCGCCCCGGCATGGGCCTCAATCAGATCCACCCGCGTGATTTTGGGGCAGGTGGCCAAGAGCTGCGCGCTCAGGTAGCCCCAACCAGCCCCTAAATCCGCAACATCCCCAGTAAATTTCTCGCTAAACCGCGCAGCCAGCGCCTCAGAGCCGCGATCAACCTTGCCCTCGGAGAACATGCCCGGCGCTGTCCAAAACCCTTCGGCCATTTGCGACATCTCGCCCGCCTTAGTCCAATCGGCAAAGCCGTCGGGGGTCTCTTCGGTCTTGGTTATCCAAAAAACCTTACCATGGGCTTTGGCCGCGCTGCCGTCTATGGCGATCATGGATTTCAAATCGCGCAGATGCCGCTCGATGCCTTCGGTTTTATCCCCCGAAATCACAATCGCGCCGCCCACCCGTGTGCGCCGCCAAGCGTCGGCGATCTGGGCGCGGGTCTCGTCGCGGGATTTGGTGATGTTCAATAGCGTGAGGGCGAAATCTGCATCATCGGGCGCAGCGGCCATCGCACCTTGGGCGATCAACTGGTCGTGCAGCGGAAAATGAGCCTGCTCAAATGCCAGCGCATTGGACGCAAACCGCGCCCAGACCTCGCCGGGGGCCGCGCATAAATAGAGCGCTGGACCATCAGGCACGGTCAATTCGCAACTGGCAAAAGGGATGTCTATTCGATTGGGATTAGGCACGGGTTAAAAGCGATCCAATGGGGGGGTCACTCTTTTTCCATCGTGCACTGCAACGGGTGCTCGTTTTTATGGGCGAAATCCATGACCTGCGTGACTTTGGTCTCGGCAATTTCGAAGGAAAAGACGCCAACCACAGCCATGCCTTTTTGATGCACAGTCATCATCAGATCAACCGCTTGATCATGACCAATGCCAAAAAAGCGCTGCAAAACATAGACCACAAACTCCATCGGGGTGTAGTCGTCGTTGAGCAGCATGACTTTATAGAGCGGGGGGCGCTCGGATTTGGCCTTTGACTTGGTCAAAAGCGCGGTGTCCTGCCCGCCGGGGGTATCATCGTCCTGAGATGTCATTTGAATTTTTACTGTGCTCATTGCCACAATGTGAATTGGTCGAATATCATTCGCCGTACATAATAGGTAGTCACAGAAAATATGAAAAGGGGGCAAACGCCCCCTTTTTTAATCGCGACACTTTAGTGCTTATTAGAGCGTAAAGGTCTTTGCAGTCTCAGCGGCCGCATTCACGCGGGCGTTGAGGGGGGCAGAAATCTCTTTGAAAGAAGAGGTAACCATGTCGTTTACCTTGGTCGACTGCTTGACCATGCCCTCGAAGTAGGTTTTGGCAAAAGCGGTCTGCTTTTCGAAAAGCTCGGTCACATTCTTAGACGCGGCCAGATCCTGAGCGGCGGCAACGCTGTCCTCGAAAGATTTTTTCGCAAAGGCCGAGACCTCAGAGCTAAGGTTTTCAACGGCTTTAGAGGCAATTTCTTGAGTCTTGAGCATCGCGTCGACGTTTTCTTGTCCAAAGGCGCTCATCTTTTCAAAGCCTTCGGTTACTTTGTCCATCTGCTCTTTGGCGGCCTTTTGGGTGTCCGCTGCAAAAGCTTCGATGGTGTCGGTCACGTCTTTAGTTGCAGTTTTAGCCATTTTATTCTCCGTCGGGTCAAGGCCACCAAGTGGAGGCCGATGAGAGTTTATGATCTTTCAACGCCAATCAATCTAAGGGCGAGGTTGCGCTGCGTCAAGTTTTTTTGTGCAGTGCAGCAAAGGCCGTGAAGTTTCAGTGGAATATGGCCGATGCACCACGAAATGGGTTTTGCTGTTAGATTGGGACTTGTTTCACGAATCACTTCTGTTAGTTTTGACGCAAATGTGACCCGAAAAATCGGGCATAACGAGGCAGGCAGTCTTGGATACAGTCTTAGTTAAAGCGTCACGCGTCCTCCTGGGCGTGTTTACCGCGTTGTTCATTCTTATGTCGCCCCAGCACGGGGGCGCGGCCCCCTATGCCGCTTTGGTGATGGATGCGCGCTCGGGCAAGGTTTTGCATTCGCGAAATGCCGACCGGCGGTTGCACCCGGCCTCGCTGACCAAGATGATGACGCTCTATGTTGCCTTTGAGGCGGTAGAGCGGGGCGAGTTGAGCCTGAATACCATCGTAACGATTTCAAAGAACGCCTCGAAAGAGCCGCCCTCAAAGCTGGGGCTGCGCGCGGGGCAAAAGATCAAGTTCAAATATCTCATTCGCGCGGCGGCGATCAAATCCGCCAATGATGCGGCGACGGCAATCGGCGAGGCGGTCTCGGGTTCCGAGGCGGCGTTTGCCAAGCGCATGACAGCCACCGCCAAGGCCATGGGCATGACCAAAACCACCTTTAAGAACGCCCACGGGCTGACCCAAGACGGGCATATGTCCACGGCGCGGGATATGGCGGTCTTGGGGCGGCGGCTGTTTTTCGATCATAACGACTATTATAATCTGTTCTCGCGCATCCACACGAGTGCTGGCACCAAGACGGTCGCCAATACCAACGGGCGGCTATTGGGTAGTTATAGTGGCGCGGATGGCATCAAGACCGGCTATACCCGCGCGGCGGGCTATAATCTGGTGGCCTCAGCGCGGCGCGGCAACGAGCGGATCATCGCGTCTCTGTTTGGCGGAAAAAACGTGGCGTGGCGCACATCGCGTATGAAGCAGCTCTTGGATATGGGCTTTCAGCGGGCACCGAGCCGCGCGCGGATCATCTATCCTCATAAACTGCCTTTTGTGGGCAATCCGAAAATCGCTGCGGCCAAACCGAAATCCCAAGGGCCACTCTCGACGCAGATGGCGCGGGCCTATCTGCCACAACGGCGTACAAATTGCGCTTTGTGTGCTGACGGCCCTCGGG
>CAYLLD010000007.1:0-17237 GCA_964384315.1 uncultured Rhodobacterales bacterium | reverse complement strand
CGGCCGCAGCTTGGGGTGCCGCAGCCTGACGTGAATGCTCTGGTTGCGCGCGCGGTGCTTGATCGTGAGATTGAGGATGCGGTTGCGGGGGCGGTGCTCTCGGCGCTGATGGTGCAAGAACTCGACAACTCTGGGATCACCATGGCTTTGCCACGGCGGCGTCCGCGCCCCGGTGAGATTGGGTTGCCCCCCGTTGATCTAGCGCAGCCGCGCCGGGTGCAGGTGGCGCGTGGGGGCGATGAGGGCTGGGCCGTGGACCTAGGCAGCTTTGCCAATCGCACTCAGGCCGAGAAACTCTTGCTCGTTGCGGCCTTGCAAGAATTCTCCGCGCTTGACGGCGCGTTTCGTAAAATTGACGCCGTTCAGCGCGGTGGCCGTAAAGAGTTCAGAGCCCGTTTTGTGGGGCTAACCAAATCTGATGCTGCCCGTGCCTGTGCCGGATTGGCGGCGCGGCAGACAAATTGCGTACCGATTTCACCCGGAACTTAAAGTCCCCCACTGCTCCCTCGCAGTTCCGGGCCTCCAAGCCGGTCGTTAGTCACTCTACCCCCGTGTTTAGACTAACGACCGGCTCCCATTTTACATCTCATGGCTGTACTTGCTTGCGGAGGGGTGGCACAATTTCTATATTGACCCTTGGTCATGTAGTGGCATGCAATTCGGCTTGGTTTTTGTTTTCTAAAGTTGGCTAAAGCCATAAATTCTCGCTCTGCGGAGTAGAATGAAATTCGCCTTTAGGTTGAAAGTTGTTGGTGGGTGATGGTTCAAAACTGGGGGCATGGCAGAAAGATCACGTCTTTTTACCTTCGTTTTAAATTGAATGATTCGTGTTTCATTCAACCATTTTGGGGAGTAGTTTAGAATGCAGGAAGTAGTTTGAGGCAAATATAAGGCATTTTTTAGGTGTAAAATGAGTATTCGAGCCAAAAATTCCCAAATCGCACAGATTTCGACAGAATTATTTGCATTTTAAGTCGCAAAATGCAAAACACGTATAAATTGAACTGACCCGGCGTTTCGTCGATGAAGTTCGGTCAAGGGGCGCAGCAACGGGAATAGTCATTGGCTGTTGGGGATTGTTGTCTGCATCAAATTATTTTGGGTTTTTCTTGTCAGTTTTGCATAGTTGGCACGAATCTTGCTTATTCAACGTAGAGTGGAGCATACGTGGAGAATATTATGAAGCATCCTGTAGATGTTCATGTTGGTAAGAGAATTCGACACCGTCGTTGGATGGTCGGCATGACGCAGCAACAACTTGGTGAAAAAGTTGGGATTAAGTTCCAGCAGATCCAAAAATACGAAACCGGTATGAATCGCGTCAGCGCATCACGGCTTTGGGATATCGCGGCGGCGCTTGACGTGCCGATCAACTTCTTCTTCGAGGGCGTCGATGACGATATGTCCGCGCTGGAGGGGATGGGCGATCCTTCGAGCAAAGGTGATCTGCTTGCGGATCGTGAGGCGCTTGAATTGGTGCGGTCGTATTATGCGATCCCCGAACAGCAACGCCGCCGTTTGTTCGATCTCGCGCGCGTATTGAGCGACGAAGACTAAACTTTGCGATCAGGTCCAACGGGCCGAAGTTTGCACGAACAGCTTCCGATGATGCCTTTGTGGGGAAGGCGAGTTGACGCAGCTTGTTCAATGTGAAATCCCCGATGGGCTTGCCTGTCGGGGATTTTCTTTTGCCAAATAAACTAGATGATGCAGCGTTGCTTCAAAAGCTGATCGATAAAGCGGCGGCCGCCAGCTTGCCGTTTTTCAGATCGCCGGTGCTGCGCAGTGACAATAAAGCCAGCGGCCGCGACTTTGATCCCGTGACCCAAGCAGATCGCGCCGCCGAGGCCGCGATGCGCGAAGTTTTGGAAAGCGAGCGCCCGGATGATGGCATTTTGGGCGAAGAATTTGGCCCAAAACTAAGCAAAAATGGGCGCACTTGGGTGCTTGATCCCATCGACGGAACGCGGGCCTTTCTGGCCGGCGCGCCAAGCTGGGGCACGTTGATCGCGCTCAATGATGGCACGCGCGTGGTTCTCAGCGCTGTGTCGCAGCCCTTTATCGGCGAGGTTTTTCTGGGCGAACCTAAAGGCGCTTTTTGGCTGCATAACGATAGGCGGCAAGTCATGACCACCCGCGCTTGCCCGCAGCTTGGCAAAGCGATTTTGATGACAACTTTTCCTGAGGTTGGGACGCCTGATGAGCGCATGGCCTTTGAGCGGGTCTCGGCCCGGGCGCTGCTGACGCGCTATGGGTTTGATTGCTATGCTTATTGCCTCTTGGCCTTGGGGCAGATCGATCTTGTGATCGAGGCGGGGCTTGAGCCTTATGATGTGCAAGGCCCGATTGGCGTGATTGAGGCCGCTGGGGGCATCGTCACGAATTGGCAGGGCGAGAGCGCCATGAATGGCGGGCAAATTCTGGCGGCGGGCGATGCGCGGCTGCATGAGCGGGTGCTTGAGCTGCTTAATCCCTAAGTTTCAGGCGTTTTTCGCCAGCGTCATGTCCAAAAACTTCGAAATTTGCGTCCAAACCGGGTCTTGGATTGCGGCGGTTTCCATAAATATTTCGTGCTCCGCTTCGGGGCAGATCTTTAGGTCTCCGGCGCCCGGCTTTGCGTGATAGGCCTGGATTGGAGCGGGTAGGACTACATTTTCCCGGCTGCCCAAAAACGTGAGCGTGGGCGCGGTCACTGCGGGGAAGGCGCTCAGAGACTTGGTTTCCCGTGCCCCTTCAGCAATCCAACCAAAGGACGGACCGCCCAGCGACAAATCAGGATGTGTGCGCAAGGTTTGCGCCAGCCATGCATAGACCTCGGCATCGCCGGTTAAGACATTGCCGTCAAACGGGCTGTCCAAAACATAAGGCACCGCCGAGGTGACAAAGGGTGGACGCTTGCGCCCAAACCCAAGCTTTTTAGCGATCATTGCGATATAGGTCGCGATGCCGGGCATTTTGATCCCCCACATCGGTGCGGAAAAAATCGCCCCTGCAACATCGAGACCGTTATGAAGCGCCCGCAAACCAATTGCCCCCCCCATGGAATGGGCAAGCATGACATGGGGGCCGGGCAGGGCGGTCACCTGAGGCGCGCTCATCACCGCCGCGAGGTCTGTTTGATACTGCGCAAAATCCTTGACCCAGCCATAGGTCGGATCGCCGCCGGGCCGGGTCGATAACCCCTGACCGCGCCAATCCCAGATGGCAACCGCAAGCCCCATCGCGCGCAGCCGCGAAATCACAGGCCCATATTTTTCGATATATTCTGTGCGCCCCGTGAAAATCAGAACGGTGCCACGGGTGGGGGTCAGCGCGCTGTCCCAAGTCGCCAAGCGCAGGCGTAGCCCGTCGGCTGTCGTAAGCCAAACCGCCGCGCCGCCCTGGGGCAGCCCGGCAATATCGTCGTAAAGGGGGGCTGTTGCCAGCTTAGCCAAGGATATTAACCAAGCGGATTAGCCTAGAATTCCGGCCAGCTTCATCGCCACGCCCATCTCGCCATCAACCGACAATTTGCCCGTCATAAAGGCCGTCGTGGGGTTTACCTCACCGTCGATGATGCCTTTGAATGTGTCCGCATCGGCGGTCATCGTGCAATCGGCATCCGCGTCAGAAATTTCAGCCGTTTCGCCTTCAATCCGAATCGCACCTTCGCCTGAAATGTCGATTTTGATCGATCCATCCAAGCCATTGCCGTCCAGTTTAGTTTTGATGACCTCAAGGGCTCCATTAACAATTTCACTCACTTTACGTGCTCCGTTTGATTGTCTTGTCTATTTATTGATCGCGCTTGCGAATTGACCGCTCGAAAATTGTGGCGTTACACTATACATAGTGAGGATGCGCATGCTTAGAAAGTCTACAAATCTTTTGTCGTTGCTGATTTGGGCCGCGGTGACCTTTGGTTATGCCGTCGGGCATGGCACTCCGGCACGGGCCGATGATGACACGGCACAGCTTTTGCAAGAGCTGTCAGATCCAGCTTCCCAAAACGGTGGGCGGATTGCCGAGCGGGTGATGGAGATTTGGGCCAATTCCGGTTCGCGCACGGCCACCTATCTTTACCAACGCGGATTTGATGCGGCTCAGGCCCAGAATTTTGAGGCGGCGCTAGAGCATCTTTCGGCGGCGATCGACCATGCGCCGCATTTTGGCCAAGCCTATTTTTCGCGCGGCACGATTTACTTTCAGATCGACGAATACGGTTTGGCCCTAGAGGATCTAATAAAAGCGGTGAGTTATCACGAAAACCATTTTGAGGCCTATTTCGGCATCGCCATGGTGCTTGAGGCCATGGATGAAAGCGAGGCGGCACTGGCAGCCTTGCGTCAGTCCTACGCGCTCAACCCGCATCGCGAGAATTTAACTGATTTTATTGAGCGTCTAAAAATCGAAGTCGAAGGTCACGACACCTAAGGGTCGCGCAGGCAAATTTGGCGCCGCGCCCTTTCACCCCACAAGCAAAACATCACGAGCAAGGGTCAGATGGCCAACACCACCATCCGGGCTATTTTGGGCCCGACCAATACGGGCAAAACCCATGTCGCCCTAGAGCGGCTCAAGGCCCATCGCACGGGGATCATCGGTCTGCCGCTGCGTCTTTTGGCGCGTGAGGTTTACGACAAATTGGTGGGGCAGCTTGGCTCTTCAGTGGTCGCGCTGGTCACAGGCGAGGAAAAAATCGTGCCGCCGCGCGCCGCCTATTGGGTTTGCACCGTCGAGGCGATGCCCTTGGGGGTTGGTGCGGATATTGTGGTGGTCGATGAAATCCAGCTTTGCGCCGATCTTGAGCGCGGCCATGTCTTTACCGATCGGCTCTTGCACGCGCGGGGGCAGCTTGAGACGCTGTTTCTGGGATCGGACACGATCCGCCCCAAGCTCAAAGCGCTGGTGCCCGAGGCGATTATCGAGCGGCGCGAGCGGCTCTCGACCCTTAGCTATGCCGGTTCCAAAAAGCTCAGCCGGATGCCCGAGCGCGCGGCGATTGTCGGGTTTTCGGTGGACGAGGTTTACGGCATTGCCGAATTGCTGCGCCGTCTCAAAGGCGGGGCGGCGGTGGTCATGGGCGCGCTCTCGCCGCGCACCCGCAACGCGCAGGTCGATATGTATCAAAACGGCGATGTGGCCTATCTGGTGGCCACGGATGCAATCGGCATGGGGCTCAATCTCGATGTGCATCACGTGGCCTTTGCGGGGGTTTATAAATTCGACGGGCGCACCACCCGCGCGCTGATGGCCCATGAGATGGGGCAGATCGCGGGGCGGGCAGGGCGCTATATGCGCGACGGCACCTTTGGGGAGACGGGCGATGTTGATGCGTTTGATGCGCCGGTGGTCCAAGCGGTTGAGGCGGGTCGTTTCGCGCCCATCCAGCGGCTGAACTGGCGCAATAGCGCGCTGGAATTTGGCACCGTGAACCGGCTGATCGGCGCGCTTGAGATGGCCCCCACCGAAGAGGGTCTGGTCCGTGCCCGCGAGGCGGATGATCTGCGCGCGCTTAAAACTTTGGCGGATCAGGCGGAGGTTCAGGACCGGCTTGGGCACCCCGATGAGGTGAGATTGCTTTGGGAGGTCGCGCAAATCCCCGATTTTCGCAGAATCTCCCATTCTGACCACACGGGGCTATTGGCGACGCTATTTGACTATTTGACGAGCAATAGCGGGCAAATTTCTGCCGATTGGCTTGGTGGGCAACTAAAAAAGATCAACAATACCCACGGAGACATAGACACGCTGTCGAAAAGGCTGGCTTTTGTGCGGACGTGGACGTATGTCAGCCAGCGGAATGGCTGGGTGGAAGACGCTTCCCATTGGCAATCGGAAACGCGCGACATTGAAGATCGACTGTCAGATGCGCTGCACCAGGCTTTGACGGCGAGATTTGTTGATCGCAGAACCTCCGTGTTGATGCGGCGACTGAAGCAAGGGACCAAATTGGTGGCTGAAGTGAACACCGACGGCGAAATCAGGGTAGACGAGCAATTCGTCGGCCGGATTGATGGATTTCGTTTCATCGCAGATAAAAACGCTACGGGCGACGAGGCGAAGACCATTCGCGCCGCCGCCGCGCAAGCTTTGGGGCCTGAATTTTCCCTGCGCGCGGACAGGCTGTACAACGCCCCTGATGCCGAGATTGACCTGACCGAGCAAGGCGGGTTGATGTGGGGCGAGATTGCCGTGGGCAAGCTGCGCGCGGGCACCGATGTGCTGGCCCCGCAGATCGACGTTTTTGTCGACGAAGAGGCGGGCACCGAGGTGATCGAGAAGGTCCGGCGGCGTTTATCCCATTGGTTGGACCGTCGCATTGAGAGCCTCTTTGAGCCTTTGATGAACATCCGCAAAGACGAGAGCCTGACGGGGCTGGCCAAAGGTGTTGGCTTTCAGCTCGTTGAGGCTTTGGGTGTGGTTGAGCGCAAAGACATCGCCGATGACATCAAGGCCCTCGATCAGGACGCCCGTTCGAGCCTGCGCAAACACGGCGTGCGCTTTGGCCAATACACGATTTTCGCGCCTCTGGTGCTTAAGCCCGCACCGACGCGGATGCGGCTTGTTCTGTCATCGCTCTTTGAGGGCGCCGACGAGTTTCCCGCCTCGCCACCACCTGGTTTGGTGACAATCCCCGCCGATGCGGCGACCAGCGATGCGGTTCTGACCCGTTCGGGCTACCGGCGCGCAGGCGATCGGGCGATCCGTGTGGATATGGTTGAGCGGCTGGCGGATTTGATCCGTGCCGAAAACGCGCGGGCCGGTTTCGAAGCCAGCCCCGACATGCTCTCGATCACCGGCCTGACCCTTGAGCAATTCGCGGGGCTGATGCAGGGCATGGGCTATGCCGCCGAGCGCGGCGAGCGTGAGAAAGTTAAAGCCGTGCCTGCAGGCGATGCGGCGTCTGAGGCACCTGCCCAAGATGCGGCTCAAGGTACTGCCCAAGATGCTGTCGAACCCGCAGTTGAAAGCACGGCAACCGATAAGGAAGCTGAGCCTGCCGATCCGCCGGCTGATACGCCTAGCGCGCCTGAGCCAGAGGCTGATCCAGTGCCCGAGGCTGTGACTGAAGCTGCGGCAGAACCTGAGCAAACCGCCGCACCCGAAGGTGATGCGGCGAAGGATGCCGATCCGCAGGTTGAGACGTTTTACACCTTTAAATGGGTGCCCCCGCGCCGCGCCAATGCGCGTCCAAACCCCCGTCAGGGTAGTGATGCGGGTGCAGGTGCCGAAGGCGGCCAAGATCGCGAGCGTGGCAAGTCGCGGCGCAATAACAATAAAGACGGCTATAAAGGTGGCGGCAAGCCGGGCAAAAAGCCAAAGCGCGGCGGGAAGCCTGCGCAACATGCGTCTTCGGGGCCAAAATCTGGCAAAGCCAAAGAAGTTGATCCGGATAATCCGTTCGCGGCGCTAATGGCGCTTAAGAACAAAAGCTAATCGCTGGGCGGGCGCGTCTTTGAGCTCTGAGCAAAATGCCGAGCACGCCAGCATCCGCTTAGACAAATGGCTGTGGCAGGCAAGGTTCTTTAAATCCCGCTCCCTTGCGGCCAGTGCGGCGCAATCCGGACGCACCCGGCTGAACGGGACGCGTGTGTCAAAGCCATCGGCCCCGGTTCGCATCGGCGACACCCTAACCTTTGTGCAAGCGCGTGAAGTGCGGGTTGTGCAGGTCTTGGCATTGGGCGAGCGGCGCGGCCCCGCGCAAGAAGCGGCGGCGCTTTACGAAGAAATCCCCGCAGGTGGGTCTTAGCTGGCCCAAAATAGGGCGAATTGTCCCTAGGCCCGATTTCAAGCCGCATCTGGCTTGCCTCTTGCGCGGCATTCTGAGATGAACGCCCCTGCGTTTGCGAAGTTGTAAGACTGCTTAGCTAAGGACCAAGCCTAATGACCTATGTGGTGACCGATAATTGTATTGCTTGTAAGTACACCGACTGCGTCGAGGTGTGCCCGGTCGATTGTTTTTACGAAGGTGAAAACATGCTGGTCATCCATCCCGATGAATGCATCGATTGCGGTGTGTGCGAGCCTGAGTGCCCGGCGGATGCGATCCGCCCCGACACTGAGCCCAAGATGGAACCTTGGGTGGACTTTAACCGCAAATACTCCGAGGTTTGGCCAGTAGTGGTCACCAAGAAAGATCCATTGCCCGAGGCCGAGGCCCGCGATGGAGAGACGGACAAGCTGGAAAAGTACTTTTCCGAAAAGCCCGGCGAGGGCGGTTGACGGCGCAAGGGTTGCGCCAAACACCCCTGCGATCTTCACAAGCTTTTCAATGGGTTGTTTTTTTGCTAGGACACCCCAAGTTATCAACAGGCCAAAAAACGCTGGGCCATGCGGTGGATACAGGATTTCCAAGTCGCAAAGGTCTAAGCGAGAAAAATGATTGAGAGCTCATGAGCAAAGCCAAATCGAAAACTGAATTCAAGCCAAACGATTTTGTGGTCTATCCGGCCCATGGCGTTGGCAAGGTGACCGCGATTGAAACTCAGGAAATCGCGGACATTGAAATGGAATTGTTCGTCATCGCCTTTGAAAAGGACAAGATGACGCTGCGGGTGCCCACAGCTAAGGCTGCTGGGGTCGGCATGCGCGCCCTGTCGAGTACAGCGGTTGTGAACAAAGCGCTTGAGACGCTCAAGGGCCGCGCGCGGGTGAAACGCGCCATGTGGTCGCGCCGGGCGCAGGAATACGAGCAAAAGATCAACTCGGGTGATCTGATTTCGATTGCCGAGGTTGTGCGCGATCTGCACCGCCGCGATGAGCAGCGCGAGCAAAGCTATTCCGAGCGGCAGCTCTACGAGGCGGCGCTAGAGCGTTTGACCCGTGAAGTGGCGGCGGTCGATGGCTCGGATGAAACCGCAGCGCAGCGCAAAGTAGAAGAGTCGCTTGAAGAGAAAAAGGCGGCTTAAGTCTGCCCTAAGACGGTATGGCGCTTGGCGCTGCTTAATAAGACCAAAGCGTCCTCAATCCGAGGGCGCTTTTTTTTTGCGGCATGAGCGCGCTTAGAGCGGCCAAAACAGTGGGATCAACAGGCTTGCAATCAGCCCCACCGAGAGGTTCAGCGGCACGCCGATTTTGAGAAAGTCGCGGAAGCGGTAACCGCCCGGCCCGTAGACCATCGTGTTGGTTTGATAGCCAATGGGGGTGGCAAAACTTGCGGATGCCGCGATCATCACCGCGATCACCAGCGGGCGCGGATCAATGCCCAAGGTCTGCGCCAGCGCGATCGCCATGGGGGTGATGGCCACCGCCACCGCGTTGTTTGACACCAATTCGGTGAGGATTGATGTTATCAGATAGACGCTCCAGACGATCAAAACCGGGTGGAGCTGGGTCAGGACTGGTGCGGCGGTGTCGGCGATCAGCTTCACTGCGCCTGCGTTCTCTAGGGCGAGCCCGACGCCCAGCATGGCGAAAATCAGCACCAAGAGCCGCCCGTTCACAAAAGAAAACGCCTCTTCTGCGTCGATGCAGCGGGTGATCAGAATGAAGGTCACGGCGATCACGGCAACCGCAAAGATTGGCAGAATTTTCAAGGCAGAGAGAATCACCACCGCCGCCAGCGCCCCGATAACCAAAGGCGCTTTGGCGCGGCGATAGGGCTGCGGCGTGGGGGTCGAGACGTCGATGAGCTGCATCTCGTCTGTCATATTCGCGATGTCCGCTGGGGAGCCTTCGATCAAAAGCGTGTCACCGACCCGCACAATCAAGCTTTGGAAATCCGTGCCGATGTTCTGATCCTGCCGATGAACCGCCAGCACGTAAACGCCAAAGCGGCGGCGCAACCGCGCGCGGCCCAGAT
Organism: uncultured Rhodobacterales bacterium; assembly: GCA_964384315.1. Lineage (GTDB taxonomy): Bacteria > Pseudomonadota > Alphaproteobacteria > Rhodobacterales > Rhodobacteraceae > CAYLLD01. Next base: position 7,453 of record CAYLLD010000007.1, on the reverse strand, counting down.
TGCGGCCCACAAGGCGCGAGCCGGGTGAGACCAGAACTTCGACGGTTTTGGTTTCTTGGCTGTCGAGGGGGGCGGCCAGTTCGAGATTGTCATCGCCGCGCACCGAGAGCAGCTCGCCAACGCTTGTGCGCAAAACGAGCCGATCACCAGCAGCCAAAGTGACCGTATTAATGGTGTGCCGCAAACTCAGGTCGCCCCGGATCACATCGATCACCCGCATATCCGCGCGATTAAGCGCCGGGGCATCCGCGATTTTACGCCCGATCAGTGCGGATTTGGGCGGGATCACCACCTGACCAAAAAAGCGCCGCTGCGATGGGCCGCTGAGCATATCGGCCATTGAGGCCCGCTCGGGCAAGAGACGCGGCGCTAGAATACGCATGTAGATCAGGCCAAACGCGGCCAAGATGATCGCCAGCGGGGTGATTTCAAAAAGCGAAAAAGCCGGGAGCCCGTAGGTCTGCGCGACCCCATCGACCAATAGGTTGGTTGAGGTGCCGATCAGCGTGAGCATGCCGCCGAAAATCGCGGTGTAACTCAAGGGGATGAGTAGCTTGGAGCCCGTGGTCCCGAGGGTTTTCGCAAGCTGCATGGCCACGGGGATCAGCATAACAACAACCGGCGTGTTATTGATAAAGGCCGATGAAATCAGGATCAGCACCGCAAAGCCTGCGATGACGCGAAAGGGGCGCTCTTCGGCGTGGATTGTCGCGAAATCTGTTACGGATTTTAGCGCTCCGGTGCGCACCAGCCCGCCTGAGAGAATGAACATCGCCCCGATGGTCCAAGGCGCGGGGTTGGTGAAGACCTCAAGCATGCGTTCAGGGGGCAAGAGGCCTGTGACCAGCAAAAGCGAGACGCCAGCAAGGGCGACAACCTCGGTGGGGTAGGTCTCGCGCGCGAACATGACGAACATGCCCGCAACCACAAAAAGCGCGACAAAAGGGGCGATCGATGGGTCCAAAAAGAACGACATGAGCCCTTCTACCGCAGCAATTGATAAGCTGCGAGGGTTTGCGTGCGTTTTGCGCTATTGCGTGGCGCGGCGGTCAATCCGGCAGCGCCTCTGACAGGCGGCCGCCAAAGCGCACAGGGCTGGTGCGCATGGCAAGCCCGCTGGTCGCATCGGTTTCCACAAACACACCGCAAAGCGTGGCCGGGCCATTGTCGGGGGTGAACCGCTCTTTGCGCATCCCGGTTATAAACCGCCGGATCGGCTCGGATTTCTCCATCCCGATCACGCTGTCATAGCTGCCGCACATCCCCGCATCGGATTGAAAGGCCGTGCCCTTGGGCAAAATTTGCAAATCCGCGGTCGGCACATGGGTATGAGTGCCCACAACCAAACTGGCACGCCCGTCAAGCCAATGGCCCATAGCCATTTTCTCTGAGGTCGCCTCGGCGTGGACATCGACAACCACAGCATGAGCGCGCGCGCCAAGGGGGGCCTTTTTGAGCGCCTCATCGATGGCAGAGAACCCGTCTGCATAGGGCTGTTTCATAAAGACCTGCCCCAGCACTTGCGCCACCAAGATTTTCTTGCCGCCGGGCAGATCATAAAGCCGCGCCCCAACACCGGGGGCGGTTTTAGCGATATTGAGCGGGCGCAGGATTTTCGTATTTTTCTCAACGGCGCTGAGCATGTCACGGTTATCGAAGGCGTGATCGCCAAGGGTGATGATATCGACCCCGGCCTCAAGGATTTGCTTGGAATGATCGTGGCTGAGGCCCGCACCCGAGGTGGTGTTCTCGGCATTCGCGATCACCACATCAATGCCCAATCGCTCACGCAGCGTCCCCAGATGCGTGGTGATCGCCACGCGCCCCGCGCGGCCCATGATATCGCCTAGAAAGAGTATTTTCACAACGGGTCTGGGCTACTCGTATTAGTGGCGGCAAACAAGAGCACTCTTGCGTTTGTTCAAGACAATTTTCTCTTGTGGCTTTTCGTTCTTATGACGTGCCGAGGACATCTTCGCCAAGGCGTGCTTAGGCATGGGCAGGCTGAAACCAATTGATGCCATTTTCAGTCACAACCCCGTCAAGCGGCTCATCGGTGCGCTCGCATGGAATATCCCGCAGCTCTTGGGCCGCAAAGGCAAACCCGAGGGCCGTCACATCAGCTTTGGCCCGCAGTTTGGCCAGCGTCCGGTCGTAATAGCCGCCGCCATAGCCCAGCCGCGCGCCGTGATTGTCAAAGGCCACTAGGGGCAGAAGCATTAGATCGGGTTTCAACTCTGCACCGCTTGCGGGAATTTTCGCGCCAAACTCGCCTTCGATCAACTGCGCATCGGGGTGCCATTCGCGAAAAATGAGCGGCTGGTCCCGGCCGGTGATCACCGGAAGGCACAATTTATGCCCCAGCGCATGCAGCTCTTGCATCGCCGGGCGGGGGTCGATTTCTGTTTGGATCGGCATGTAGCCCGCGATCACCCGCATCTCGGCGTGATCGGCCACAAAGCGAATGACATTTTGCCCCGCGCTGCCGTCGTCACCAAGTCGATGTGCCGCCTTGCGACGCGCGAAAGCATCGCGGCGAAGTTTTGTCTTCGTCTCCTGAACCATCATACTGACATATCCGCCTTGTCTAGAGTTCCGGAATTCTCTGGAAAATGGGAATTCATATGCCAAAAATCTAGGCCTTTTCGACGATTTATTAAAACCTAGCGAAAACGCGCCCATTGAGAAAACCTCTTACCGAAACCGAATGAGTAGACTTAATCTACACGTCGATTTGTAGAAGAATTGGTTAAATTTTTATGTACAGATTTAGGCACTTAGGAGAAGTTATACCTCTTAGGGGCTAGTAAATGGAAATTGCGCAAGGTTCCGCTCAGGCGCTGTCGGCGGATTGCCTCGCACCATGCAGATTGTCGCTCATAGGCGCAAATTTCGGGGCAAAGTGACGGGACCACAAACAAAAGGTGCAGGGGATGAATTCCTGAGACCCTGACTAAACAGGTGGGCGCCGGGTGCATTAGGCCAGGACCCAAAACAGAGCCAGCTCCCGCTCAAAACGTATCGGCCACTGGAATAAGACCTGTTCACCAAAAGAGCAGAGCCCGTCGGGGGCACACTTAGGGCGCGCGCGGTTTGATTTCAAGCGGCGTGATGAGGGGGCTTTTGCCGATTTATGCGAGAAAGATTGCATTTTAGAGGTTTTCCAAATCGGGCTTAAGGAAAAACTTAGCACGAATGCTGCACAATCTTCTGGCAAGTTTGAGGAGCATTTTGGTTTGCCATCCGTACAGCCTGCACGGCCGGCAGAAGCTGGCCCAAAGGCACATAATCGCACAGCTCAGCGGCTGCTGCTTCTTAGCGTAGATGGCGCGGGTATTGGCCCGTTGGCACATCTTGCGTTGCAGCTTGGTGGATATGAAACGATCCGCTGTATTGTCCCAGAGGGGACGCATGAGGGGGATTTGGGCGGCGGCGGTGGCGCAAGTCTGCGCCATAACGGTCGGGCAGCGGCACAAGAGACCCGGCGTGTTTTGGGCCGCGTTGCCGGGTATGACCATTGCGTGATTTTAGCTGCGGCCTTTGGGTTCGCCCATCAATCCGGCGCAACTTGGGCAAAGCGCCGAATGGCTGAAATTCGGTGTATTATGTCAATGTGGGTCATCCTGAGCGCAGCAAGCCGCGTTGATCTTGTGATTGAAGGGCGCGAATTACTAACGCGTCACGGCTGGTGTTTGCTTTTATGTGCGGGATTGGCCCGCTTGCGCAGCCGGACATCGGTTCGGCTGGTCCGCGCCCGCCCCGAAGGGGGGCTGTCGCCAGAGGATAAAGCGCATCTTGCTGCCGCATGCCCGCAGATTTTCGGGCATTTTGGCCGCATCGGCCTAAGCTCTGGGCGCATCGTCAATGCTGTCGAGCGGGAAAAACTTAAGAAAACCATCACGAAGCGCGAAGCCGATGCCTTGCTGCTGGTGGCCAAAGCAGCGGCGCATTTGTGCAAAACCGTGCCTTTGATGACCCCGGCCTTGCGCGCATTTTACGACCGAGCTTGGGAACCCGGTGCCAAAGACGCCCAGAGCGTAGGTGGGCGCGTAAAACTGCCCGCCCAGTGGACCGCACCTGATCCTGAGATAGCCAATGCCACCGGTGTGCCGATCAGTGCCTATATGCGTCATCTGTGTCGCGGGCAGGACCTCGATCAGCGCTTTGATTTAAAGACCCGCGAAGGGGCTTTGGCATTTTTGGCGTGGTATTTGCGTCATGGCCGCGCGCATGTTGCGGGCAATTGGGTGCCGGTTGGGGCCGATGTGCGCCGCTTCTTGGTGGCCCGTGAACATAGCGGGGCGCATCTAGCAACCGCAGGCACTCATGCGGGGGGCGAGGACGTTGTGACCTTTGCCCCAAGAAATGCGGCGGAGCTTGCGGGGGCATTGATGCGCGTCCTTAGCAAAACGCCGGATCACGACATGCCCATCAACGCAGGTTTGCGGCGCTTTCTAAACGCCCCGGTTACGGATCAACCGGGCGCTGCACGGCGCATTGATTTGGCCCTTGCCCTCATTGCCCGGCTTCCGGTGGCGGTGACGCCCGGCCCTGAGGCGCTTTGGCAATTGCCGGGCATTGGCGCTTTCTCGGCTATGGTGTTGGAAGATTGCGGCTACGATCTAGCGGAAAATATATCCAGTCCTCGCGATTCTAGCGCGCCAGCACGGTTCGATCTGTGTTGCTTGGCGCAGAATAACACGGGTCTTTGGGCGAACCGCGATATGTCTTTTCGGGCCTTGTCGCGTCTTGGCTTGCTCGAGGGTAAAGGCCTCTCGACGTCGGTGGCGCTGCACCATGTGAATGGTGAGCGTATTCCGCAATCGATCATTGCGCCGCAATTTGCGAGCGCGGCGCCGCGACTGAACATTGGCTACCTTTTGTGGGAATTTGACGTCATCCCCCCCGAACACCGTTTGGCGGTGGATATGCTGGATGAAATTTGGGTGCCTAGCCGTTTTGTCGCCGATGCTTATGCCCGCGTGAGTGACAAGCCGGTCATCAGAATGGGCAAAGCCATCGACGTGTCGCAATGGGACGCATCACGGGTGCCTGGGTTTAGTCGCCCCGACATGTTCACCTTTCTGGTGGCTTTCGACTTTCACTCATCGCTGGCGCGCAAAAACCCACTTGCGGCAATCAGAGCGTTTCAGGCCGCGTTCCCCCGCGCACGCAAAGATGTCCGGCTTGTGATAAAATCAACCCCAACCCAAGCCCATCATTGGGGTGATCCAGAGCGCCAAATGGCGGCGATCCGCAACGCGATCGCAGAGGATGAGCGTCTTGAACTGGTGGAAGCGGTTCTTCCAAAGCCAGCCCTTTTGGGATTGATCGCGGATGTGGATTGTCTGGTATCTTCGCACAGGGCCGAGGGGTTTGGTCTGTTTCCTGCCTATGCCATGGGGTTGGGGACGCCGGTGATTTCAACTGACTATTCGGGCACGCAAGATTTTTGCACCGATAAAACCGCCTTCCCAGTTGCCGCTGATCTTGTTGAGGCCGCACCATCGCAGATGATTCACAAGGTTGACGGCGCGCGTTGGGCGCAGGTGCGCCATTCGGATTTGGTCGAGACGATGCGCTGCGTTGAACGGCATCCCTCTATGGTGCGTCGACGGGCTTTGCGCGGCAAACGTCTGATCCAAGAAGAATATAACGCGGAAATTTTGGCGCAGCGGTATGCGCATCGACTAAACGAGCTTGGGGTGCTCAATCGGTCCGAGCCGCAAACCGGATAGGGCACTAAGCTTGGTCTTGAATGTTTGTTCGTCAAATGTTCAGGTGCAAAGATGCAAAGCGATCTTCAACCCGGCCAAGTTTTGGCGCGCGGCATGTGCCGCAATCTTAGATTGCAAGGGCATGCCTGTTTGCTGGAGTTTGTGCCTGTGCGGGGTCTGCGCGTGGATATCATCGCATTGGCCCCATCGGGTGAGATTTGGATCATTGAGTGTAAATCAAGCCGCGCTGATTTTAACGCTGATCATAAATGGCAGAACTATCTCGAATGGTGTGATCGGTTTTTTTGGTGCGTGGGTCCAGAGTTTCCCACAGATATTTTGCCGCCGGAAACTGGATTGATGTACGCCGACGGTTATGATGGCCAAATCGACCGCATGGGGCCTGAAAACAAACTGGCTGCGGCCCGGCGCAAAAAACTAACGCTCTCGATTGCCCGCACGGCTATGGCACGGTTGCAAAGCCATGTGGACCCGCGCCGCGATCCTCGTTTGGATAAGGATCTTTAGGGAAGGGCTACTTTGCGCTGCCCCGGACCCGCGCCGCTGCTGCCATAATTTCCTGAGCGATCTCATCGGCCTCATCTGGATCAAAGTCCATCGGCACCTCTGTTGAGCCTGCCTGAATGAAAAGCCGCACCATCCCGTCAGATGTCGGCCCGATCTGCAGATTCGCCTCAAGCTCGCGCTCGGTGTCAATTCCCATGGTTTTCGGTCCGCCCTTTAAGTGATGCGCCCGCGCAGCTATCAGCTTCGCGATTTTGGCGCAAATGGTTCTTGCCCGACAAATTCGAGCATTTTTTGCTGGTCTGTGCCACGAAATTGCGTTACCTGACCGCCCTGCAAGAGGGGGCGTCTCGCAAGAGAACCCGCCTTTGTTGTGAGAGTGCCGGCGTAGCTCAGTAGGTTAGAGCGCTTGATTGTGGATCAAGAGGTCCCCCGTTCGAGCCGGGGCGCTGGTACCATCTCTCTTAAAAATACCGCAGGCATGCGCAGTTAAGGCGCGAAATTCCACTATCTAATTGACCCGCAATCGGCCAGCGCCTAAATCGCCCGTGATCAAACAGACGTGCCGAGACCGCCGCTCATGGCCCACCCAGACCAACCCCGAAGTTTCCAAGAGATAATTTTGCGTTTGCAAAACTATTGGGCTGCCAATGGCTGCGCGATCTTGCAGCCCTATGATATGGAGGTCGGCGCGGGCACGTTTCACCCCGCCACCACCTTGCGCGCGCTGGGGACGCCCCATTGGGCCGCGGCCTATGTGCAGCCGTCGCGCCGTCCCACCGATGGGCGCTACGGCGACAGCCCCAACCGCTGGCAGCACTATTATCAGTTCCAAGTGATCATCAAACCATCGCCTGAAAACCTGCAAGAGCTATACCTCGGTTCGCTTGAGGCCATCGGGATCGACATGGAAACCCATGACATCCGCTTTGTTGAGGACGATTGGGAGAGCCCGACCCTTGGTGCTTGGGGACTGGGCTGGGAGGTCTGGTGCGACGGTATGGAAGTTAGTCAGTTCACGTATTTCCAGCAAGTGGGCGGTCATGATTGCACCCCTGTGTCCGGCGAGCTGACCTACGGGCTAGAGCGGCTGGCGATGTATGTGCTGGGCTATGACGACGGTAATGAAATGCCGTTCAATGATCCGACCACGCCGATCCCTCTGACCTACGGCGATGTGTTTCGCGAGGCCGAGGCGCAATATGCGCGGT
>CAYLLD010000006.1:37642-38761 GCA_964384315.1 uncultured Rhodobacterales bacterium | reverse complement strand
AGCGCGGCGCACGCAAGGGCTTGGCGCGTGTTCTCGTTTCGTGCTAGGTATGGCAAAACAAACGAGCAGGCGGGCAAAGATGCGGATTATCGGAATTGATCCGGGGCTGCGGCAGATGGGCTGGGGCGTGATTGACGCTGTGCCGGGGCGGCTGCGCCATGTGGCCAATGGGGTGATTGCCTCAAAGGGCGATACGCTGGCGGCGCGGCTGCTGGATTTGCACGGGGCGCTGAGCGCGGTGCTGGCGGCTCATGCCCCTGATATGGCTGCGGTTGAACAGACATTCGTGAACAAGGATGGGGCGGGGACGCTCAAGCTGGGGCAGGCGCGGGCGATTGCGCTTTTGGTTCCGGCGCAAAGCGGGCTGGAGGTCGCGGAATACGCCCCCAACACGGTGAAGAAAACTGTGGTTGGCGTGGGCCATGCGGATAAGCGGCAGGTGGGGCATATGGTGGGGCTGCAATTGCCCGGCTGCAATCCGGCGGGCCCCGATGCGGCGGATGCTTTGGCGATTGCGATTTGCCATGCCAACCACGGCCAGTTCGGCGCGCGTCTTGAGGCGGCTTTGTCGAAGGCGGGCGCATGAACGGGGAAATCACATGATCGGGAAAATTTCGGGGCGGCTTGAAATGGCCATGGGCGATCAGGTGCTGATCGACACTGGCGGCGTGGGCTATGTGGTGTTTTGCGCCGAGGCGACCATTGCACGGCTGCCGCCTCTTGGCGAGCGGGTTTCTTTGTTCACTGATCTGGTGGTGCGCGAAGACCTTTTGCAGCTTTACGGATTTCTTACGGTGGCCGAGCGGGAGTGGCATCGGCTTTTGACCTCGGTGCAAGGTGTAGGCGCGAAGGCGGCACTGAACATTCAAGGCACGCTGGGGACCGAGGGTGTGAGCCGCGCGATCTCTTTGGCGGATGTCACCGCGATCAAGGCCGCGCCCGGTGTTGGTCCGAAACTGGCGCAGCGCGTGGTGCTTGAACTCAAGGACAAGGCGCCTGCGATGATGGCCATGGGGGCGGTGCAAAGCGCGCCTGAGCTTGCGCCAAACCGTGTCGATGTGGCCGATGAGGTGATCGAAACCGCCGCGCCGACCCCGCCTGCGCCCACACCCGCAAGCG
>CAYLLD010000006.1:0-37632 GCA_964384315.1 uncultured Rhodobacterales bacterium | reverse complement strand
CCCGAGGCAGGGGATTTGATCCGCGCGGCCCTGCGCCTTTTGGCCCCCAAAGGATAAGCGATGGATCAGGACCGCGATGTGACCCCCGAAGCCATGGCCGATGACGCCGACCGCGCTTTGCGCCCGCAAGGGCTTGACGAGTTTATCGGGCAAGCCGAGGCGCGCGCCAATCTTAGGGTTTTCATCGAAAGCGCGCGGCGGCGGGGGCAGGCGATGGACCACACGCTGTTCTACGGCCCGCCCGGTCTTGGTAAAACCACGCTGGCGCAGATCATCAGCCGCGAATTGGGCGTGGGCTTTCGCATGACCTCGGGGCCGGTGCTGGCCAAAGCGGGGGATTTGGCGGCGATCCTGACCAATTTAGAGCCGCGCGACGTTCTATTTATCGACGAAATCCACCGGCTCAATCCCGTGGTCGAAGAGGTGCTCTATCCCGCGCTCGAAGACTTTCAGCTTGATCTGGTAATCGGCGAGGGGCCAGCGGCGCGGACCGTGCGCATTGATTTGCAACCCTTCACGCTGGTCGGGGCGACCACGCGGCTGGGGCTTTTGACCACGCCTTTGCGGGACCGTTTCGGCATCCCGCAGCGGCTGGAATATTACACGACCCAAGAGCTTGAGGCGATTGTGCACCGCGGCGCGCGGCTGTTGTCCGCGCCCATCGATCAAGGCGGCGCCCAAGAGATCGCCCGTCGCGCGCGCGGCACCCCGCGCATTGCGGGGCGGCTGTTGCGGCGGGTGGTGGATTTTGCGGTTGTTGAGGCGGATGGCTCGATTGACACGGCCCTCGCCGACCGCGCGCTCACGCGGCTGGGGGTCGACGATCTGGGCCTCGATAGTGCGGACCGCCGGTATCTAAAGCTGCTTGCGGAAAATTACGGCGGCGGCCCCGTGGGGGTTGAGACCATCGCGGCGGCCTTGTCCGAGGCCCGCGACGCTATCGAAGAGGTGATCGAGCCCTATCTCTTGCAGCAAGGGCTGATCCAACGCACCCCGCGCGGGCGGATGCTGGCGGCCAAGGCTTGGGCGCATCTGGGATTGGCTGCGCCAGCGGCTCCGGCGCAGCAAGGGTTGTTTGAGGCGGAGTGAGAGTTAGCTCATCCGAGCGAAGCGCTGATTTGAACGCAACTCGACTGAGCTTACTGAAATGCTCCAAATGCGCCGCTTCCGATCAGAAGTGGATCAGTATTGCCCGTCCCATCGCCAACCGTGCCAGTGATCAAGCCTGCCGCTGCATTTTTTCCATCAACCGAAAAGAAGCCGCCTTCCATTTGGGTATCAACCTCAAAGGTAAGCCCATCAGCGGTCAAAGTCCCATCCAAATCCGCTGTAAATGGGTCTGAGAATTGGCCATTTTCAACTCGGTCAAGCATTGCTGCCTCAGAGATCGCAAGGGATCCATCCAAGTTAATAACTCCAGTGGTGGCGTTTGGGGTGCCAAAGAAAGTAAAATCCGAGGTTGAGCCGTCTAGAGTTCGTTCATTAAAATCCGCATTCATGGTCAAATTGCCGGCCAATGTCGAAGCGTCGGCGTTGTTGATTGCAACAAACCCATCTAGATTGACCCTAGCTTGCGTAGGGGCGGCTGTATTCTCAACCGTTAGGGCGGTAACGAAGCTCGCCGCTTTCTCTAACTCAGAAACGAGTTCCGTCTGGGGCATAGGCCCATTACCTGCCCCCACGAAGGAGGGAAAGACAATCGGCGGGTCGCCGGCGGCTGTTGGATCAGCGCTACCGCCGCCGCAAGCTGTCAAGGTTATGAGCGACAAAAGAGAAATACTGATAGCTGTGGTTTTCATAGTTTCCTCAAAAATAATCTGACGGTTTAAGTGTAAATACTATTTATCTAAACACAGAAGCGGAAACTAACTTTATAGGCAAATGCAAAGGTAATAGGCGGAATTCTGTTAAAGCTCTTTTGTTCAATAATTCTGTTCAACATACGCAGTCACATTACCTGTCGTCTCAATCGACGGCAAAGAAAGAAGAATTGACTAGGTTTATCGTTGACGTGTTTCCCCCGGCGCTTGTCTCGGTCTGGGTGCCGCTGATAATCCCAAAGGCGTTGTGTCTGCCTTCCCAGGTCGAGAATACGCCGAACATTTCCCCGTCAATTGTGTAGGTGCCTCTGTTGCCAACTAAGCTGCCGTCCAAATCCGCGCCAAGAAAGGCATCGGTTTGACCGCCGCCGCTTATTTGTCCGTTTGAAATCCTCAAAGCGCCATCAAGCGGCTCTATTAGGAAGAACTCGGTTGAATCTCGGTATCTGCCAAAGTCCGACGTCGCGCCGCCAAAAGTTTCATTCGCGAAATTAGCGTTGAGCGTTAAGTTCCCAATGATCGTTTCGTTGCTGGGGCGGGTTAGCAATACTGTCCCGTCCATGGTGGCTTGCGCCGCCACCGGAGGTGTTTGGTTAACGTCATCAAGGCGATTGACCAAATTCAATACCGTCTGGAGTTCATCCCGCAGCACAGCATCATTCATGCGCCCTTTATCTGCGCCGACGAATTCAGGGAAGATCAGCGTCTGCTCGTTGCCGCCAGCCCCCCCGCCATTGGTCAATGGGGTTTCACTTGTGCCACCGCCACAAGCTGCCAAGCCTGCAAAGGCCAACACACCAAATATTTTCAAACCAGATTTCATTGTGAACTGCCTTAGTGGTAAAAGGTCGATGTAAGACCGCCAATCGTGAGATTATTCAAACGCGAAGAAAGCGCCGTCGACAATGGGCGTGGTTGTTGTCTGCCCTTTTTGTGAGGGACCAGTTTGGGTGCCTTCGACTTCCCCGATCGAGACGTTTTTTCCGTCGATTGAAAAAAACCGACCAATCATTTCTGCGTCAATGACATAGACCCCGTTGCTATCGCTCAAGCTGCCGTCCAACTCGGCGCTCATCAGCAAAACTGTCTGCCCGTCGACTTGTTCAGTGATGATCTGACCGTTTGAAATCTGCAAAGACCCATCGAGTGCTTCTTTGAATACCGGGGTCTCACTATCTTCAAAAATTGCGAAATCTGATGTTGCGCCCGTAAAGGTCGAGTTCGCGAAATTTGCATTTAGCGTTAGATTTCCAACGAATTGGTCATCGTCCCCGCTGCCAATCATGCCGCGTAGGGTTGCTTGGGTGCCTGCGGGACGTTCAGGTTCAGCCCCGGTGGTTTCTAAGTCGCCCAAAAACGCGGTAAGAGTGTCCAACTCAGCCTGAATTGCGGCATCGCTCATGCGTCCGCCATTTGCGCCCACAAAATTTGGAAAGATCAATGTGGGTTCGGTGCCGCCACCATTATTAAGTGCGGTATTGGCTGAACTGCCGCCGCAAGCGACCAAGCCTGCGCAAGCCAATACACCAATGATCGATGACATTTTACTTTGGTTACTCATGTTGAAAATCCTCTAGTCCTAAAAATGCTATTCTGCCGCACCAAAGATGCCGCCAGTAATATCTATGATCCCGTCAGCGGCGCTCGCTGACTGCCCTTCAATGTAGCCCATGACAACAATCCGCCCGTTTTGATCTGTGACGAGCCCGACCATGTCCGCATCAACGGAAAAGTTATCCGCTTGACTGGACAGCACCCCCGACAAATCTGCGGTGAGTACGGTCGTCAAGAGTTTGGTGTTTGACAAATCCAGCGTGCCGGTCAAATTTTCAATGCGACGCAGTTCGTCGTTCACGTAGCGATAATTGGCAAAATCCGACGTTTCGCCCGTGAAGGCATTATTCGCAAAATCTAAAAAGAGGGAAAGATTTCCCATGGTCGCCAAGTCACCATCAGATGTGAGACTGGCGGTCACGAGCCCGTCCAAAGTTGCGCGAGCTTGTGTGGGCGCAACAGTCTCGAGCCTTCCGGCATCCAAATCTAACGCCAGCGCTGTCAGCGCAAAAAGTGCGTCTTCCGCCTGTGCTCCATCAATTGGCCCAGACCCAGTGCCAGCCATTTGCGGTAGCTGAAAACTGTCCGATAGCAAATCTGCGGACTGGTTTTGGATATCTTGCGTAAAGAGATTTGGCGTAAACGTCGGCGAGAAAGGCGAGACTTTTGGCGCGACGCTGCAGCCTGCCAAAACAACGCTTGGCAAAATCACAAGTAATAAATGCTTCATATTCATTCCCTCAAAGAAACCAAACTTTGGTTCCTATCCCAATACTGACCAAATCAAATACTGATGGTTTGATCAACCATTGCGGGAATTTCTAATTTTTCGAAAATTGTTTCGATGCGCAAAAGGCACGTATTATCCTTGAGAGATTGTATTTCCCCCATTTGCCCCAATGGGTTTGCATCAAATTGACACAGCCCTTTGCGCCGAGACGAAACCTCGGCGCAAAGGTGTCAGAAATCCGCTGCCTGCTCCAACGAGTTGCGGAGAAACCGATACCGGCGGATCACCAGTGGATACTGTTGTGCTGCCATTGCCGCCACAGGTCGTCAGTGACATCAATGCCTAGAGCGAAATGACCGCTACGGTCTTTGTCATAAAGACCTCAGTTTATTGATTGGCCAAATTCCGTTAAACAAATCCGACCATAATCGAATAGTCAAACCACTTCAGGGCCCCATGCACAGCTTAAATTTGCGCGTTTACTACGAAGACACCGATCTTGCGGGCATCGTTTACTATGCCAATTATCTAAAGTTTATCGAGCGTGGTCGTACTGAGGCGCTGCGGGGTTTGGGTGTCGATCAGAGCCGTTTGCGCGATGAGCAGGGGGTGGTTTTTGCCGTGCGCCGGGTCGAGGCGGATTATATCTCTCCGGCGCATATGGATGATGAGCTGAAGGTCACGACGCAGGTTACGAAGGTCACCGGCGCGCGGGCCATAATGGCGCAGCGGGTCTTGCGCGGGGATATGGTGCTTTTTGAGGCGGATGTGACAATCGTGGCGCTTTCCCGCGAGGGTCAGGCCACGCGCATTCCAGCCGATCTGCGCGGCGCGTTGGCAAAGCTCGGCCCATCGCTTCCATAAACTTTCGACAAATGCGCCAAACTAGCCTATCTTAACGTAGGACTGCCCCCAGCGAATGAGGGGCGGCCGGGCAGTTGAGACCGAGACATATAAATGGAACAGACCGTATTGGCAGGTGCCAGCGAGATGGATTTCTCGCTGATTTCTCTTTTTTGGCAGGCCACTCCTGTGGTCAAAATCGTGATGATCATGCTGGTTGCGGCCAGCTTTTGGTCATGGGCGATTATCATACAAAAACTCTTTAATTACGCGCGGGCCAAGCGCGAGGGCAACGTGTTTGAAGAGGCGTTTTGGTCGGGCCAGCCGCTGGACCAGATTTACGACCGGGTCGGGCAGATGCCGCGCTCGGCGGTTGAAAAGATTTTCGCCGCTGGCATGGGCGAGTGGCGGCGCTCGCATCTGTCGGATGGGCATTTGATGACCAATGCGCAGGCGCGGATTGACCGGGCGATGAACGTGGCGATTGGGCGCGAGAGCGATGCGCTCATGGGCGGGTTGACCTTTCTGGCCACGGTTGGGTCGATCTCACCTTTTGTCGGGCTGTTTGGCACGGTTTGGGGCATCAAACATGCCTTTGAGCAAATCGCGCATCAGCAATCGACCAATCTGGCGGTGGTTGCGCCGGGGATTGCCGAGGCGTTGGTTGCCACGGCTTTAGGGCTGCTCGCAGCGATACCGGCGGTGATTTTCTATAATAAACTCTCGGGCGATGCGGAAAAGATCGTCGCCGAGCATGAGACCTTTGCGGATGAGTTCTCGATGATCCTTAGCCGCCAGCTCGACAGAGAGGGCTGAGCCATGGCTGGGCCACTTTTAGAACGCGGTGCGGCGGCGGGGCGGCGGCGGCGGCGCGCGCGCAAACCAATGGCCGAGATCAACGTCACGCCCTTCGTTGATGTTATGCTGGTGTTGTTGATCATCTTTATGGTCGCAGCCCCGCTTTTGACCGTGGGTGTGCCCATCGAGCTGCCCGAAACCGCCGCGACGCCTTTGGCCACCGAGGACGAAGAGCCCTTGACCATTGCTTTGGCGGCGGATGGGCGGGTGAGCCTGCAATCGAGCGAGATTGATCGCAGCACGCTGATCCCCAAGCTGCGCGCCGTGGCCGCTGAGCGCACGAGCAACAAGCTGTTTCTGCGCGCTGATGGCAAGGTGCCTTACGCAGATGTGATGCAGATCATGGGCGCGCTCAATGCGGCTGGTTTTCGCGATATTGGGCTGGTGACTGATCCGGGCGGGCCGCGTTTTGAGGGCTCCGGTTTGGAGGCCGCGCCTGAGGCCGCGCAGTAGCGAGGTGCAGGTCGGGGCCAGCATATCAGCCGCGTTGCATCTCGGCATTTTGGCCCTGGCGGCCTTTGGAGGCATGCGCAGTGACCCCGAGGTGGTGCCATTGCCTGCCACGGCGTCCGACGTGACGATTGTCTCTTTTGAGGCTTTTGATGCGGTGCGATCCAAAGCGCCGTCGGCACCGGATGAAACCGCCGCCAGTTTGGTGGTCCCGCAGCTAAGCAATGAGGCCAGCGAAGCGCCGTTGCGGCCTATCCCCGACACCGCCCCCGAGCGCGAGGCGGCGGTGACGATGGTTGCCCCCGCTGCGACCGATACGCCCCCCGATGTGTCCGCGCTGCAAAGACCTGCGCCAAGCGTCGATCCGGCGGTGACCATAGCGCCGGAAGCCGGTTTGGTTGCGCCGCAACTCGACGCGCCCTTGGGGTTCGACAGCGCCTTGCCCGATGCGCCGGTGCGTGACGGGTCGTTGAATTCTAGCAATCTGACCGCGCTTGAAGCGCCCAAGCCGCAGCGCGCGCCGCGCATCGACACCCAAGCGGCCCCGGCCCCCCCTAAGCCGGTGAAGGAGGCGCCGCAGGTGCAAGAGGCGGCCGTGGCGGTCCCTGAACCTGAGCCCGAACCTGAGCCTCAACCTGAGCCCACACCGGAAACCGCTGCTGCCCCGCCTGAAAGCACCACCGAAATTCAGCCCGATGCACAAGCGCAAGACAGCCCTGCCGCGCCGCTGACCGCCAGCATGCCACGGGGTCGTCCCGCACGCGCAAGCCGAGCCGCTGAGGCGCAAGAGGAAGAACTGGCCAAATCCCAAGAAGCGCGCATCATCGCAGCGCTTCGTGCGGCCAATTCTGCCAAAGAGGCCGCAATGCCGCAGACCCTAGATGAGGCGCCCGATCCGGATGCGCCCGAACCAGAAACCGGAACACGTTTGGGGCAAGGGTTCAGCTTTTCCCAAAGCGCGGCAGTGGCCGCGGCGATTTCCAAAAAGTGGAACAAGGGCAGTATCACCGGCAAGGCGAATTACGAGCGTCTCGTGGTGGTGCTGCGGGTGCGTTTGCGCGCGGATGGCTCTTTGATGGGCCGGGTTGAGCCGATTGAGCCTGCAAATCCCACTGGTGATTTCAAAATCGCCTTTGAAACGGCGCGCCGGGCGGTGCTTGGCGCCATGCCCCTGCCGCTGCCCCAAGAGACGTTTCGCGATGGCGATTATCTCGAACTCCGCTTTGATCCGAGCGCGCAAGCGCCTTCACTTAACTAGTCAGAGGCCTAACCTATGCTTGCCCGTCTACTCTTCGTTTTGCTGACCGTCTGCCTAAGCAGCGTGTTTGGTGCCGCACCGTCTATGGCGCAAAATCGCACGTTTAAGATCGATGTGGCGGGTGGTATTTCCGAACCGCTGCCCTTTGCCGCCCCGGTTTTTACGGCCAACTCGCCCGAGGCGCTGAAAATTGCCGATGATCTGACGGGGCTGGTGATCGCCAATCTGGTGGGCTCGGGGCTGTTTCGCGAAATCCCCCGCGCGGCGCATATTTCGGCGGTGACGAATTTTAACGCGACCCCTGCCTTTGCCGATTGGAAGGCGATCAACGCGCAGGCGCTGGCCACGGGCAATGTGATGCTGGGCAAGAACGGGGCGCTGACAGTGCAATTCCGTCTATGGGACGTTTTTGCCGAGACTGCGATGGGCGATGGTCTGCAATTTGGCGGCGATCAAGGGGCGTGGCGGCGCATGGCCCATAAGGTCTCGGACGCAATTTACACGCGGCTCACTGGCGAGAGCGGCTATTTCGACAGCCGCGTGGTTTTTGTCTCTGAGACGGGGCCAAAGGATAACCGCAAAAAGCGGCTGGCGGTGATGGATCAGGACGGGGCGAATTTGGCCTATCTGACCGATGATCAGACCATCGTGCTGGCACCGCGGTTTTCGCCCAATGCGCAAGACGTGATTTTCACCAGCTACGCCGGGGGCAAGCCGCGCGTGGATGCAATCAATCTTGAGACGCAAAAGCGGCGCAGCTTTGCGGATCTGCCGGGCATGAGCTTTGCCCCGAGGTTCTCACCCGATGGGAGCAAGGTTGTCATGTCGGTGACCCAAGGGGCCAATACAGATATTTATCAAATCGAGATCGCCACGGGTGCCGCGCGGCAATTGACCCGCGATCCGGGCATCGACACCGCCCCCAGCTATGCCCCTGATGGGGCGCAGATCGTGTTTGAAAGCGATCGGGGCGGCTCGCAGCAGCTTTATGTCATGTCAGCCTCAGGCGGGACGGCCAAGCGGATCAGCTTTGGCGAGGGGCGTTACGGCACCCCGGTGTGGTCGCCGCGTGGGGATATGATTGCCTTTACCAAGATGCAGGGCGGGCGGTTTCATATCGGCGTGATGCGCACAGATGGCTCGAACGAGCGGCTTTTGACCGCCAGTTTCCTCGACGAAGGCCCGACGTGGGCGCCCAATGGCCGGGTCTTGATGTTCTTTCGCGAAACGCGGGGGGCGCAAGGGGCGCCGCAGCTTTACTCGGTGGATATTTCCGGGCGCAACCTGCAGCGGGTGGCGACGCCGAGCCATGCCTCTGATCCGGCGTGGTCGGGGCTGTTGAATTAGCGCGGTTGAGGTTCACGGGCGGACCCCATCACAGGGTTTTGAAACAATCCGAAATCTCTTTTTCTTTGGGCCTCGGCTGCGCCCATGTTAGAGAAACCACATAAAACCCCTGATAAACGGGGGGCAAAACAGGCAGTAGGCAGATGAAATCAGCAATAGTTGTAGCGCTTTTGGGCGCATTGGCACTTTCGGCATGTGCAAAAAATAACGCGTTCTCGGGCGATGGTGGTTTGGGCGATGCCCTTTCCGGGCCAGGGACTGGACTGGGTACGGGCTTTGGCACGGATGCGGTGACGCAAACCACCCTTGATGCGTTTAACGCGGCGGTGGGCGACACGGTGCTTTTCGCCGTGGACAAACACACGCTGACGCCTCAGGCCGCCGCGCAGCTTGATGGGCAGGCGGGGTGGTTGATGACAAATATGGCGTTTAACGCGGTCATCGAAGGCCATGCAGATGAGCAAGGCACCCGCGAATATAACCTCGCCCTCTCGGCGCGCCGGGCCAGCGCGGTTTACAATTATCTGATCTCAAAGGGCATCACCGCCGATCGCATGACCGTTGTGCCCTATGGCAAAGAACGGCCGCTGGCGACCTGTTCGGTCGAGAGCTGTTGGGCGAAAAACCGACGGGCGGTGACACGTTTGTCCGGCGGTTTTAGCAGCTAGTGAATTTGTTATCGGACTGGCAATAAGTCTGGGTGAAAATAGTGATGAAACCGCACAGGAGGCCGTTGATGCTTCGGTTGCTATTGATTGTTTGTTTGGTGCCGGGCCTTTGCGCGCTGCCGATTTCGCTTGGCTGGGCGCAAGAGGCGCGCGCGGCGGTTGATCCGCGTGAGCTGGCGGCGATTCGTGCCGAGTTGAAATCCATGACCGCGCAGATCGAAAGCCTGCGCGAGATGGTCCTGATCGAAAGCACGCAGCCCCGCGACCCGGCCCTTGGTGGCGATACGGGGGCGGGCTCTGCGCTATTGCGGCTAGGCTTTCTCGAAGAGCGTTTGCAGCAGATCACCGGCGATATTGAGCAACTGCGTTATGAGATTGGCCGGGTGGTGGATGACGCGACTTTGCGGTTCGGCGATATTGCGTTTCGGATCACCGAGCTTGAGGGCGGCGATGTGGCGGCCCTTGGGGATGCGCCGCTTTTGGGCGGTGAGGCCATCGCCCCTGAGACCCAGCCGGACCAAGATCAAAGCGCACAGGCCACAAATAATGTGGCTGTCGCCGTGACCGAGCGCTCGGAATACGAGGCGGCGACAGCGGCATTTGATGCAGGGGACATGCGCACCGCAGCCGCGGCCTTTGCGCAATTCAACCAGACCTATCCCGGCAGCCCCTATGCCGCAGAGGTGAATTATAAACGCGGCATGGCACTCAAGGCGGTGGACCAGCACAAAACTGCCGCGCGCGCCTTTCTTGACGCTTTCACCGCCGAAGCTGATGGTCCGTTCAGTGGCCTTGCGTTGGTGGGCGTCGGTGAGGCGCTTGGCTCGTTGGGGCAAAAGGAACAGGCCTGCAACACCTTGGACGAAGTCTTGCAGCGCTACGGTGGCCAAGAGGCTGCGGACCGGGCGCAAACCGCGCGTCAATCGCTTGGTTGCGCCGATTGAGCGGGACCGCCCAAACACCCCCTCGGCTTGATCCCCCCGCGCTAGATCAGGCCTGTCTCGACGCCGTAACTGGCGACCGACTTGGGGTTGCGGTATCGGGCGGCGGCGATTCTCTGGCGCTTTTGCAGCTTTTGATCGAGGCGGCGCGCTATCGCCTTGAGGTCATTACCGTCGATCACGGCTTGCGCCCCGAAAGCGCGCAAGAGGCGCAAAGCGTCGCGAAGTTTTGCGAAGCCGCCCAAATCCCCCATCACATCGCCCGCTGGGAAAACCGACGCGATGGCGGCAATCTCTCGGATCAGGCCCGCTTGGCCCGTAAAGCGCTTATCGGCGCTTGGGCCCGCACGCGCGAATTATCCTTTGTCGCCCTCGGTCACACGGCGGACGATCAGGCCGAGACGTTTTTGATGCGCCTTTCGCGTGGCTCGGGGGTGCAGGGGCTCTCGGCGATGGACACGGTGGTCGAAGAGGAGGGGCTGTTTTGGCTGCGGCCCCTACTGCATGTCCGGCGGCCGGCGCTGCGGCACCACCTGACGGATCGGGGCATCGCGTGGATCGATGATCCCACCAACGAGGATGAGCGCTACACGCGGGTGAAGATGCGCCGGGTCGTCGAGACGCTCAGCGATGCAGGTATCTCCGTTCCGGCGATCAACAAGACAACGACGCGGCTGCGCTCGGCCAAACAGGTGCTTTACACAGCGACCAAGGATTTGGCCGAGGCCATCGCCCATGTGACCCCCGCCGGAGAAATCCGCATGGAGCGCGCCCGGTTTCTAAGCGCTAATTCCGCCTTGCAGTTGCGCCTTTTGTCCGAGGCGATCCGCCTGATGTGCGGCAGTTACTACACGGCGCGCGCCCATGCAGTAGAGGCGGCGATTGCTTCGATTGCGTCGGGTAAGGGCGGGGTGACGCTCTCGGGTTCGGTGGTGCGTGTGCCCAAACCGGATATGATCTCGATCCGCCGTGAACCAGCTAGGGTCGATGAGCCGATTGCCTATGGCAAACTTTGGGACGAGCGTTGGATGGTCGAAGGCCCTGCTCCGCTTGGTTCAATGGTCGGCGCGCTGGGCGAGGCGGGTCTGGCGGCACGGCCAAACTGGCGTGACAGCGGTTTGGCGCGCGAAGTTTTGCTGACAACCCCGGCTGTGTGGAATGAGGGCGGCCTAATTTCTGCCCCAATGCTAGATGAATCATTAAATAACAGTGCTCAGTGGCGGATTCGCAATCCCTTCTTTACACCCGCGACATAAGAGCCATTGAAAGCTGAGCTATAATGCCTATCTTGGGCCAACGACGCGGCGGTTGTCTTTGGCAACGATTGCCCCGCCGATTTAACAAGCATCCGGGAGTGTTCGCTCGTGAATAACACTAAAAACGTCGCGTTTTGGGTCATCCTGTTTTTCCTGATGATCGCGCTGTTCAGCATCTTTTCAAACGGATCGCCGACATCCAACGCGCAGACGATCAGCTATTCCGAGTTTCTGGACCGGGTGGAAAACAACGAGGTCGCCTCGGTGCGTCTCGATGGCGAGAACGTTTATATCCGCGGCGTCGACACCCGCGACTATCGCACGGTGCAGCCATCGGGCGTCAGCACGGTGGATGCCCTGCGCGCCAATGACGTAGACATCGAGGCCGCGCCGCAGGAAACCTCTGGGTTCATGGCGACCCTTGGTCTGTGGTTGCCGTTCCTTCTGCTGATCGGCGTCTGGATTTATTTCATGAACCGGATGCAAGGCGGCGGGCGCGGCGGTGCGATGGGCTTTGGCAAGTCCAAAGCCAAGCTGCTGACCGAGAAATCGGGCCGCGTGACGTTCAACGATGTGGCTGGGATCGATGAGGCCAAAGACGAGCTCGAAGAGATCGTTGAGTTCCTGCGCGATCCGCAAAAATTCTCGCGTCTGGGCGGTAAAATCCCCAAAGGCGCGCTGCTTGTTGGTCCTCCGGGCACTGGTAAGACCCTGCTGGCGCGGGCCATCGCGGGCGAGGCTGGTGTGCCGTTCTTCACTATCTCAGGGTCTGACTTTGTCGAAATGTTCGTAGGCGTCGGTGCGAGCCGGGTCCGCGATATGTTCGAGCAGGCCAAGAAAAATGCGCCTTGTATCGTCTTTATCGATGAGATCGACGCGGTTGGTCGCCATCGCGGTGCCGGTTACGGCGGCGGGAATGATGAACGCGAGCAAACGCTCAACCAGCTTTTGGTCGAAATGGACGGCTTTGACGCCAATGAAGGCGTGATCATCCTCGCCGCCACCAACCGTCCTGACGTGCTGGACCCTGCGCTCTTGCGTCCGGGCCGGTTTGACCGTCAGGTGCAGGTGCCAAATCCCGATATCAATGGCCGTAAGAAAATCCTCGAAGTTCACGCCTCGAAAGTGCCGCTGGGCCCAGACGTCGATCTGCGCATCATCGCGCGCGGCTGCCCTGGGTTTTCGGGTGCCGATCTGGCGAACCTTGTAAATGAGGCGGCGCTGATGGCGGCGCGCACGGGCAAGCGTTTCGTCAAAATGGAAGACTTCGAGAACGCCAAGGATAAAGTGATGATGGGTGCCGAGCGGCGCTCTATGGTCATGACCGAGGACGAGAAAAAGCTGACGGCCTACCATGAGGCGGGTCACGCGGTTGTTGGTCTGAACGTGCCGCAGCATGATCCGATCCACAAAGCGACGATCATTCCGCGCGGCCGTGCGCTGGGGCTGGTGCTCAGCCTGCCAGAGCGGGATCAGCTTTCGGTCACCAAGACCAAATACAAATCGAAAATCGCCATGGCGATGGGCGGTAAAGTCGCCGAAGAGCTGATCTTTGGCGAAGACAACGTCACCTCGGGCGCGGCCTCTGACATTCAGCAGGTCAGCCGGATTGCCCGTGCGATGGTCACTCAGTTTGGTATGTCCGAGACCCTTGGTAATATCGACTACGCCAATGAGCAGGCGACCTATTTGGGGCCGCAGCAATCTGGCTCTTCGGCGGGGCCGGAAACCCAAGAGGCCATCGACAGCGAAATTCGCAAACTGGTGGATGAAGGCTATGAGACCGCCAAGCGTATTTTGACCGAGAAAAACGGTGATTTGACGCGCCTTGCGGAAGGTCTGCTTGAGTATGAGACCCTCACCGGTGCCGAGATCACCAAGGTCATCGCTGGTGAAGACTTGAACCGTGGTGGCGATGATGATGATGGAATTACGCCTAGCGATGGCGGTGCCAGCATCACAGCGATCCCATCAACGGGGCGCAAGCCAAAGGCCAGTGACGGTGATCTAGAGCCTGATCCGGCCACTTAAGCGATTTATAGCGCGCCGGGGTTAAGATATCCGGCGCGCGAAAAATCCCTCAGCTTTGATAGGCGTTCATCGGTGCCGCGAGCACTTTGGTGCCGGTTAAAAACGCCTGCGCATCGGGCTGCATAAGCGCCTTGAGCGCTGGATGCTCAACCCGCAACCCGCCCGTAAACGCCCCATAGGACGGTAAAATCAGCCGCCGCCCATCGCACAAAAAGCACGGGCGCGAGATCACACGACCGCGCGTCGGAATTCTGATTTTGGGATGATAATGCCCCGAAACCTCGCCCTTGCCAGCATCCTCTTGCGCGATATGGCGAAAAATCAGCGGCCCCGCACGGTGATCCGTCACCCATGTGCCCGGGGTCTCCACTGGGCCGGGATCATGATTGCCCGCAATCCAGACCCAACGCCGCCCCGCCATCATCGCCGCCAGCATCCGGGTTTCCGCCTCTGCCAGCCCTGCCTCAGCGGCCTGATCGTCAAAACTGTCGCCTAGCGAAATTACCACCTCGGGGTTCAGCTCTTCGACCCGCATGCGCAGCCGCAAAAGCGTCTCGGCAGTGTCATAGGGTGGCAAAAGCGTGCCGCCTTGGCGCGCGATCCGCTCTGCCTTGCCCAGATGCAGGTCCGAGACGCATAAAATGCGCGGCGCGGCCCACCAAAGCGCGCCACACGGCAGCGCTTCTAGGGTGGCACCGGCAAATTCAAACTCGTGGCTGCTCATGTGGTCATATGTTCGTGGGGGCGCTTATGGTCTTGTTTTGTTCGCAGCATAGTCGGAATCGCAGCGCCGCAAAAGAGGCAATCTTGCCCGCGCGGATTATCCGCCTAGCCCTGCCTCTTTGAGCAGTCGCGCGGTTTCTTCCTCTAACAGCCGCTCATCCGCAGCCCCCCTAATCGGGATGCGCCCCGGCTCCAGAAACAGCGGCGCAGCCATAGGCGTGACGTGGGGCGCGCGCAGAAAATCAATCGCGCCGTTGGTGCGCGCCATCATCTCTTCGATCCGGCCAAAATCAACCAAGCCGCGCATGGCCTCGGTCTGCGTGATCCGCATCATCAGGTGATCTGGCTCAAACTTGAGCAGTGTGTCATAGAGAATATCGCTCGAAAACGTCGCCTGTTTGCCGCTGGACCGCTGGCCCGGCAAATTGCGCTCGATCAACCCGGCAACCGTGGCCACCGAGCGGAATGTGCGTTTCATCACGGCGTTTTTGCTCAGCCACATCTCCAGACCTTGGCGCAGATTATCCGGCGCAAAAAGCGCCTGCGCATCATGCACCCGCTCCAGCCCCCAAATCAGCAAAGCATAGTCATTCGAGACAAAGCCCAAGGGCGCAAGCCCCGCCTCCTCCATGCGCCGCGTGACCAAAAGCCCGAGGGTCTGCATCGCGTTGCGCCCCGCAAACCCGTAGATGCATAAGTGCTCGCGGGCGCCGCGCGGAAAACTCTCAACCAAGAGCCGGTCGCGCCGTGGCAGCCGCGAAATCTGAACCTGTTGGCGCAGCCAAAGCTGGGTATGCTCGGGCAGCGCCGCCCAACCGTCGCGGTCATTCAGGATCGAAATCACGCGGTGCGCCAGTTGTGTCGAGGTCGACATTTTCAGCCCCGAAAACACCGCCACCTTCGGGTCTTTGCGCGGGGTCTTGGTGACCATCACGGTCATCTCGTTGAGCCCCTCGTATTGCACGATTTGCCCGCCGATCAGGAAGGTATCGCCGACCTCCAACGAGGCCGCAAAGCCCTCTTCGACCTCCCCAAGCGGGGTGCCGCCGCGCCGCGCCTTAAGCCGGACTTTCAGGGTCTCGGTGTCGATGATCGTGCCGATATTCATGCGCAATGTGCGCGCGCGGCGCGGGTCGCGCAGGGCCCATTGCCCGTCCTCGCGCTGCTTGAGCCGCTGCCAGCGATCATAGGCGCGAAAGGCGTAGCCGCCTGTGGCGCAATAGGCCAAACAATCGTCAAACGCCGCGCGTGTCAGCCCCGCGTAGGGCCCGGTTGCCGCCACCCCTTGGTAGAGCGCATCTGCATCAAATGGACCCGAACAGGCCACCAGAAGAATATGCTGACACAAAACGTCCAGCGGTCCCGCCCCGCGCGGATCGCCATCGAGATCAGCGGCGCGCACCGCCTGCAAAGCCGCCTGACATTCCACGACCTCAAAGCGGTTTGCAGGCAAAATCAACGCGCGCGACGGGGCGTTGTAGCTGTGATTTGAGCGCCCGATCCGCTGCACCAGCCGCTTGACGTTTTTGGGCGCGCCCACTTGGATCACCAGATCGACATCGCCCCAATCGATCCCCAGATCGAGCGAGCCAGTGGCGACAATCGCCCGCAAATCGCCGCGCACCATGGCCGCCTCTACTTTGTCGCGGGCCTCGCGCGCGAGGGAGCCATGATGGAGCCCGATAGGCAGTGCCTCGTCATTCACCTCCCACAGGGCTTGGAAAAACAGCTCGGCGGTGGCGCGAGTGTTGATGAACACAAGCGTGGTGCGCGCGCCTTTGATCTGCGCCATGACCTCGTTTACTGCATAGCGACCGCCTGTCCCGGCCCAGGGCGGCGGCTCTTGGGTTCGCAGCATATCAATGTCAGGCGCAGGTCCGGGATCAGCAAAGAGGATTTTCACTGCGCGCCCGGCAAGTCCAAAGAACCGCGCCAGCGCCGGCGGGTCCTCGACCGTGGCGGAAAGACCGATGCGCGCGGCGCCGGGGGCCAGTGCCTCGATCCGCCCGAGCGCCAGCATCAGTTGATCGCCTCGTTTGCCCTCGGCCAGCGCGTGAATTTCATCGACCACGATCCGCTTAAGACCCGCAAAAATCCGCGGTGCCTCTTCGTAGGACATCATGAGCGCGAGGCTTTCGGGGGTGGTCAGCAGGATATGCGGCGGATCGACCCGCTGGCGTTGGCGCATCGATTGCTTGGTGTCGCCTGTGCGACTTTCCACCCGCATATCAAGACCAAGATCGTCAATCGGTCGCTGCAAGTTGCGCGCAATATCGGCGGCCAGCGCCTTTAGGGGCGAAATGTAGAGCGTGTGCAAACCCGCGTGCGGTTCCTCGTGGGGGGCGCGGTCCAAATCTATCAGGCTGGGCAGGAACCCGGCAAGGGTCTTTCCGCCGCCTGTGGGGGCGATCAGCAAAATCGGGTCATTGGCGTGCTCTAGGACATCAAGTTGATGCGGATGCGGTGCCCAGCCACGGGCGGCAAACCAGTCCGAAAACTTCTTTGGCAGGGCGGGCATCGGCAGGGTGCTGGCCTAATCCGGCTCATAGGTGCGCAATCGGCGCACGTGTTCAATGAGTAATGCACCAAGCGCTTGCTGATCGGCGGGGGCCGCACTGAGCGCACAGGCCACATCCTTGGCCAAAATCCCGATGGAATTGTCATCGGCATAGCCGTGTTTGGCAAATTCAATCGTCTCGAAATTGGTGCCGAACCACGTCTGGCCCGAGCTGTCATGCATCAAGTTCAAAAGCCGGGTCTGGTCAAGCCCGCCCGCTTGCGCCCAATCGAGGACGAGGCGCGTCGAAACCGCAGATGAGGCCGCGACGAAATTGTTCAAGACCTTGGCCAGCATCCCGCTGCCCAGCGCGCCCATATGGTGAAACTGTTCGCCCATGGGCGAGAGCAGCATGGTCAACTCATCCGCCTCATCGGGGGCCGCGCCAAACATAAAGGTCAGCCGCCGCTCTTGCGCAGCCTGAACCGCCCCCGAAATCGGCGCATCGAAAAGCGCGATATGGGCGGGTAGGCGTTTTCGTAACTCAAAGATATATTCAGGCGGCAGGGTCGAGCAGATAATGACCGCCTCAAGCGCAGGGGCATGCTCAAGCACCGCCTGATCGCGAAACAAAAGCGCCTCAGTTTGCGCCACATCCCGGACAACCGAGATCAGATGCGATGCGGTGGCCATGGCTTCGCCCACATCAAACCGCATCTCCATCCCGTCGAATGCGTCGTCTTTGCGAATATCAAACCCGCAGGTAGGCACCCCGGCCTCAATCAGCGCTTGCGCCATCGGCAGGCCCATGCGCCCACACCCCGCAACGACGAATTTTACCTCGCGATTGTCTTGTCCTTCACGAAGAGGTTCTCCCATGCGCGATCCACCAGTTCCACTGTCATGCTTACATCTCTTTGTTCATACTCGCAGATTGAGATCATTTGGTCGATCAAGAAGCCGGGTTGATAATTTGCGTATTCATTATCCACAGATGGGTATTTGTTTTGCAACAGATGCGTCCAAACAGCCTCGCACGGCTCTATGCCCTTTGCCCGGCTGACCCGTTGAAAAATCTCTACAAAATCGTCTCTGCTTGGCCCATCGATTGGGATTTTATAGGCAATCCGGCGCAAAGCGGCGCTATCGAATAAGGCATTGGGCGCGAAATTCGTCGAAAAAATTACCAGGGTGTCAAAAGGCACAACGAACTTTTGCCCCGATTGCAGCGTTAGAATATCGATGTTGTTTTCCATCGGTACAATCCACCGGTTGATCAGCGCCTGCGCCGGTTCCTGCTGCCGCCCCAGATCATCGACGATGAAAACACCCCCCGTGGCCTTCATCTGCAGCGGCGCTTGATAGGTCCGGCTGACCGGGTTGTAATTCAGGTCAAGCATATCGAGGGTCAACTCGCCCCCGGTCATCACCGTGGGCCGTTTGCAGCGGGTAAACCGCGCGTCATGGGCGATACTGCGTCTCAGAGCGTTTTGCTCGTCGGGGTTGTCCTGCGCCGCGCCGTGAACAATCGGGTCATAGACCGACACGATTTGCCCCTCGTACTCGATGCAGTTCGGCATAAAAATTTGATCGCCGATTGCGTCACGTATCCCGTTTGAGATCGAGGATTTCCCGTTGCCCGGTGGGCCATAAAGCAGAATAGATTTGCCCGAGCTAACCGCAGGCCCTAGCGCATCGAGCATGCCGCTGGGCAAAACCAAATGGCTCATCGAGCCTTCGAGCATCTCTTGAGTGATTGTGATGTTGCGGATCAATTGTTGCGCGGCCTGCGCTTTAAAGGCGGCCAAACTCACGGGCAGCGCGCCGATATGGGCGGATTGCTCTAGCGCATCAAGCGCACGCGCACGGCCGCTGTCGGTCAACTGGTATCGCATCTCAGCCGAGAGCGAAGCGCCGCTCGCCCCCATGGTCTCGATCAAACTCTGCCCGCGCGCCATCTCAACGATCTCTTGGGCGACGGGTGGTAGAATGCAGAGCTTTTGCGCGATGCTCGAAATCGTCGACAGGTTCTGGCGAAACACCGTCTTTAAGAAAATATCGCGGCATAGCACCGCCTCAAGCCCGGTTTCCGCAAGCGTAAGAGGGGCCGCAGGCGCAGGCACCGTGGTTGAAGAGTGTTTCATCCGATCATCCTAAGATGTACAAAAAAGATGTGCCCTTTTTTTGCCGAAGTTTGGGGCGATTTTGCGGCTTTAGCACGTATTTGTCACGCCAATGGCCGGGGCAGCGCGTTGCCAACCAAGCGGGGTGGCGGGAAATGGTCAATTACCTAAGATTTTTGTCTATCTTTGCTGCCCTTTGGGGCTGCGCCGCCGCGATTTGGCTGGGGGCTGGGCATCTGGCGATCACGGGCCACGAAGTTGACGTGCTGCATGTGTTAGAGGCGGCCGAGCGTTTGCAAAATGGCGCTCGGGTGCATCTG
Source organism: uncultured Rhodobacterales bacterium (assembly GCA_964384315.1). Lineage (GTDB taxonomy): Bacteria > Pseudomonadota > Alphaproteobacteria > Rhodobacterales > Rhodobacteraceae > CAYLLD01. The sequence continues at coordinate 18,213 of CAYLLD010000006.1, read as the reverse complement.
GATTTTCTGACGCCCCTTGGAGTGCTGGCCTTTTGGCCAATCAGCTTGTTTTTGAGCGCGGGGTTCGGCGCGGATCAGGCGCTTATTTTGGCAAATCTAGCGGTGCCGCTTTTGGCGTTACCGCTCTTGGCTTTTGTTGCGGCCAGCCGGATGGGCCTTGGTGCAGGCGCGCTTTTCGGCCTTACCGCTATCGGGCTGGGGGTGGGCGGCGTCTACGGCGGCACCAACGAGACCGTGTCGATGTCGCTGCATTACAACCGCTGGTGCTGGATGTTCAGCTTTGGCCTTATCGCGCTGATTTTGCTTGAACCGCGTGGCGGTGAGGGCCGGAGGCGCGCGGTTGAAGGCGTGGTCGTCGGGGCGCTCCTAAGCGCTTTGGTCCTCACAAAAATCTCATATTTTGTCAGCTTCGCACCTGTCACGCTGATCTGGCTTTTGCTGTGGCGCGATGCTTGGCGTCTTGGGGGTGTCGCCATCACAGGCGCCCTGATTTTTGGGGCGGTGACCGCGTTGATCGGTGATCTTTCGGTTTGGCACGCCTATCTTGGCGATCTGAACTTTGTGCGCCTCTCCACCATCCGCCCCTATCCCGGCGCGAGTTTTACGCAAGTGCTCGCGCGGCCCGCGTATCTGCCTGGAACACTCGTGCTTTTGGCGGCGGTGATAACCCTGCGCCGCGCGGGGCTTGCGCGCTCTGGGGTGCTGCTTTTATTTTTGCTGCCCGGCTTTGCTTTTGTGACTTACCAAAATTGGGGGAATGATCCCCAGTGGCTCTTGATCTTGGGGGTGGTGCTATTCGTGCTGGCCAGCAAACTGCCTGCAAGCGGCAGCGAATTCGCAGGACTTGCGCCGCACCATCTGATCCGCGCGCTGGGTGTCGCCGCCCTTGCGCTGGGAGCGCCATCGTTTTTGAATGTTTTGGGAAGCCCGGTGCGCAATTTTCTGGCCGACCCAGAGGCTTTTTGGTCACCGCTTGAGGGGGGGCAGCATGCGGGTCTCTTGATGACCAAAGCCTCTGCTTTTGCGCCGAAGGGCCGTGTTGATTTGCCGTCAATTCCAAAGCCCCAAGGCATCGAAGCGGGGATAAATGAAACAGACCAAGTGCCCGTTTTGGTCAATGGCACGGTTTGGCCCAAGTGTAATTTGTCGGGCGGGTACATGGGTATGGCCCACGCAATTGCCCGCGATTTGGAGACCGCGGGTTTTGGCGAGGCGCGCATCGGCTGGGCCGCGTCGTTCAACCCGCTGCCGCTTTTGGGTGCCTTCGCGCGCGAGCCGGATCGGCAGGTTTGGTATTACGGCGGAAGCCGGGGTATTTTGTCGGCTGATTACGTCGTTTTGCCCAAATGCCCGGTGACGTGGGATGTTTTCACCCATTATGTTCGTGCCCTGCAAAGCGCTGATGTGACCTTGAGCCTTGCTTTCGAAAACGAGCATTTTGCGCTCTATGCTCAGGATGTGCCTAAGTGAAGGCTTTGAAACCTAGATAAACCAAACCGGCCGTTGCGAGCGAAATCCCCATGGGAAACAGGCGCCCGGCGTCCCAAGATTTCCAGTCTGGCGTTAGGCTGCGCACCACGGCTGACCGCTTTGCAAGGCGATGGCAGGCGAGGGTTGCCAGCATGCTCACCGACAGGATCAACAAGTAATCTGCGTAGTCCCCCGGCGCGATAAATGGCGTGAAACCTGCCAAAACCTTGACATCGCCGCCGCCGATAAAACCGCCCGCGTTCAGCACAAACCCCACCGCAAGGACGCCAAAGCCGATCAAAAGCCGCCAGCCGATGGCGCTGAAAGGTAAAAAGATCAGACCCAAGACCACAAACACCACGACCAGTGCGATCGAGACCCAATTGGGGATGATCATCCACTTTAGATCGGTGAAGGCGGCGTAAAGGCAAAAGGGCATTGCGCCTAGGAAGAACGCGAAATCTTCAATGAACATGGGGGTTCACACGGAACTGCCAAGCGAGGCCAGCGCGTCAATCGCCTCTGAATAGTGCTGCGGATGGGTTTCGACCGCCGCACTAAACAAGCCCTTGGCGGTATCGGTTTTGTCCTGCCTCACCGCGAGTATGCCCAGATTATAAAGCAGCATCGCCTCCTCGACCTCGGTCATTGGGATCACCGGCAGGCGAAAATTCCCAACCCGCCCGCGGGCGGTGATCAGATTGTTCTTTGCCTGAAACAGCTTTGGATCGAAAGTGATGGCCTCTTGAAACAGATTGGCCGCTTGGGTCAGCTCGCCGCGCGCCATTTTGGACATGCCCCAGTTATTCAGGATCGCCGCCGGGCGCGCCGTAAGCTGGCGGGCGCTATCATAATGGTCATCCGCTTGGGTCCAGTTTTTGTTGTTATCCGCAACAATCGCCTCAAGCAGGTAGCGTTTATAGGTCGCAACTTCGGGCGGCACTTGGCCCAGTTGGGTCTCGGCGCTCTCGATGTCCCCCCCGGCCACGAGACTTTCGGCGTAAAGCAGGCGGTCGTTTGTGGTGCCTTTGCCCCCATCGATCAGGCGCTCGAAAACCGGCGCGGCCTCTGCCGTGCGTTTGGCGCGGATGAGCGAAACGGCAAGCCCGCGCAAGTGCTCGGGGTTGTCCGGCTCGCTCGCCAAAAGGCGGCGAAAATGTGCAGAGGCTTGCGCGGGGTCTGCCATGGTCAGCATGATGTTATTCAGGCCCGCCTCGTCGATGACGCTTGCGTCGCCGTCAAATTGCGGTTGTTCGGTTTGACCTGTGCCGCCGCAGCCCGACAAAAGTGCCGCGCTTGCGACCCAGCAAAGCGTCATCTGGCGCCAGTGTTGGCTCATGCCATCATTCCCCTTTGGGGGTTTCTAGCAAAAGAAACCGCCCGTTGCCTCTGCGCACAAGCCGGAAGTTTGCGTCAACCGGCGCGGCTTTTTGTTGTTTGTCTTTATTTTCTATCGCCAAAATCAGGTTTTGCCAAATCTCTTCGGAGGTGCCGTTGTCCAATGTGAAGGCGGCACGAAACGCCTGATGGGCGCTCTCAAATTCACCCAACGCCGTATATGTTACGCCCAAATTATTCCAAGCTGGCACAAAATCTTCATCCTCTTGGGTGGCCTTTTCGAGGAATTTTTGCGCCTGCTTCAGGCGACCCAGTTTCAGATTGGCCGAACCCATCGCCGACAGCACATCGGCATTTAACCCCTGTTGCCCGGCAGCATTTGTGTAAGACGCCAGCGCCCGTTCGTATTGGCCGACCGCCATCATTCGGTGGCCTGCCGCAAGCCCGTCGAGGTCTTTTTTTGTATCCGCCGAATTTGGGGGGGTGTTTGAACACGCGCTCACGCCCAAGGCGATGGTGAGGATCAGCGCGATTTTGGCCCAAGTCACAGTTGGCATCAGCCCCCAAGCAGGTTGACATAGATGTCGTAAATCGAGGGGCCAACCAGAATGATCAAGAGCGGTGGGACGGTGAAAAGCATGGTGCCGATGGTCAGTTTGGTCGGCAGAACATTGGCTTTTTCCTCGGCGCGCATCACGCGTTTGTCGCGCATCTCGGCGGCGTAGACCCGCAGCGCATCCGAAATGGATGTCCCGAACGTTGCTGATTGAACAAGGACGGTCACGAAGGATGAGATATCCGGCACGCCGCAGCGTTCGGACATGTCACGCAGCACTGTTGCGCGGTCTTTACCTGCGCGGATTTCGTGGCTGACGAGGGCGAGTTCTTCGGAGAGGGTGGGATATGCGGATTGGATTTCGGTGCTGACGCGCATGATCGCTTGATCGAGGGATTGGCCCGCTTCGACGCAGACCAGCATCAAATCAAGCGCGTCCGGGAAGCCGTTGATGACGTCTTCTTGGCGTTGTTGTTTGCGGTGGGTGACCCAATAGACCGGCGCGAAATATCCGATGGCGCCGGGGATGAGGACCGACATTATAAGCACGGATAGGGACGGTTCGTTGTTGCGGACGAAGACTGAAACGACGCCCACAGCCAAAAAGGCGATGCCCAAGACGAAGCGCGAGAAGTGGAATGTGGAGACGGCGGATTTTGATCGATAGCCTGCTTGAACCAGTTTGAGCCGGGTGGCGCCTAGCTCTTTTTCGTCTTTCGGCTCGAGATAGGGCGCGAATTTTTCAAGCCGCCCGGCGGCCCCGCCGTCATAGCGTAGGCGCACGTTGTTGCCGTCGGCCTTAGCCGCACTCGCTTGTGCTGCGGCCTTTGCATCGCGGCGGTCGTGGCCAGAGACATTAAGTTTATCGAGGGGATCGACCTGTTTGCGCAACAGCGCGGGGATCGAGAGGGCGACCAGCATCGCGCCCAGCCCGCCAATGACCAAATATGGCCCCATCGGCCCGAAAGCGGCGGTCAGAAAATCCCAGACCTGCGTGATTTGATTTATGATTGGGTCCATGTTCACACTTTAATATTGACCATGATCCGCATGAAAATCACGTTCACCAATAGAAATGCGCCGACGATTAAGGCGGCGGGAACGAAAAACTCGGATTGTTGGACCTCGTCGTAATAGCCCGGTTGCATCACGTTGATGAGCGCGAGGGCGACGAGGGGGAAGATGGAAAGGAACCAGCCGGACCAGCGCGCCTCTGCGGTGATTGCTTTGACCCGGCGGAAAAGCTTGAACCGTGCGCGGATCACCTTAGACAGTCCATCGAGAATTTCGGCCAAATTACCGCCGGAGGTCGACTGGATATTCACCGCGACCGCTAGAAACTTCAGATCCTGCACATCGATGCGCGTGGCCAGCTTTTCGAGGCTTTCGTTCACATCCATCCCATAGGTCGCCTCATCGGCGATCATGCCAAATTCAGAGCCCAAGGGATCGGCCATTTCTTCGGCAACGATATTGATTGATGAGGAAAACGGATGGCCAACGCGCAGCGACCGCACGATCAGCTCAACAGCATCGGGCAGCTGTTCTTCAAACAGATCGACCCGTTTTTTCGCCTTGTTTGATAGCCAAACGAAAACCGCGCTATAACCCATGGCCGCAGAAACCCCGACGCGGATGATCAGGGCGGCGTCGGTGAACATCGTCAGCATGAAAAAGCTAAAGACCCCCAAACCCACCATAATCATCACGAGGGCAGTTGGTGAAAACGCGATATTGGCCTGCGCCGCCTTGGCCGAGAGGGGGGCAAGCACCGGCAGGGATATGCTCTCGCGGTGCTGCTCGCGTTCGCGGCGCAGGGTGTTGAGCACATCCTCAGGGTTTTCGCCCTTTTCCAACAGGTCAAGGCGGCGGTTTACCTTACCCTCAAGCCTTACGGATTTCCCGAAGACCAGCAGATAAAGCGCCTCGACCATAAACAGGATGCCGACGAAAATGACGGCATAGATGACGAGTTCGTAACTCATGTGCCCCGCTCCGCGTTAATACGTTTTGTTGGTATAGATACTGGCCGGCAGATCATAACCCCATTGTTCAAAACGTTCCGTAAAGGTCGAGCGCAAACCGTTCGGCTCAAACTGCCCGACAATACGCCCCTCGGCGTCGAGCCCCTTGCGCTTGAAGGCGAAAACCTCCTGCATCGAGATGATATCGCCTTCCATCCCGGCAATTTCGGTGCAGGACAGCATCCGCCGCGTCCCGTCTTGCAGGCGGCTGACCTGTACGATGATATCCACCGCCGAAGCGACCTGCTGCCGCGTTGCCTTGAGCGGCATTTCAACGCCGGTCATCGCGATCATATTCTCGAGGCGGCTCACCGCATCGCGCGCGGAATTGGCGTGGATCGTGGTCATCGAGCCGTCGTGGCCCGTGTTCATCGCCTGCAGCATGTCGATCACCTCATCGCCGCGGGTCTCGCCGACGATGATCCGGTCGGGGCGCATCCGCAGCGCATTGCGCAAAAGATCGCGTTGGGTGACCTCGCCGCGGCCCTCAACATTGGGCGGACGGCTTTCCATCCGGCCCACGTGAAGCTGCTGCAACTGCAATTCCGCCGTGTCCTCAATGGTCACGATCCGCTCGGCGTCATCGATAAAGGACGACAGGGCATTGAGGGTGGTCGTCTTACCCGAACCGGTGCCGCCCGAGACGACAATGTTCAGCCGCGTCGCGACACAGGCCTGCAAATAGGCGGCCATATCCTCGGAAAATGCGCCGTATTTGATCAGATCATCGATTGAGAGTTTGTCTTTTTTGAATTTACGAATGGACACCAGTGAGCCGTCGACGGCGCAAGGCGGGATCATGGCATTAAAGCGCGAGCCATCCCCCAGCCGCGCGTCGACATAGGGGTTCGACTCGTCGATGCGCCGCCCGACCGCCGAGACAATCTTGTCGATCACCCGAAGCAGGTGACGCTCATCGCGAAACACCACGTTTGAAATCTCTAGCTTGCCGCCGCGCTCTACAAAAATCTGCTTGGGCCCGTTGACGAGAATATCGTCGACACTGTCGTCTTTGAGAAGCGGCTCAAGCGGGCCAAGCCCGGTCACCTCGTCGTAAAGCTCTTGGGTCAGCGCCTCGGTCTCGGTGCCGGTGAGAACCACGCCCATTTCGCGCAGCCCCTCAGCAGCAATCACGGTGATTTCGCGGCGCAGATCGGTCTCGGTCGCCTTGTCCAGAACCGTGAGGTTGAGCGTCTCCAGCAGCTTGCGGTGCAGCTCCATGCGCACATCCATCAAACGCTCGCGGCGTAGATGCGCCTTTTGCTCAGCCTCCGAAATCTCGACGGGCTTTTTGACCTCGGCGCGCTTGCTCTCGGGCGATTGGGGCGTGGTCGCCACTTTGGGCTCAAGCGCCGGGGGCGGGGGTGTCGCTGCTTTGTTGTATCGCTTGAACATCTAAGAGCGTCCTCAGGCCACGGCGGCTTTTTGTTCCTCGGCCATATCCACTAGGGAGGTGGCAATTCTGCGGATTTCCTTGCGCAACGCGTTTTTCGCGGCGGTTTCCGACAGAGGCAGCCCCTGATCCGAGGCGTTTGTAACCGCTTTGCCGCCATCGGGCAGCATGACGTTCAAAGGGATGCCAAGGGATTCAGCCAAGCGTTTGATCCGGGTTTTGCCGTTCACATCCGTAAAGCCGGGCGCACGGTTGAGCGCGTATTGGATTTTCTCATAGGGCAAATCCTCGGCCTTGAGCGTGCGCAGGAACCGCAGAGTGTTCTGGGCCGAGCGCATGTCCATCTCAATCACGGTGAAAAACGTCTCAGCTAACTGCAGAACTTTGTCGGACCAACTGACCAGCGTTGTGGGCATGTCGATGATCACAAAATCATACTGCGCTGTGGCGGTCTTGAGGATTTTTTCGAGATCCTCAGGGCCGATGATGTCGAGGGGTAGGGCATCGAGCGGGGCGGTCAGAACCGCGAGGCGCGATTTGAAACTTGTCATCGCGCTAGAGAGCGATTCCTTGTCAATGTTGCTGGCATCGGTCAGCAGGTCGTAAATCGCCTCGCGCCGGGGCAGATCAAGATAGGTCGCCACCGAGCCAAACTGAAAGTTGAGGTCGAGAATACAGACGCGTTTGTTGGTCTTTTTGGTATATTGCGCCATTTCCCAAGCCAGATTGACCGCAAATGTCGTCGCGCCAACACCGCCTGCAATTCCATAGATCGGCAGGATCATCCCGTTGCGATGCCGCCCGTCGGTGCCGCCGGTCTCACCCGCGCTGGCCGGACGGTGGCGCAGGCGCATGATGCTCTCGGACAAAGCGCCATCGGGCAGCGGATAGGGCGCAAAATCATCCGCCCCCAAGCGCATCAACTGGTGCAAGGACACGGGGCTTAGTTCATGGGCGACCAAAAGCACTTTGCACCCAAGACTTTTGGCGGTGGTGATCACGCTGGCCGCCGGGCCAAGATCATCCTCATCCGCCCGGTCAACCGCAACGATGACAAATTCCAGCTCGTCGTGGGGATCGGCCTCAAAGGCCTTTAACCCCTCTTTCATAGACACCGCCGACCAGCCGCTGGGCATTTCGGCATCCATATCCTCAACGAGCAAATCAAAGCGGCGCATATCGCTCGCAATCGCGAGGGCCTCATATTTGGGCGCTGGTTCTCTTTTCAGCGAAAGGGCCATGTTCTGTACCTTTTTAAATCCTGCAGTTTGACCACAGGGCCGGGGGCATTGCTTGGGTGGTCGCCTTTGGGTGTGAGGCGGTGCTTAACCACCACAATCACACGCCCGGCAACGCGGGTGCAAGCGCGGCGTAGCTCGTAGGTTGTAAAGATAGGTGTTAGATCGCGCAGATACACGGAATTCGGCAAAACTCGGCTCAAAGCGCTGCTGATTTCAGCAGGTTTCACGAGGTATAGTGCAAAGAGCGGCGGATTTTGTGCCGCAATCGCGCTTACGTCTTTGATAGGCTGGCATGCCACGCGGTCACCCTTTGCCACGGGCTCTGCTCCTATTATGCGCCACTGGTTATGGACATGACCCACTTAGATCCCCCAGACAGCAGACGTGTTTACACAGGATAAGAGCCCCAAAATTTCATGGTCCTACTGACCTTCGTCAGCGGTTATTTCCGAACCTGCATCGTCAACATACTCACCGTAAACAATTAACGCGCGCTTACCATCTGTGCCGGTGCCGCGCGTTTTACGCAAATTAGCGAAGCCGGAAACATCGGTTAATGTACGGCGGTTCAACCGCTCAGGAGATTGGGTCGTGACGATGGGCTGGGTCTCGCCGCGCGAGGCGACCGCCTTGAGCTGGCCGCGCGCTACACCGCGGCTGACCAGATAAGCCACTGTGGCCTGTGCCCGGCGCATGCCAAGCGAGCGATTGTAACCCGCGGAGCCGACCAAATCCGTATGGCCGTAGACTGAAAACTGCACCTGGGGGTAGCCTGAAATCCAGCGCGCTTGCTGGTCGAGGGTCGCGCGCGCGGCGGCGTCTAGCGTGGCTTTGTTGAACTCAAAGTTGATCGTTGTGGGCACGGCGGCGCGAAAGCTGGTTGAGACATTGCGCAGGGCCTCAGGCAGACCGCCACGAATTTGCGCCGCTTGGCTAAAGGCGGCCGCTTGGCCAAAGGCCATTTCGTTGTTCAGCGCCCCGGCTTGGCGGTCAAGCTGCGCGCCTGCACAGCCTGAAATCATCAAAGCAGCGGCGGCGATCAGAGACATGCGGTGGATCATCTTTTCACTCCACCACATAGCCGATTGAGCCTTGCAAATCCTGCCGCGCGACTTGCCCGACAGAGCCTTGCTGCCCCTCAACCTTGCCAAAGAGAAACAATTCGCGCTCTGTTGGGATGCGCATCCGGTCCGTGGGCAGGGCCAGCGCATCGGCGACGGTTGGGGTCACCAGATGGGGGGTGACGATGATAACAAGCTCGGATTGGCGCCGTTCGTATTCGGTTGAGCGGAACATTGTGCCCAAAATCGGGACGTCGCCTAGCCATGGCACTTGGCCAGCAAGATCGGAAAAATCGTCCTGTAACAAACCGGCAATCGCAAAGCTTTCGCCATCGCGCATCTCGACGGTGGTGACCGCCTTGCGCACGGAAAAGCCGTTCACGGTGATGCCGTTGGTGGTGATCGAGACGGTGGGGTCAATCGCAGAGACCGATGCGCCCAGTTCAAGATTGATCACGTCGCTGGTCAGGACCGTTGGCTTGAACAGCAGTTCTACGCCAAAGGGGCGATACTCGACCTTGACCGTGCCATCCTCGACCACGGGGATCGGGTATTCGCCGCCTGCCAAGAATTCGGCGTCTTGGCCCGAGACCGCGACGATGTTCGGTTCGGCTAGGGTTCGGACCATGCCCTTACTTTCAAGTGCCTCGATGAAGAGCCCGACTTCAAAGTCGCCCAGGCCAAGGGTGAAAATGCCCAGTCCCGCCGGGTCGTTGGGTGCGATCACTGCGCCGCCTGGCGTGCCATCGAGCAGGGAGTTGAGATTGCGCCCGGTGCCACCGTCGCTCAAGGCCCAAGCCTGCGAGCCAATCCCCGCAAGTCCGTCGTTGCCGACGGTGCCAACCCCGACAGATGCGCCGAGCTGTTTGGCAACAGAGCGCTGCATTTCGGCGAAACGCACCTTTAGCATGACTTGCTGGGTGCCGCCCACGGACATCAAATTGGTGACGCGGTCGGGGGCGTAACGCTCGGCAAGTTCCACCGCGCGGGCCAGTTGCGTGGCGCCGCTGACTTGGCCGGACAAGACGATGCCGTCATTGGCGGTGCGCACTTCGATGCGTTCGCGGGGTAGGATTTCTTTGAGCCGTTGTTTGAATTCGGCCACATCTGCCGAGACGCGGATGTCGACGTTGGTGATCAATCCGCCGTTGGCGTCAAGCAGGGTCAGGGTTGTGCGCCCGGGCAGTTTGCCTAGCACGTATAGGTTGCGATCCGACAGTGCGGCCACATCGGCGATGCCAGGATTTGCGACGGAAACTTCGGCGAAAACCCGGTCGCTCTCCATCACCACGGCGCGGTTCACCGCCACCGAAACACTGTCAGACGCGGCCCCGCGCATAACGCTTAGAACATTTTGGGCGAGCGCCTGCGGCGCATGGGCTGCGGTGCATGCAAAGGAGACCATGCCTGCGATAATCAGGTTCTTAACGGTCATGTGATCCTGCCTCTCAAAACCACGAAATTTACGTTGGGTTCAATTTTACGACCCAGTTCGGGAAATTATGCGCCAGCCTAGCAAATTTATCAAGAATCAAAGTGTTACCCAAAGTGATTTGTGTGGATAAGTCCTATTCGGGCAGGGTTTTCCCACGCTAGTCTCGGGCGTTTGTTTGGTCGGGGCAGGGCTGCTCGATCCTTTCGACCTCAGAGCCTCTACGAATCGAAACATAGCACTTTTGCTCGATCACTTCGGGGGCAATCACCTCGACAACGCGGCCAGTTAAATCGGTTTGATCCACCTCAACCCGGCCCGATGCGGTGACATCGTCTGCCCCGCGTAAGCTCAAGGACAGCTTTCCTGTGGCTTGGGCCTGCGCCAAAGTGGCGACATGTAAGGGGGTCACTTCTATGGTCACGGTGCGTGCAACCGCTGGGCGATTGCTGTCCTCATCGGCGGTTTGGTCGATGGCGATGATCGAGACGTTTTCGAGCACGAGTTTTGAAAAGGCGCGGCCTTGATCGGTGCCTGTCCAGAAAATATCGACCCGGTCCGAGGGCTGCAAAAAGCCCGACACGCCGGATTGCACGTCGACGCGAATGGTGAAGGCGCGCATGCCGGTGGATAGCCGCGCGGCGACGCCTGCGTCTTGGCCGAATTCCGTGACTTTGCTAGCCATGACCGCTTCGCCCGGTTCAACCAGCCGCAAAACGGCGCGTGGTTTGGTGCCTTCTTGGCCGAACAACTCGTCAATCGAGGTGAAAACGGCGGCGGGGCGCGCGTCGAGCGGCCATTGCACGACTTTGACCTGTTCGCGCTCTAGAGGCATGCCGTAGCGCAGCTCTTGGGTGGCGACGATCACCGGGCCAAGTTTCGGGTAGCCGCGCACGATTTTGCGAAGCTGCGTCAGCTCTGCTTGATCTTTGTTGAACATTTGGCTGACCATATAAACGCCAAAACCGGCCAAACCGATACCGACCAGTAAGACAACTAGAAAGACTGCGCGCATGATGTTTGGCCTTATTTTCTTTGATGTCCGCGCCCCAAGATTGCTTGACCCTCGTCGCATTGGTGCCGCTTGGGCCAGACCGAACATTTTCGTGATTAACACAAATTGATTACGTAACGCTTTAAACCGTCTATCGGATCCAAAGCAAATCCACGCTTAAATTATGTAGTAAGTGGCGGCTAATGGCGGCGTGGCCAGTTTGGTTTAACCATCGGTGGTTTCAACAATCACCACTGAAATCACGCCAGCGCCTGCATGAAGCGGCGGTCCGATATAAGAGAGAACTGCGGTCGCAATCCCAGCAAGCAGCGCCGTTAGAATAACCCAATCGACGGTCACAGCGCCGTCGTTCTTGTCTTTAAGATCAGTAAAAAACGCAAAAACACGCGACATATAGGTCTCGATTTACATGCGCCGCAGATGAGCAATCAAACGAGATTTACAACGCGGCATCGGCAATTTGGGCGCGCCAAGGCAAATGACTTGCCTCGGCCCGGTGATTCTAAGCGCGACGTTAAATCGTGCAGGCCCCCTGTCACCCACAACCCGGACAAGGCCCGGATAAATTGGATGGCGCGTAGCTTATTGCGTGATCGCTGCGGTGATTTCTGCTTCGATCTGCTCAGAGGCGACAGTCAGGCCATCATTGATGGTGCTTACCAAAGCCAATGCGATGCCAACCAGTGCTGCTGTTAGAACAACCCAGTCTACAGTTACGGCGCCGCTGTCGTCTTTTGCGAAATTCTTAGTCAGTTTAAACAAGTTCATCTCATTCCCTCCGAGGATCGAGTCTTCAGTTACGATACACAACCGCACCGTGTGCGGCTACAAAAACAGGCCTTCAGATTAAAAGAGAGGAAACACTGTGACTAACACACCCACCTCTTCGCCGTCGCGCCTTCGTTACCCGAAGGGCTGAACCGCTTCGGATGAACATCTTAGACACTCAAAATCTGGCAAGAATTGGACAAGGCCTATAAAAAACAAAAAATTTTTTAAAAACTATACCGAGCAATGATGAAAATTGTTTAAAATCAGTAGTTTAAATAGATAATCCATACCTATATTGAAACCATTTTTTCGAACTAAATCGGTCGTGAATGGGAAAACTGGTTCACTAAATACGGCTTTCTTTTGGAAAATATGGGAATCTAGAAGGGTTTTTTGCCATCAATCTGTCCCAGATTCGAACAGATTGCCTTAGGCATGAATTTTTGGCGCCAAGGACCACCCGGCGGATGATTTGGATCGTTTGGTCTTGGACGGTTTTGCGCGCAAAATTGCTGTTAATGCAATCGGCGCTGTGGCACGATGTTACAAAACTGGCCCCCGGCACCCCTCCAGACGTCCAAGGCACACGCTAGCCTATGGTAGGCGGGTGGGCTGCAACACGCTGGATCATATGGGATATTTTAGGTGAAAGACCTCAACAAAAAGCCTTTGGTTGTTGATATCGACCAATCCTTGCTGCGTACGGATATGCTGCTGGAGAGCTTTTGGATTGCTATGGGCAAGGACGTCGTGGGGGCGGTGCGTTCGGCTTGGCAACATCTGGGGGATCGGGCGCTTCTAAAACATGAAATGGCGCGGCTATCGGATCTTGATGTGGCGCATTTGCCGGTCAACGAAGAGGTGCTGCAACTGGCGCGTGATGCGCAAGAAGAGGGGCGCGAGGTGATTTTGGCGTCAGGTTCGGCGCAGGTGCTGGTGGATCGGTTGGGCGAACGGCTGGACATCGACGGCAATCATCTGGGCTCGGATGCAGAGATTAATCTGACAGGTAGCAATAAGCGTCAGGCGCTGGTGCGCCGTTATGGTGAGGGCGGCTACGAGTATATCGGCGATGCGGTGGTCGATCTAAGTGTGTGGCGCAGTTCGGCCAAGGCCTATGTGGTAGGGGCAAGCACAACCATGCGCCGCGCCCTTAGCTCGATGGATATTCCAACCGTTGAAATCGCGGGCGGTTGGCGCTGGCGCGATCTGTTGCGCGCGCTCAGGCCGCATCAATGGGTCAAGAATATCTTGCTCTTGCTGCCCCTCATCGCGGCCCATGACAGTGATCCGGGGGCAATCGGTGTGGTGTTAGCCGCGATTGTCGCTTTCAGCTTTGCGGCGTCGTCGATCTATATCGTCAACGATTTGCTGGATCTTGAGGCAGACCGTCAGCACGCTAAAAAGAAATCACGTCCCTTTGCGGCAGGCACGGTGCCGATCACTGTGGGCATGGCGACCTCTATCGGGATGGGCCTAAGCGCGGTGGCCATTGCCCTGGCGGTGGATTGGACGGTGATGGCGCTGGTTATCGTCTATATGGCGCTATCGCTGTCTTACTCGGTGTACCTCAAGCGGTGGCGCTGGATCGATATCTGGGCGTTGGCGCTTTTGTATTGTTTGCGGATCGTCGCCGGGACGGTTGCGGCCAGCGTTGAAACCAGCGTCTGGCTCATCGCTTTTGTCTTCCCCGTCTTTATGGCGCTGGGCTGTGTGAAGCGGCTGACAGAATTAAGCCGGGCCAAGAATAGCGCGCGCTTGCCGGGGCGGGCCTATGCACGGCGCGATCGGCCTGATCTGTTGAATATCTCGATCCTCTCGGCGGCCAATGCGGGGATCATCTTTATTGCCTACACCTATTCGGCCACCGCTGGCGAGCTATACGCTGGCCTGTGGGAGTTGCGCTGGTGCCTGATCCCGATGACTGCGTGGATGGTACGGATGATTTCAACCGGGTGGAAAGGGACGCAGGATTTTGACCCGATTGTCTTTGCCTTTCGTGACAAATGGAGCCTGACCTTCGCGACCATCACGGTTTTGGGTCTCTTTAACGCCGCAAGCTGGCTTTAGCGGGCGCGCATACGGGCCAAAAGCGCGCGCGTGCGGTCCTTGCCCCCGGGCACCACAGCAATCGCGAGCAAAAAGCAAACCGCAAAGGCGGCGATTTCAGCGATCCAAGACAGACCGACCTCGCCCTCCATAAAGCTAAAGACCAGCCGCAGCGCGAGCAAAATCCCGATGAGTTGAAACGCCTTCAAACGGTTCTCGCCCAAAGCCTCGTATGAGACAAAGAGGATAAAGGTGAAGGTGCCCAAGAGCCCGTAAACCATCGGATAGGCCCCGATCAGCACGACCCGTGTGTCGGTGAAAAGCGTGTAGGCGGCGGCCCCTGACAGGGCGGCGGCGATCAACGTGAGGATCAGCGCGCCTTGGGACACCCGCTCGCCGACGAATTTGCCGATGGCCAAGAGCATGACACAGGCGAAGACCGCGTGCATGGCGCCGATGTGGATGAAGCTATAGCTGGCAAAGCGTTTCAGGACTTCGAAATCCCAAGCGGCGGTGACCCATGCGCGGTCCACAAGCAGCCCCGCAAATCCGTAGCCCAGCTGCGCCTCTGCGCGCCAGCCAATCGCCGTTTTGGGGCCGATCAGTCCGGCGGCACCGGCTTGAAAGGCCAGCTCGATCAGCCCGATGACCACCACAAGCGCCACGATCAGCGGCGGGACGGCGTTAAAGGGCGCGGCATTGTGATCTGGGTCCAGCATGGGCGGGGGTTTATGGCAAAACCTACGAACTGGGAAGCGCGCTGATTAGCTGCCTCCAATCATTCGCCCCAATCATTCTCCCCTGACCATCCGGCGCAGAATGTTATCCCGCTCGATGAAATGGTGCTTTAGCGCCGCGCCGATATGGGCCAGCAGCACGAGGGCCAGCAAAATCCCCCCCACATAATGCGCCCAGTGAAACGGCGACATCAGCGCGTCAGAGCCCACGGGAAAGGGATCGGGCAGCTCAAACAGGCCGAAGACTTTGTTTTTGACCTGAATATAAGCATCCGCATTGTTCAGCGGCGAGGCCGAGGCCATCAGCCAGCCCGACAGCGGCATCCAGAACATCAGCAAATAGAGCATTTTGTGGCTGATATGGCTCGCAAGCACCTGCCAGCGCGGCATGGTGGCGGGCAGGGCGGGCGCGGCAGGGCTACGCCACCGCCAGAGCACCCGCAAACAGGCCAGCACGAAAATCACAAAGCCAAAGCTCTTGTGGCGCTGGGTCGCTTCGAACTGCGCGATGATATCGGTCTCGAAGTTGACCATATAGATGCCAAAAAAGAGCGACATGATGATCATGAACGCCATGATCCAGTGAAAGAGCCGCGTTACGAGCCCCCAGCCGGTGGATGTGGTGTTGCGTGCCATGTCGCTCTCTTTTTGTTTGGGTCGCGGTTATTTAGCGGGGCTGATCTCAAGCGAGATCGTCACAGGGATCACCGCGCTCACCGCAGGGGCCGCAAAGCCCATGCCGAACTCTGTCCGGTCAATCTCGCCAGTGATGTCGAAACCCGCAACGGTGATATCAGGGGCGAAAGGATTTGGGCCCATACCGTTCATGGTCGCGGTGAATGTCACGGGTTTGGTGACGCCAAGAATGGTCAGATCGCCTGCCAAATCCGCTGTTGTATCGCCGGTCTTGGTGATGCCGGTTGAAACAAAGGTGATCTGGGCGTGCTCACCAACGTTCAGAAAATCAGTGTTGCGCACATGCTCGTCGCGGGCCTCAAAGAAGGTATCAACCGAGGCTGCATCAATTGTGAAAGACACGCTGGAATTTTCGATGTTCTCGGGGTCGAAATCAATCGCCGCATCGAAATCGCGGAAGGTGCCATAGGTGGTCGAGAAGCCTAGGTGGTTCACCTCAAAGCTGATGTGCGTGTGGGACTTGTCCAGCATCCACGGGGCGGCGGTTGCGGCGATGGGGGCGAGCGCGAGGGCGCCTGCGGTCAAGAGCTTTGCGAATTTCATATCTGTCATCTCCAAAAGGTCTGAGCCGGCAAATGCCAGCGACACTTAACACCTATGCGCCCCAATCCTATCCGTCATGGGCAAAACGCGCGCAGCCCCTGTACAATCAATGCGCATTGCCCAGCAAAGACCCGCCGATGCGCCAGCGGTTGACCACGCCCGCAGGTTCGCTCTATCAAGGCGCGATTATCAGCCAAGGCGAGGACGAAATCATGGGCGAACCTGTCCATCCACGGCGTGTGTTTTCCGGCAGCCAACCGACGGGCAACCTGACCCTCGGCAATTATCTGGGCGCGGTGAAACGCTATGTCGAGATGCAAGAAGGTGACTTTGAGGACACGATCTATTGCGTCGTGGACATGCATGCGATCACCCTTTGGCAGGACCCCGCCGAGCTGACCCGCGCCACTCAAGACGTGGCGGCGGCCTATATGGCGGCGGGGCTCGATCCGGCGCGCTCGATCATTTTCAACCAAAGCCAAGTGCCCGCCAACGCGCAGCTCGCGTGGATTTTCAACTGCGTGGCGCGGCTCGGTTGGATGAACCGCATGACCCAGTTCAAGGACAAAGCGGGCAAAAACGCCGAGCAGGCCTCCTTGGGGCTCTACGCTTATCCCGCGCTGATGGCCGCGGATATTCTGGCCTATCACGCGACCCATGTGCCCGTGGGCGACGATCAAAAGCAGCACCTAGAGCTGACCCGCGACATTGCGGCCAAGTTCAACCATGACTTCGGCGTAGATTTCTTTCCGATCACTGAGCCGGTGATCGAGGGGGCGGCGACGCGGGTCATGAGCCTGCGCGATGGCACCAAAAAGATGTCGAAATCCGACCCCTCTGACATGAGCCGGATTAACCTCACCGATGACGCGGATACGATCGCGAAAAAGATCAAAAAGGCCAAGACCGATCCCGAGCCGCTGCCCGAGGACGTCAAGGGCCTCGACGGGCGGCCCGAGGCCAAGGGGCTGGTGGATATCTATGCGGGGCTTGCGGGGATCACGGCTGAGGCGGTGCTCGCCCAACACGGCGGCTCGCAGTTCGGTGCCTTTAAACCGGCGCTGGCCGAGCTGGCGGTTGAGACCCTCTCGCCGATCACCAAACGGATGCAGGGCTTTATGGATGATCGCGGTGAGATCGACCGGATTTTGGGCGCAGGGGCCCTGCGCGCGGCCGAAATCGCCGAACCGATCCTTGCTCAGACCTATAAGATCGTGGGGTTTGTGCGGGGCTAACGCACTGCCCGCTTCGGTTGCTCTAGCAAACACCCCAAGACGTGCTAAGCTCACGTTAGGGTTCGCTAGATTGGAGCCGTTGGTTTGGCCGATTACGGAAAATTCGCTGAAAAAGCGCGCGCGTTTCATACAAAAGTGCAAGAGGACGCGCTTGCGTCAAACGATCTTCTCGACCCGCGTATCCGGCAGGATAATCCTGACATTCTAGGCCGCGATGATCTGGCCGATGAAATCGAGGCCGAGTTCGAAAATTATCCCAGCCCCATCGTTCTGCACGGTCAGGGCGGGGTTGGCAAAACCGCAACCGCTGATCACTACGCCCGCACGCGCTTTGGGTCGGGCCGCTACATCGGCGTGTGGCGGGTCTCGGGCGAGAGCATTTCGGCGGCGGCGGGGGATATCGCCGCCCTGTCGCGCTATCTTGACGTCAGCGGTGCTGGCACCGATGAGGATAAGTTTCGCGCCACCATCGAGGCGATGCGCGCGCGGTCCCGTAATCAGGACAAACGCTGGCTGATCATCCATGACAACGTCGATGACGAAGAGACCCAGCGCCTCGTCCTGCGCCGCTTCACCGACGAATACCACATCGACCACCTCATCACCTCGCGACTGGAGCGATGGGCCAAACGGGCAACGGCGATCCGAGTGC
>CAYLLD010000005.1:0-40737 GCA_964384315.1 uncultured Rhodobacterales bacterium | reverse complement strand
GTGCCCGAATGGCTGTCATCGGTGCACAGGATGAAATTGCGCGGATCGAGGCCAAGCTCGGTCACCGCTTTGATTTGCGCCTCAACGTCGTACCAAGCCGAACCCAGCCGCAGCATCGCGCGCATCCCTTGCCGCACCCGCGCCACCGCATCCTCAAGCCGCGTGCCCTCGTGATCATCCGCCGGACCGCCCGCGACATAACCGTGGAAGGGCAGGCCCAGATCGGGCGAGGCATAGTGGCCGCCCACGGTTTTACCCGCCATTTGTGTCGCGGCAACCTCGGCCAGCATCTGGTCGTCGGCTTCATAGATGCCGGGAAAATTCATCATCTCGCCAAGCCCGATGATATTGGGCCAGCTCATCGCTTGGGTGACCTCATCAACGCCCAGCGCCGCGCCTGCGGTTTCCAAACCGGGGGCCGAGGGCACACAAGAGGGCATTTGAACGAAGACATTGATCGGCAGGTTCATCGCCTCATCATGCATCAGCCGCACGCCTTCAAGGCCCAGCACATTGCCGATTTCATGGGGATCTACGAACATGGATGTGGTCCCATGGGGGATCACCGCGCGGGCAAACTCTGTCGCTGTGACCATCCCCGATTCAACGTGCATATGCGCATCGCACAGACCCGGAACCATATAGCGCCCCACCGCGTCGATGATCTGCGTGCCATCGCCGATGGTATGGGTCGCATCCGGCCCACAAAACGCGAAACGCCCTTTACATATCGCCAAATCCGTATGCGGGATGATCTCACCGGAATGAACATTAACCCACCGCCCATTGGTAATGAGCAAATCGGCCGGCTTGCGGCCCATAGCAACGTGAATCAGATCGGCGGCAACGTCATGCCACGCTGGTATTTTATCCATGTTAAGCTCCACTCGACCGGCGCCAAAGCGGCTAAACAAACCCGCCTTGGTCAACACGGGCGCAATCCCCGGTCAATCAGACGCGCTTACGCACTGCCGGTCAAGCTTTCAACGCCAAGTTCAAACTTTGGGCAAGAATTCTTCCATTGTTCCGAATTGGATTAATAATCGCCCGTGAATTACTTACGCGTCACGACTTTTGCGCAGCGCTCATGCGCGCCACAACCATCCCAACAATCATAGCGGCTGCAAAGACGATTCCCGCCGTCCCGCCAAAGGTCAAAGACGCCAGCGCTGGCCCCGGACATAGGCCCACAAGGCCCCAACCCGCGCCAAACATGATCGAGCCCAAAAGCAATTTGCGATCGATGGTTACATTTGTAGGCGCGGGCAAGGGCGAGCCCAGCGCGGCAGTCGCGCGTCCACGGCTCATGCGCCACGCGATAAACATTGGCGGCAAGGCCCCAACAAAGACAAATATCAGCGTCGGATCCCACGCCCCAAACAGGTCAAGAAACCCTTGCACACGGCTGGTATCCGTCATCCCAGCAACCAAAAGACCAAGGCCGAACAGCCCCCCGGCGAAAGCGGCGATTAAAAGACGCATCAGACCAGCCCCATGATATGGCGAAAGACAAACAAGCTCACGACGCCCGCAGCGATGTAAACGAGGGTTGCCGCGATGCTGCGGAAACTGAGCCGCGACATGCCGCAAACCCCGTGACCGGACGTGCAGCCGTTGGCGAGGCGGGTGCCAAAACCCACGAGCAGCCCGGCGATGACCAAAACCAGAAGGTTGCCCGTGGCCTTGGTGGATATGTCGGTCATGAACAGCGCGGCCACACCCGGTGCCACGATTAAGCCTGCGAGAAACGCCGCGCGCTCCCAGCCAGTTTGCCGCCCGGTTCCATCGACCAGCCCACCAAGAATGCCGCTGACCCCCATAATTCTGCCGCTCACCAGCAAATAGACCGCACCTGCTAGGCCGATCATCGCGCCGCCCAAGACAGCCATAATCCATGCAAATTCCACAACGTTCTCACTTATTGGTTTCTATCGCTCAGATAAATAGAAGCGGGGGTTGCTTCAAGGCTCGGCGCTGCCAAAAATCGCTCAACGATATCCAAAATTGAGACTACACAATCAATCTTTGCCGTGGTTGACTGGCCAATGTGGTGCCGAGCCAATCCATGCCATCCCGATCCACGCCATCTCTTCGCAGAAAAAGGCCCGTCATGCTTCGCGAAACTGCCCTGCACATGTTTGATGCCGCCCTAGGGGCTGCCGATCCGGCCGCCGCCGTCGCGCGTCAGCTTCCCCAGCATGTACCGCAGCCTGATCCGGGCGGGCGGTTGGGCATTATTGCTTTGGGCAAGGCCGCGCGCGCCATGATGGTTGCAGCGCTTGAGCATGTGCCCAGCGGCACCGCATGGGAAGGCTTGATCGTCACCAACGAGGGCAATGCCGCCCCGCTTGAGGGCTGCACCTGCATCATCGGCGGTCATCCGGTGCCAAATGAAGGCAGCGCGGCGGCGGGGGCGGCGATGCTTAGGCTGGCCGAAGGGCTTGGGCCAAAGGACCGTTTGCTGGCGCTGATTTCGGGCGGCGGTTCGGCCCTAGCCGTGGCCCCCCGTGCGTCGGTGACCCTAGATGACAAGATGCAAACCACCCAAGCGCTTTTGGCGTCTGGCCTCGACATCACCGCGATGAACCGTATCCGCCAACGTCTAAGCGCCCTGAAGGGCGGCGGATTGGCGCGCGCGGCGCATCCTGCGCCTGTGACCGCGCTGATCTTATCCGATGTGATCGGTGATGATCTATCCGCCGTTGCAAGTGGCCCCACGGTCCCGCCGCCCATTTTGGATGCGCTTGACCTGCCAGCGGCGCTTTTGCAGCATCTGCCAAGATCGGCGCGCAAGCTGCTTGAGGCTGCGCCGCACGAAGGCCCAGCGCCGAGTGCCCGAAATCTGCTGATGGGATCGAACACCCAGGCCATGCGCGCGGCAGCGGATGCGCGCCCCGGCACGCGTCTGCTCGATGAGCCTGTGATCGGCGATGTTGCACCCGCAGCCGCGCGGCTCATTGGCGAGACCCACGAGAGTTTCGTGGCCGGGGGCGAGACAACCGTCGTGATCAAAGGCAACGGAAAGGGCGGTCGCAACCAAGAGCTTGCCTTGCGCTTTGCTCTTTTGGCCGAAACCCAGCTCACTGGCGAATGGCTGTTTTTATCCGCAGGAACCGATGGGCGGGACGGTCCAACCGATGCGGCGGGGGCAATCATCACGCCGGACACATTGGCTAAGATCCGGGCAGCGGGCGTAAATCCAGAGGCGTCACTGGCCAATAACGACGCCTATCATGCGCTCGATGCTGGGGGGGCTTTGCTGCGCATCCCCTCCACCGGCACAAATGTTGCCGACATCCAGATTTTTCTGCGGCCAAAGGGCTAATTGTCACAGGAAACTGACTGAAATTGACGCATCTGGGCGAAGAACTCCCCCTGTGAGCCGCGTAAAAGATAGGCTAAAGTCGCGCAATGTCTCGAGTTCGGAACCCTAACGCCATGTCCAAACGCCCGTTTATCTACGCTGCACTGGCCGCGGCAGGGATTTGCCTGAGCACGCCAGTTGTGGCGATTGAGATTTTCGGCGTTAAGTTCTTTGAGAGCGAAGACCCAGAAGACGTCGCGCTGATCGACCCCCTGCCTTACGATGCGCAATTGCAACTCGAAGGCGGCGACGAAGACCTGATCGAGGCGGTTGAGCGAAACGCGCTGCTTTTGCGCAATGCGGCGCGTCCGGCGCTGGGGCGCTCGGGGCTTTTGACCACCGCGCAGGCAGATTACAGACGCATTCTTGACGCGCTTTACGGTCAAGGCCGCTACGGCGGCACGATCTCGATCCGCGTGGCTGGCCAAGAAGCCGCGAACATGCCGCTAAACGCTGCCCTTCCAGAGCGACCGCAGGTGGTCATCACCGTTGACCCCGGCCCGATCTACCGCTTTGGCCGCACCCGCATCATCAACTCACCGCAAACCCTCGATGTGGTCGCAACCGGCTTTGTCACCGGCCAGATCGCCAGCGCGGCGGCGGTTGGCGATACGACGATTGACGCCATCAAAGCTTGGCGCGATGCAGGTTATGCCAAGGCCGAGGTCAGCGCCGTCGAGGTGGTCGCCGATCACGAGGCCCGCGAGATCGAGGCCACGATTGAGATCGAAACTGGTCCCAAAGCGACCCTTGGCAGCACCACGATCAGCGGCACCAAGGCGGTTGATGAGCCTTTCCTGCGGTACATGACCGATGCCCCAAAGGGTGAGCCTTTTGCAGCGCGCACCTTAGATGACGCGCGGCGGCGGCTCTTGAAACTGGATACGTTTCGCCGGGTGACCGTCGAAGAGGCCGAGACGCTTAACCCCGATGGAAGTCTTGATGTTGTGGTCGATCTTGAGGATCGCGCACCGCGCCGCATCGGTTTTGGGGCCACGGTCAGCTCGCTTGATGGGTTCGGGATCGAGGGCTTTTGGCTGCATCGCAATATCGCTGGGCGCGCCGAGCGGCTGCGTTTTGACGCGGCAACCTCGGGCATCGGCACGTCATCAAACCCAGATGATTTCAATTGGGAACTCAGCACCAATTTCATCAAACCCGGCGTCATCACCCCGGACACAGATTTCAGCCTGACCCTCAGTGCCAGCCGCGAACTTGCGGAAAATTACGACGCCCGCGCGCTAATGGTCACTGGCGGGTTTGCGACCACGTTTAACCGCAAACTATCGGGCAGCATCGAGGGCGTGCTTGAGCGCTCGTTCACGCGGGACAATCTGGGCAAACGCGATTTTATAACCTTGGGCGCGCTGGCCAGTCTGACCTACGACGACCGCGACGTGCCCCTAAACGCCACCCGCGGCACCTATCTGGATTTCGACATCGAGCCGTTTCGCGAGTTGAACTTTGACAATTCGGGCGTGCGCCTGACCGCTGAGGCGCGGAATTATCAGAGCTTTGGCGCAGAGGATCAATTTGTGCTCGCGGGCCGCGCCAAGCTTGGTGCGCTTTTGGGGATTGCAGCGGATGTTGCACCCAGTTCGGCGCAGTTCTTTTCAGGGGGCGGCGGTTCGGTGCGTGGCTACGCCTATCGCGCCAACGGCGTGAACACCGCGTCTGGGGTGACCGGCGGCTTATCGCTTTTAGAGGTCTCCGCCGAGATGCGCGCCACCCTAACAGATCGCTGGGGCGTGGTCGGCTTTATCGACACAGGCATTGTAGGCGCCGACACCACGCCCGACCTATCAGGGCCGTTCAAAACCGGCATCGGCATCGGCTTGCGACTGAACAAGGGTCTGGGACCAATTCGATTTGACCTCGCGCGGGGCTTGGATCGCACGGCTGGCGATCCGCCGATTGGGATTTATATCGGTTTGGGGCAAGCGTTTTGATGCGGGTATTTTTGGCCTTGGCGCTGCTGTTGTTTGGCAGCCTTAGCGCTCATGCGCAGGAAGACGAAAGCAACTCGCGCATCCTCTCTTACATCGAGGACAAACTCTCGAGTGATGATCGTCAGATCCGGCTCAGGGGCATCACAGGGCTGTTGGCCTCGAATGCAACCCTCGATGAGATCACGATTTCCGACAAAGCTGGGGTCTGGCTGACCATCAAAGACGCGTCGATTATCTGGACCCGCAGCGCACTTTTGCGCGGGCGCCTCGAGATCGACGAGATGAGCGCAGGCTCGATTGAAATCACCCGGACGCCGCAATCAAGCAGCACTTTGCCCACCCCAGAGGCCCAGAGCTTTGCTTTGCCTGAGCTTCCGGTTTCGATCAATATCGGCAAGCTGGACGTGGCGCGACTTTCGCTTGGTGCGCCGCTTTTGGGCGAGGCCGCGAGCTTTAAAACCACAGGCGCGATGGCGCTGATTTCCGGCGCGCTCAAGAGCAATTTTGAGATGACGCGGCTTGATGGTGACGGCGGCTCGTTCCGCCTGATCGCCGGTTTTGAACAAGAAACGCGCTTTCTAGAGGTGTTTTTGCGCCTCAGCGAGCCTGCGGGCGGTTTGGCGGTCAATCTTTTGGGTGTGCCCAATCGCCCAGCGGTCGAATTGGGCATTGAGGGGCGCGGGCCGCTTAGTGGCGTTGAGACCGACATCTTTTTGCGCACCGATGATCTGCAAAACGTTGAGGGCAAGCTGGTGCTGGCAGAGACGCCGGGCGGTCTTGGCTTTGATGCGGCCCTGACCGGGCAGATCGAACAGCTCGTGGGCGAGAGCGCCGCGCCGTTTTTCAAAGGCACCTCGCGGATTGAGGCGGCAGGTGGCAGCCGCGACGGTGGCGGCTTTGATCTGGCGAATTTCGACATTGAAACCGCCTCAATGGCGCTCACCGGAAAGGCGGCGGTGAACCCTCTGGGTGAGTTGGAAAGCTTGACCACCCGTGGCCGGATCGGATCGCAAAACGGGATGACGCAACTGCCGGTTTCGGGCGGGAACCTGCAGGTGCAATCGGTGGATTTGGCGCTTGATTACGGGATGCGCGACGGCGGGGCATGGGGCGGTAGTTTCATAACCCGCGGCCTCGACATGGACACGCTGGAAATTGCGCGTGCGGATTTGACTGTGCAGGGCACCGCGACCAAGGGCGCGGATGGGCGCACGTCGCAGGTGCTCACCACCGCAAACGGGGATGTTTCGGGGTTCACCACCAGCGATCCGGGTTTGGCCAAGGCGCTTGGCGATGCAATCACGCTGGAGGCGGCGCTCGATTGGACCAAGGGCCGCCCCTTTGCGATCAACGCCGCGCAAATTCGCGGCAACGGCATTGATCTAAGCCTGGATGGGCAGGTCGACGATCTGGTGTTCACAGGCAAAATCCGCGCCGCGATTGCGCGGCTCGCGCCCTTTAGCGGCCTCTTTAACCGGCGGCTGGCTGGCAGCGCCGATCTTAGCCTTGAGGGGCAAATCGCGCCCTTAAGCGGCACGTTTGATCTGACGACCAGCGGCACATCCGAGGACTTGCGTCTTGGCGCAGCGCAGCTTGATGGGCTGATGGACGGGGTCACCACCTTGGCAGGACGGCTCGCGCGGGATGAGACCGGGCTGCGCACCAAGAATTTCGCGCTGCGCAACGAACAGATTTTGCTGACCTCGGACGGGTTTATTGCCTCAAATGAGGCGGATTTTGGGTTTGTGGCCGAGGTGCAAGACCTTGCCCTGCTGAACCCAGAGCTTGGCGGCGCGCTCACGCTGGTTGGTCAAGCCGAAGGCGAGGGCGGGCAGATTGGCCTAAGTGCGCTTTTGCGGGTTGCAAAGGGCTCGGTTTTTGATCGCCCCCTTGAGGATTTCCGCGCCAATTTCGACGGTGGCATGGAGGGATCGCAGCTTGCGGGCAACCTACGCGCCTCAGGGCGGCTTGATGATGCGCCCATTGATCTTTTTGCGGCGCTAGATGTGACCGAGGCTGCGCAGTCGCTTGATAATCTGCGCTTTCTGGCTGGCCCTGCGCAAATCACTGGCAATCTGCGCGCTTTGGCGGGCCGGGACGAGCTTGAGGGCGAGCTGCACATCGCTGCGCGGGATATCTCCACCCTTGCCGCGCTGGCATTGCAGGAGGCGACCGGTGCCCTGAACGCTGATGTGGTGCTGAAGGCTGTGCCTGAACTGGGCCAGCAGATCGAGATCAAGGCGGATGCGGCGCAGATCAAGCTGACGAACGGCGAGACGGTCACGTTGCGCACAGATGCGGCCAAGATCGATGCGGTTGTTTACGATGCCCTGCGGGTGCCCGGCGTGATTGGTGCGCTGTCTTTTGACGGGCTTGAGGCGGCAGGTATCTTAGCCACAACCGGACGTGCCACTGCGAGTTTTGATGGCGCACGCACGATTTTCGATCTGACCTCGACCCTCGATATCGGAACGCAACTTACGATGCGCGGGGCGCTGGCCCCAACGAGCGACGGCGCTCTGGTTGAGTTGGACCGCTTCACGGTAAATCAAGGCGATGCGGTCTTGGGGTTGCAGACCCCCGGCTTGATCCGTTTTGCGGGCGGCAATCTAAGCGAGGTTGATCTGGCACTTGGGGCAGGCACGGGTCAGCTTTTGGCCCAAGGCGCAGTGACCGATACTTACGACCTGAAGATCACCGCAAACGCCCTGCCCCTAAGCGCGCTTGATGCGGTTCGTCCTGATCTGAGCCTGACGGGGGCTATGACTGGCGAGGTGACCGTCACTGGGCCTCGCGATGACCCACAAATCCGCTTTGACATTGACGGACAAGGGCTTGGCTCTGCGATGCTGCGCGCGGCGGATGTCCCCGGCGTCGATCTGACGCTTGACGGTGAGATGGCGCAAAATGTGACCAGTCTTGCGGCGGCGCTAAGCGGCCCGGATGATCTGCAAAGCCGTTTGGGCGGCACCTACAACATGACCACCCAAGCGCTTGATCTCGCCGGGCAGCTTGGCCGGTTTCCTTTGGCGATCATCGATCCTTTGGCAGGGCGGATCGGCCTGCGCGGCACTCTAACTGGCGATGTCACCGTGGGCGGTACCTTGCCAGATCCGGCGGCGAAGTTTGATCTGTCGGGCAGCGGCATTTCCTTTGATCTGATGGCGCAAAACGGCGTTTCGCCTTTCGAAGTGAGCGCCACGGGGCGGTTTGAGGATCAAAAGATCGTCCTGCCCACGAGCCGTTTCACCAGCGCAAGTGGCGCAAATTTCACCCTGACCGGCGAGGCGCCGCTCTATGAGCCGGGGCTTGATCTGTTTCTGGGCGGCAAATTGCCCCTGAGCCTCTTGAACGTGCCCTTGGCTGCAAGTGGTCTGCGCGGGGATGGGATCGTCGATCTGACACTGACCGCAACCGGCTCTATCGAGACGCCGCGCACGGCGGGGCGTTTGTCCCTTGCGGATGCCAGTCTCGTGGTGCCGCGCGCTAATCTGCGCATTGACGGGCTTTCGGCGCAGGGGCGTTTTGACGACAACCGCCTCACGATAACCGAGGCCTCGGCGCGCAACAGCGGCGGCGGCACCTTTGGGGCTTCGGCGTCGATCCTGCTTGATCCTGACCAAGGGCTGCCCGGAGAGATCAACCTGACCGCGCAAAACGTCAGCTACACCGACGGGCGCATCGCCACGGCGGATTTCGATGCGGATTTGAACCTGACCGGGCCTTTGATGCGCGCACCACTTTTGTCGGGGCAGGTCAATGTTGAGACCGTCGAAGTGACAATTCCCGGTGCAACCGGGGCAGGCCCAACGGCCTTTGCCCTCGATCTGCGCCACGCCAATGCCAGCCCTGCGATCACCCGCACGCTGACCCGAGCGGGTGGGACCAAAGGGTCGACGACCCAGACCTCAAATGACAGTGACATCCGGCTCGATATCAATCTATCAGCCCCCTCGCGGGTCTTTGTGCGCGGGCGAGGTTTGGATGGCGAGGCTGGGGGCGAGTTGAACGTTTCGGGCACTTTGTCAAAGCCGCGTCCTGTGGGGCAGCTCAATCTGATCCGTGGCCGCATCCAGCTTTTAAGCCAGCGCTTTGATCTCAATTCCGGCGGGATCGTTTTTGACGGTGCTTTGATCCCAAAACTGACCCTGCGCGCCCGCGCGATCACCGATGATGTTGAGGCGACATTTGGCTTGGACGGCGAGGTGACAAAGCCCAAAATCACGCTGTCTTCGGTGCCCGAACTGCCCAACGACGAGATCATCGCGCGGATTGCCTTCGGGCGGCCCTTGAGCGAATTGTCCCCGCTGCAAATTGCGCAGGTTGCCAGCGCGGGGGCAGAAATCGCAGGCCGCGATGATCTGAGCTTTTTCTCGCAGGTGCGCCGGGCCACGGGACTTGATGATCTGGATTTTGAAACCTCCGAGGACGGCGCAACCACTGTGCGGGCGGGCAAATATCTGCGCGACAATGTCTATTCCTCGATCGAGGCCGACAACCAAGGCTACTCGAAGGCGATCATCAATCTGGATATCAATGCGCGGGTCAAAGCGCGCGGCGAGGTCGATAATCAGGGCAACACCAGCCTTGGGATTTTCTTTGAAAAGGATTACTAGCGGGCCATGATTATTCTTGTGGGTCTGGGAAATATCGGCGGCAAATACGCGGCCAATCGTCATAACGTGGGGTTTATGGCGATGGATGAGATCGCGCAGGCTCATGGGTTTGAGCCGTTTCGCGCGCGGTTTCAGGGAATGGTGTCCGAAGGACGGCTCGGCCAGAGCAAGGCGCTGCTCCTGAAACCCTCAACGATGATGAACCTCTCGGGTCAAGCGGTTGGCGAGGCGATGCGCTATTATAAAGCGGAGCCGGAGCAGATTGTCGTGTTTCACGATGAGATCGACTTGGCGCCCGGAAAATGCCGCGCGAAAACTGGTGGCGGTCATGCGGGGCACAATGGTCTGCGCTCGATCCACGCCCATATCGGTCCCGAATATCACCGCATCCGCATTGGCGTCGGCCATCCGGGGCGCAAAGAGGCGGTGCCGGGGTTTGTGCTGCGGGATTTCTCTAAGGCGGATCAGGATTGGCTGGTGCCGCTGCTTTATGGGATTGCCGATGGCGCGCCGCAGCTTGGGGCTAGGACGCTGGGCACGCAGGAATTTGGCCGTTTTATGAATGCGGTGAGCCTGAAGACCGCGCCGCCGCGTTCGAGTGATAAACGCCCCGACGCGCCTGCGCCTAAACAAAAGGCGCCCAAGCCATCCCAAAAAGAGCCGCCTGTGAATGAGCCAAAATCCAAGCTTCAGCAGCTCATGGACAAGTTTTCGCGCTAGGGGGCGGTCGGCTTGAGGTTGAATTAGGTTTGATTGCAGTTAATTAACACTCCTGTGTTTAGAACACGATTTTGAAAACCAAGAACGGCCCGCCCCATGTCGCAACCCCCTATGCCAAACCAGCCGGACCCGTCGATCAATGTGCTGGGTCAAACGCTACAGCCCTGCTCGGCTGAACCAAAAACCGGCTTTTTTCGCGATGGCTCATGCAACACCTGCGCCGCCGATGCTGGCTCGCACACGGTTTGCGCTGTGATGACCGCCGAATTTCTTGAGTTTTCGCGTGTGGTGGGCAATGACCTGTCCACACCGCGCCCAGAATTTGGATTTTTCGGGCTAAACCCCGGCGATCAATGGTGCCTTTGTGCAGAGCGCTTTATGCAGGCCCACAAAGCTGGCGTCGCCCCGCAGGTGAAACTAACGGCGACCCACGAACGCGCGTTGGACATTGTGCCCATGGATGTTTTGCGGCAGTTTTCCTTTGAGGTCAGTTAAACCGCGCGAAAGCTGAAACTCTCTGTAAATGGGCCGCGCGAAATCAAAGTGGGCACCATGACACGGGACGAGATAAACCATTTTTGCAAATCGCAGCCCCACACGACCCATGTTGTGCAATGGGGCGGCCAAGACGTTTGGAAAATCGGCGGCAAGGTCTTTGCGGTAGTAGGCGATGGCGACGAGGGCGGAGCCGTCAGCTTTAAGGCCGGTGAGATCGGGTTTGAAGTGCTGCAAGAAATGCCCGGCCTGCGCCCCGCCCCCTATCTCGCCTCGCGCGGGATGAAGTGGATACAGTACTTTAAGCCGGGCGGAATGACCCCCGACGGGGTTCGCGCCGAACTGCGCAAGTCTTACGATCTGGTGGCATCTGGGCTGACCAAGGCAAAGCGGGCCGAGTTGGGGTTGGCGTAAAGCCATACACCTTATGCCGTTTATCATGGAAATTTTGTAAGGTAGAGCACGCCCCTCAGCGCAGCCCACGCAAATCCATAGACGCGCCGCACCCGCCCGTGTAAGCCGGTCCTATGGCGCTTGATGATCCCAAACCGATTGCTCTGTCCGACGATCAGGCAGAAGTTTACGACGCTTTGGCCGAGCTGTTTTTGGACGCGGGCATCGATCTGACCGAAGGCACCCTCGTGCCGCCGACCTCCGAGCGGCAGGCCACGCGGGCGGTGCTTGGCAAAGCGGGGTCGGGCAAAACACTGCTGCTCGCACAGATCGTTGAGGCGCTGGCAGGGGCTGGGGTCGAGGCGATTTCGGCGGATTTTGAGAGCCGCAAGGCCAAGGAAAAGCGCAGTTTTGCCGTGCTCGCCCCCACCAACAAAGCCGCGAGTGTGCTGCAAGCGCGGGGCGTTCCGGCGACCACCATTCACCGCATCATTTACGCCCCTGTCTACGATCCCGATTATGAGGCGATTGCCGAGTGGTTGGCGGGCAACGAAGAGCGCCCAAAGGTCGAGGGCCTCACGGATGAAGCGCTCGACAGGGCAGCGGCGTTTTACAAAGACCATAAGTCGATCCCGGGTGCACTGGCGGCGGCGGGGTTGAAGGGCTCGGATTTCATCAAAGGGTGGACGCGCCGCGAGGACCCGCTTGATATCGGGCTGATCGACGAGGCTTCGATGCTCGACAATCGCCAGCTTGATGACCTGAAAGAGATTTTCTCGACCCTCGTTCTGTTTGGTGATCCGGCGCAGCTTGCCCCTGTGGGCCAGTCCGGCGAGATGGCCTTTGAGACCCTGCCTGCCAAAAACCAGATGACCCTCAGCCGTATTCATCGGCAGGCGGCGGATAATCCGATCCTTGATCTGGCCTATGCGCTGCAGGATGAGAGCGTCGGGTTCCAAGAGTTCGAGGCCCGCGTCCATGAGGCTGCGGCGCGCGACGAGCGGGTGGTGATCGCGCCCTCGGTCGATGCGGATATGCTGGCGCGCTCGCCGGTTTTGGTTTGGATGAACAAGACGCGGGTGCGGCTGATCCATGCGTGGCGCGGCGCGGTCGGGGCCCCCGGCGATGGTCTGGTGCCCGGTGAGCCGCTGATTTGCGACGGCATCGAGCTGCCCATGCGCCACCGCAAAAAGCGCATCGATCTTGAGGCGCGCGGGCTGATCAAGGGGGCGCAATGCGTTTATCTGGGGCCGGGGCGCAAGGCGGGCTTTGCGCGGCTGCATGTTTTGGGCGCGCCGGACCCGCAGGTGAGCGCGGCGGCGATTATCCAGATCGAGGCCCCCGACCAAGAAGAGCCGTTCATTCCCTCTGCCGCCACCATGGGCGCGGCGTTTTTGCACGGGGCGGCGGTGACCATTCACAAGGCCCAAGGCAGCCAATGGCCCGACGTTCAAGTTTTTGCCCCCGACATCGAGGTCGCCGCGCGTATGGGCCGGACCGAGGCGGGCATCCCTTTGTGGAAACGGCTAACCTATGTGGCGATCACAAGGGCCGAGAACCGGCTGCTGTGGGTGACGCGAGCGCGGCTGGCCAAGCCCAAGGGCGCGCTTGATACCAAGGATTTGCAAAGGATTGCCCCGCCGCCGATGACGTTGGCGCCACAAGAGCCGGAGTAGCGGGCCATCAATGACACTGCAAACAAGCCAGAACTGCGCAATTTCTCGCCGACTGTGGCAACAAAAACGCAAGTCTACGCCAATCTTTTGTAATGCTTTGGCAAATTCTTTTCGTTTAGCCCATATTGGGCTCAAATACGCATCCGATCGAACGAGGTATGGTTTCATGAAACGGATCTTTTTAGTTTTTGTCGCTTTGTTGCTCGCGCCCGCCGCTTTGGCACAAGGGTATCGTGTACAACCAGGCGATGTGCTGTCCATCTCCGTCCTTGAGGACGCAAACCTCAACCGCGAGCTGCTTGTACGCCCCGATGGCGGCATTTCGATGCCCATCGCTGGCAACATCCGCGCGGCAGGTAACACTGTTCAGTCAATTGAGCGGATCATCACTGAGCGTCTGGCCCCCGGCTTCTCGATATCACCATCCGTGTCGGTCGCGCTTGCATCGCTGGCGGATCCAACTGCTAATGATGAAGAGCCAGAGACAATGGACGTCTACTTCATCGGCGAAATCGGGTCCCCCGGACTGCGCGAAGTTCGCCTTGGCGCGACGCTCTTGCAAGCGATTGCAGATGCAGGTGGCCTGACGCCATTTGCCGCTGATCGCCGCATCCAACTGCGCCGTACAGATCGCACTGGCAAGGAAACGATCTTCTTGTTCAATTACCGTGCGGTCGAAAATGGCGCCACGATTTCGAATAATTTGCGCGTTCAGCAAGGCGACATCATCGTCGTTCCAGAACGTAAGCTCTTCGAATAACTATAAAAAAACAGGCAAACGAGCGGGGATTGCATGCGCAACGCAACTTTAGGGGTCTGGGCAACGCTGAGTTTTCTGAGCGTTCTTGGACCCGCCCATGCGCAAGGCGTTCGTTTGGAAGGCACAGCCTCCCAGACGTTTCGTCTCGACAACAACTTTAGTTTCTCTGGCGAGAGCCTTGGCATCCGCAGCTATTCGCGGGTGTCCACATCTCTGGTGAGCGAAACTGAGCGGACCAGAGTTTCGGCCTCAACGGGCACGACTGTTGGCCTCGCGCTCTCAAATGGCGGTGATCTGTCGATCGCAAACCCGTCTTTGCGGCTTGCCTTTCGCACCGAGCCTAGCCGGTTCTCGGCAGTTTTCGGGCGCGTGTCGTTTAACAAATCGCCGATTTCCTTTGAGCAGGTCCAAACTGATCTGTCTCTCTTGGACCAAGCCGCCGACCGCACAACCGTGCGTGGCACTTTGGGCGCCTCTGGTCGCCTAAGTCGGCTGACCCGCGGCACATTGAGCTTTAGCGCAAGAGATGTGGATTTCGATCCCACGAGCGATGAACTGGTGCCGTATACCGATTACAATGTGTCGGGATCGCTCACATACAATCGCAGCCCGATCACGAGCTACGATCTGTCAGCAAACATCGGTCAGTTCGACGGTGCTGGTGTCAACGAAAGTAAAAGCCTTTCGGGGCAGTTGACCGGCGGCATCTCGCATCAGCTTGATAACCGGACCACCGCCACGGGCACCCTTGGGTTTGCCTATATCAATACCGAAGAGACCCAAGGCGGCATCCGCGACGATGAATGGAACCTATCGGTTTTGTTCGGCGCTGGCTTTAATTATCAGCTTTCGGACGGATCAGTGGGCCTCGGTCTAAGCCAAACGGTCGGCCCAAGCGCTACGGGCCAGTTGGCCTTTAACACTGGCCTCAATGCTGATTTCACCCGCCAGTTGACGCAAGCTGAAACAATCGGTCTTTCTCTTGCAATTTCCCGGCAAGAGACAATCACGGTTGGAACGCCTGTGTCCGAAACATTCGTGACACTCTCGCCGAGCTATACCCGGCAGTTGAACAGCGACATCGCAATGGAAGCCGCTGTATCAATGACCCGCGACGATAGCGGCGATGTGGCAACGGGCTTGGCTGTGACATTCGAGAGACCGTTCTCTTTCCCACTCCAATAAACTAAAGCACACCTGCAGCCCGGACCGCTTGGTCCGGCACCTCAGAACCTAGGGGTGTTGCAGAATTGCGAATTAGCGTAAGAACATGGTCCGAAATCGCACAAGCGATCAAAATTTGGACTCTTTTTTTGCGTTAATGCGCTTAGAAAGTCATATGGCCGCTTGGCCATTGAATTGTTACGGTGGAGCTTACTGTTGGTAACTGCGTTATTTTGCGGCGAAGGCGCCCTACTGATCCAATGTGCGGAGCATTTTGCTCAAGCTGGCGGCGAAGTTGCCGGTGTGATTTCCGCCAACCCGATGATTGCCGAATGGGCCGCCAAAAACGATGTATCCCATCTAGGTAGCCTAGACGGGCTTTCCGGCGCATTGCCATCGGTCGATTATTTCTTCTCAATCGCTAATCTACGCGTTTTGCCCAATGACGTTTTTGGCGCTGCGACCAAGGCGGCACTTAATTTCCATGACGGGCCGCTTCCCGCACTGTCCGGGCTAAACGTCACAAGCTGGGCGATCCTGGGCGGCCGCGACACACATGCCACAACATGGCACGAAATCACCGAAGGCGTGGACGAGGGCCGCGTTTTCGCCGTCAACGACGTGGAAATTGGCGACGCGGACACCGCCTTTAACCTCAATTCCAAATGCTACGAGGCCGGATTTGCCGGGTTCCAAGAGCTGGTTCAGGCCATTTTTGGCGCAGGGCTAAACGGCACGGCGCAAACTGGCGAGCGCGGTTGGTATCCCGGCTCTAAACGCCCAGCCGGGCTTGGGGTGATTGATCCAACCCAGTCTACTCGGGACAGCCTGCGTCTTATCCATGCCCTCGATTTTGGGCCGGGCGTCAACACGCTGGGCTACGCGAAACTGTGGAGCGGCACGCAGCTTTTGCGCATCGCTGGTGCAAGTGAAATCGACGGTAGCGGTACGCCGGGCCAAGTTTTATCCGCGGATGGGAAGACCCTAGAGATTGCAACCGGCGATGGCGCCATCGCCTTGGAGCTTGCCGAAGCATTGACAGGCGATGCAGAGGCGGTAATGCCCGCTGTCGGGGCGACCCTGCCCTCACTGCCTGCTTTGACCGACGATACCTTGAGTAAAACTGGCAAGGCCGAGCTTTATTGGGCCAAGCGCGCCGCGACCCTTAATGCTGCACTTCCCGCCCATGTCGGCTCCAATGCGCATGATGCAAACACATCTGCGCATCCGCTACCGCTTCCCACCGCCTCAACCGCGCAGATTGCCGCCGCATGGCTGGCATGGTGTGCCGGGCAAAATGGGGCCAGCGCCGGTGCGCTTAGCCTGACCTGCGCATCGGAACACCCGGCGATTTCAGATCGGATTTTCCTGTCTTGCGACATTGGCAAGGACACCGACGCACTGAACCAAGCCGTTGCCGAAGCGCTTGAGGCTGCCCAGACAAAAGGCCCGGTTTCCACCGATTTCGCCGCGCGTTTGGATGCGGATAATAAAACCCGCGTGGATCAACTGGCCCGGATCGTTCTAAGCGACACAGATGCCACGCCCAGCGGCACTTTCGATCTTGCGCTCGTGCCTGCGGCGCAAAAACTGATCAGCCGCAACGGTGCTTACGATAGCCAAACCGGCGCAATGATCGCCGCGCAGTTCGCGGGTTTTGCAGCGGCTTACATCGGTGCAAACGCGCCCTTGGATGACCTGCCCCTTGCACAGGCGGCGGCCACAACCCTTGCCAGCCGGGATGATCCCTTCGATGCGGCCCTGACAATTCAAGCCGCCTTT
Organism: uncultured Rhodobacterales bacterium; assembly: GCA_964384315.1. Classification (GTDB taxonomy): domain Bacteria; phylum Pseudomonadota; class Alphaproteobacteria; order Rhodobacterales; family Rhodobacteraceae; genus CAYLLD01. Next base: position 23,818 of record CAYLLD010000005.1, on the reverse strand, counting down.
GCGGCGCAAGTTGCGGCCACGCCGGATAAAACGGCGCTTGAAGCCGGGGAAACCACCTACACATTTGCCGAGCTAGACGCGCGCACCGATGAATTGGCCCGCGCGCTGGCCGAGCGTGGTGCGGCCTCGGGCGCGACCATTGGCGTGTGCCATCGTCGCAACGCGGATCTCGTGATTTCTCTGTTGGCCGTGCTCAAAACCGGCGCCGCCTATTTGCCGCTCGACCCGACATATCCGGCAGATCGCATCAAATATATGATCGAGGATTCAGGCGCGCGGCTTATCGTTTGCGACACGGCCTCGGCCAGCGCTTTATCGATTGATCGCGACAAGCAAGTCCTAAGCTCGGCCGCGAGCGAAACGGCCTTTAGCGCCAAGACAACCTCTGCTGATCTGGCCTATCAAATCTACACATCCGGCTCGACCGGAAACCCCAAAGGCGTGATGGTCACCCACCGCAACGCCATCAATTTCTTCGCCGGAATGGACGGAAAAATCCCGCTCAAGGACGGCGCCCGCCTTTTGGCCGTGACATCCATGTCCTTTGACATTTCGGTGCTGGAAATTTTCTGGACCCTGACGCGCGGTGCAACGCTTGTCTTGCAAACCGATGGCGGCGAGGCGGAGGTTCCTGCCTTTTCGCTGTTTTACTTCGCCTCTGAATCCGCCGGATCAGGCCATCACGCTTATCGCTTGCTGATCGAAGGCGCGAAATTCGCCGATGAAAACGGCTTTGAAGCGATTTGGAACCCCGAGCGCCATTTCCACGCCTTTGGCGGTCTCTACCCGAACCCAGCCGTAAGTCTTGCGGCGGTCGCGGGCATGACCAAAAACGTCAAACTGCGTGGCGGCTCTTGCGTTTTGCCCCTGCACCACCCGGTGCGCGCCGCTGAGGATTGGGCGTTGCTCGACAACCTTTCAAATGGCCGCGCGGGCATGGCCGTGGCTTCGGGCTGGCAACCTGACGACTTTATCATTCAGCCGCAGAATTTCGCCAATCGCAAAGACGTTATGGTCAAGAATATTGAGACCGTACGGGCACTTTGGCGCGGCGAAAAGCGGGTCTTTCCGGGCCATGACGGCAAGGATGTCGAGGTCGAGATTTTCCCCCGCCCGGTTCAGGACGAAATCCCCATGTGGGTGACCGCCGCTGGCAATCCCGAGACCTTTGCCATCGCCGCGCGCAACGGCTTTGGGGTTTTGACCCACCTGCTTGGCCAGACTTTCGACGAGGTCAGCGAAAAGGTCGCTGCCTATCGCGCCGCGTGGAAAGAGGCCGGGCATGAGGGCAACGGCACGGTCACGCTGATGCTTCATACCTTTGTGGGTGAGAGCGATGAGGTCGTGCTTGAAACCGTCCGCGCCCCGATGAAGCGCTATCTAAAAAGCGCGACCGACCTGATCAAGCGTGCCTCGTGGTCATTCCCGACCTTCAAGACCAAGGCGGACGCCACGGGCAAATCGCCCCAAGAGGTCTTCGAAGAGCAGGATTTGAGCGCCGAGGAAATGGACGCGCTCCTCGATCACGCCTTTGAGCGCTACTATCAAACATCGGGCCTGTTCGGCACGGTCGAAAGCGCCAAGGCGATTGTCCGCAAAGTCTCTGAAATCGGTGTAGATGAGATCGCGTGCCAGCTTGATTTTGGCGTCGACACGGATTTTGTTCTGGAGAACTTGCCCAATCTCAAGCTGCTCAAGGACGAGCTTGGTGCCGAGGGCGGTTTGGGCAAAGCCGCCTCTGTTCCCGATAATATCCGCGAGCGGAACATCACCCACCTGCAATGCACGCCATCGATGGCGGCCTTTATTGCGGCGGATGAGGCTGGGCGCGATGCTTTGGGCCAGCTTGACGTGATGATGGTGGGTGGCGAGGCCTTGCCGCGCGAATTAGCCCGCGACCTAAACGGCGCGCTCAAAGGCACACTTTATAATATGTATGGGCCTACCGAGACGACGATTTGGTCCTCGGTGGCCAAGGTTGACGGCGACGCGGTGACTTTGGGCCAGCCCATTGCAAACACGACCCTGTCGATCCGCTCTGAGACGGGTAAAGAAATGCCGCCTCTCGTGCCGGGCGAATTGTGGATCGGCGGTGAGGGTGTGACCAACGGGTATTGGCAACGCCCTGATCTGACTGCGGATCGGTTCGTCGACACCAAAGATGGTAAATTCTATCGCACTGGCGATCTGGTGCGCATCGGTCCAAACGGCGATCTAGAGTTTCTGGGCCGCATCGATAATCAGGTCAAGGTTTCCGGCTACCGCATCGAACTTGGCGAGATTGAAAGCGCTTTGCGTGATGATCCTCAGGTCACTGGCGCGGTGGTAAGCGCCTTGGACATGGGCGCAGGAGACAAACGTTTGGTGGGCTATGTGACCATGGCCGCCGGGGCAACGCTGGATGAGGCACAGGCCAAAAGCGCCCTCGCCACAAGGCTGCCCACTTTCATGGTACCTGCGCGAATCATGACCCTCGCCAGCTTTCCGCAGACCCCAAACGGCAAAATTGATCGCAAGGCTTTGCCCTCACCTTACGATCAAACTGAGACACAAGCTGATCTAGGCTCGCAAAGCGACACCGAAAAGCTGGTTTCGGATGTCTGGAAAGCCGCACTTGGGCTGCCATCGGTCAGCACAACGGCAAATTTCTTCGATCTGGGTGGTCATTCGCTGCTAGTCGTGCAAGTTCAACGCGAGTTGCAGGAAAAACTTGGACGGAATATTGCCGTAACTGATGTATTTCGGTTCACAACAATTAAGTCATTTTCTGAGCATATTGATGGGGGCTCAACAGCAAAGCCAAGCGCCAAACGCCGGGGTGCAGATCGGGCAAAGGCAAGGCTTGCACGGATGGGCAAACGTTAAGCTGTAATTAGGTTGGGCGGATCGCGTCAGAGGGTAAGTAAGGCATGAGTACAAACGAACTGCCAGACAATAGGATTGCCATTGTCGGTCGCGCCTTGCGCGTTTCGGCTGCTCGCAATGTTGGCGAGTATTGGGATATGCTGGCGGCCGGACAGGCGGCAACCCAGCATCTGTCTGACGCGGATCTTTTGGCGGCTGGTGTTAGCCGCAAAAAACTTGCCGACCCCAATTATGTGAAGGCTGCGAATATCCTGCCGGATATGGAGTGTTTTGACGCCGAGTTTTTTGGGTTCTCCCCCAAAGAGGCGCGGATACTCGATCCCCAACATCGCCATTTTCTTGAATGCGCTTGGGAGGCCCTAGAGGACGCGGGCCACGTGCCGGATGCTTTTGACGGGCGTATTGGCGTCTTTGGTGGTTGCGGGTTTCAGGCCTATTTCCCCTTCAACCTCTTATCTAACCGCGATCTGGTCGAGGAAACCGGCGTTTTCCTTTTGCGCCACACCGGGAACGATAAAGATTTCCTGCCCACGCGGGTCTCTTATGTCCTGAACCTGCAAGGCCCGTCGGTGGCGGTGCAAACTGCCTGTTCGACGTCGCTGGTTGCGGTTCATCTTGGGGTAAATTCGCTCCTAAACATGGAAACCGACATGGTGCTCGCAGGCGGCGTGACCATCGAGGTTCCGCACCGCGAAGGCTATACCTACGCCCCGAACGAAGTGCTTTCCCCCGATGGGGTTTGTCGTGCTTTCGATGACGCAGGCGCAGGCACGGTTTTTGGTTCCGGCGCGACCATGCTGGCGTTGCGGCGCTACGAGGACGCGGTTGCCGACGGCGATGACATCAAGGCAGTAATCCTTGGGTCTGCGATCAACAACGATGGCAATCAAAAGGCGAATTACTTTGCGCCATCGGTCGAAGGCCAAGCCGAGGCCATGGCCGAAGCCGTCGCGCTTTCGGGCGTCGAGCCGGACACCATCAGCTACATCGAGGCCCACGGCACCGGGACCAATTTGGGCGACCCCATCGAATTGACGGCCCTGACGGAAATTTACGGCGAAGGCCCGGCTAAATCGCTGGCAATCGGCTCGGTCAAAACCAATATCGGACATTTGGACACCGCCGCAGGCGGGGCCAGTTTGATCAAAGTCATCGAGGCGATGCGCCACAAACAAATCCCGGCGACCCTCAACTTTAAAACCCATAACACCCGCTTTGACTTCGAAAACTCGCGTTTCGAAGTTGCACAGACCGGGCGTGATTGGGCCACCTCCGGCACGCCGCGCCGCGCTGGCGTCAACTCGCTTGGGGTTGGCGGCACCAACGCCCATATCATCGTCGAAGAAGCGCCCGCGCTGCCCACTACCGCCCATGATGACACGTGGCGCCTGTTCCCCTTTGCGGCAAAAACCAAGGGCGCGCTTAGCAACACACCGGGCAAATGGGCCGACTACCTTGACGCGCAAACCACGCCTGAGCTTGGCGATATCGCCTATACTCTGCGCAATGGACGCGCCCAGTTCGACCATCGGATGACAGTGGCCGCGCGGACCAAAGACGATCTTAAGCGCGCCTTTTCAGGCGAGGCGCCCGAGCTGATTTCCCAGGCCAAAACTGGTACCGAAAAGCCAGACATCGTCTTCATGTTCGCAGGCGGCGGCGCACAATACGCTGGTGCAGGCAAGGATTTACTCGAAACCGCCCCCGCCTTTGCGGCAGCGGTTAAGGCTTGTTTCGCCGCGCTCCCTCCCGAAGCGCCCGCTGATCTTTACGAAGTGATGTTCGAGCGCGACGTGGCAGATAAAGCCAATCGCGCAGTGCTCAACAGCACAAGCTACGCGCTGCCAGCGCTCTTTATCCTCGAATATGCTTACGCCAAGCTTCTGGAAAGCTGGGGCATCAAACCGGACGCGATTTTTGCCCATAGCGTTGGCGAATACGCAGGTGCCGTCATCGCTGGCACCCTGTCCATGCCTGATGCTGTTAAAATCCTCACCATGCGCGGTCAGGTCATTCAGGACGCACCAACTGGCGCAATGACAACGATCCCCGCCCCCGAGGACAAGGTTCGCGAGTTGATCGGCACCGATCTTGATATCGCCGCGCTCAACGCGCCGCAGCTTTCGGTTGTCTCGGGCACGTTGGCCGATATCGAAGCGCTCGAAGCCAAAGTCGCTGGCACCGACCTTGAGGCACGCCGCATTCATGTTGATGCCGCAGGTCATTCGCGGCTGTTGGACGGCCAGCTAGAGACCTTCCGCAAGGGGATCGAAGGGTTCAACTTCAGCCCACCCAAAGTGCCTTTCGTCTCATCGACGCGCGGTGATTGGGGCCGCGACGATGATTTCGTCTCGCCCGATTATTGGGTTCGCCACATGCGCCACACCGTGCGTTTTGTGGACACGGCAACAAAAATTCTCGAAAAACCGAACCAGATCATAATCGAGGTTGGACCGGGTCAGGCCCTAGGCCCGCTCGTTGAGATGATCGAGGCTGACAACCCACCGCAGGCAATTCTCTACACCGGGCGCAAACCCAAAGTTGAAAGCAACGATCTTGGGGTTGCCCTGACCGCGCTAGGCGGGCTCTGGGCCAATGGCGTCGACGTTGATCTTGAGGCGCTGCCCGGTGCGGCTGGCCGCAAAATCTCGATCCCGACTTATGCCTTTGAGAAGAATATTCACTGGATCGAACCGGGCAAGGGCGCTCTGGCACAAAGCGATAATGCCGAGGATCCAATTAGCTTTGCGCGTCTGGACGATCATAACGAGTGGTTTAGCGGCTTTGAATGGCGCGACATGCCCGGCCGCCCCGCTGAAATGGCGCCGGGTCAGGCAACCCTCGTCTTTACCGGCGGCGACGCGACCTCTGCCGCGGCGATTAGCGCGCTAATGGCGCAAGGCTGCCAAGTAATAGAAGTGGCGCGCGGCGATGCCTATGCAGCCGCCAATGGCAAATACGCCCTGCGCCCTGATCAGTCCGAAGACTTCGATGCCCTGTTCGAAGCTTTGGGTCAGGTTCCGACCCAAATCCTTTATCTCTGGCCACTAGACGGTGCGGATGATGGGTTTGTTTTCGACGGCGCGTTCAATTTGATGCGGGCGCTTCAGGTCGCCGATCCGTCGATGCCTGTGACGGTGGTCATGGCTGGCATCGAGGCTTGGGCGGCTGGCGATCTCGCGACGACGAACGTCTCTCATGCATTGATGATGGGCCCGGTTCGCGTTGCGCCGCGTGAAATTCCTTCTGTCACGTCTAAATACGTTGATCTGGCAAGCGACGCGGCACCTGAGACAATCGCCCCTAAACTTGTGGGTGAGCTGACCATAAACGACGGTTTCGACAAGGTCTCGCTGCGGACAAAAACCCGCCAAGTAGAGGCCAACGTCCCCCTAACCGCGCCGCAGTCCCGCGACGAGGCACGACTGCGCGATGGTGCCACCTATCTAATCACCGGCGGCTTGCGCGGCATTGGCCGTTTGCTCGCGCTTTGGCTTGCTGAGAATTACAAAGCCAAACTCGCGATCCTATCGCGCAGCGCCAAGCCCGACGCCGCATTGACCAAAGCTGTCGAGGCCTTCGGTGGCAAGGTTGGTTACTACCAAGGCGACGTCACGCAGCCCGGCACTTTGGCCCAAGCCAAAACGCAAATCGAGGCCGACCTCGGCCCGGTCAACGGCATCTTCCATGCGGCAGGCACAGTTGACGACGCGCCCCTGTCGATGAAATCGCTTGGCAGCGCCCATGCGGTGCTCGCCCCCAAGGTCGATGGGACCGTCCATTTGGGCGACCTATTCCCCGACGGCACGCTCGATCTTTTCGCGGTCTTCTCCAGCTCGTCGGTCATCCTGGGCCCTCCCGGCCAAACGGATTACGTCGCCGCCAACGCATTCCTTGAGGCCTTCGCGGCCAGCCGAAGCGATGGCCTGACCATTGGCTGGGGCATCTGGCGCGACATTGGCATGGCAGCTTCGACCTATGGCGTGGAGGTCGGCACAGGCGAGGCACAACCGTTTTTGGGGGCCCGCCGCAAAGATGGCGACGCCATTGTCTTTGAGCGCGGTGTCGATCCAAACGCAGAGTGGGTTCTGACCGACCACATCGTCAACGGCCAGAAAATCCTGCCCGGTGTCGCTTATATCGATATCATCGAGAACGCAGGCCGCGAGGCGTTGGGTGCCAAGCCCTTCGAAATCCGCTCGCTGTCACTAACCTCACCTTTGGTCTTCCCCGGCGATCTACCGCGCTCGGTAACTGTGCGCTTGTCGCCGGTTCTAAAAGGCTATGATGTGCTCGTGCAAAGCACCGGCGGCGCAGAGGGTGCGACCCCGGTTGAACATGCCCGCGCGCAGATCGTTGCGGTCTCGCGCATGGATAAAACACCGCCCGCTAGCCTCGCCCAAGACACCAGCGGCGCGATGCTGCGCAGCTCGGACACCTCGGCTCAAAGTGATCGGGTCAGTTTTGGCCCACGTTGGGACAACGTCGAGCGAATCGAAGTTTTTGAGACTGTGTCAAAGGGGCAGTTTGCTCTGTCTCCAGATCAGCACGCGGACACGCAGATTTGGCGCGTACACCCCGGTTTGATGGATACCGCTGCCACGGTTGGGCTCGATCTTTTGAGTCCCGCAGAGCGCAGCGGCATGGTTTATGCCCCCATGTCAATCGAGCGCATTCGTGTTTTAGGCCCGGTCCCGCCCGTGGTGCGCTCGCGGTCGTATCGAAGCAAAGTTGAGGCCAATCATTTCGCCTCTTTCGACGTCGAAATCACCGACGATCAAAACAACCCGCTCCTATACCTCGAGGGTTTTGCCATGCGCGGCGTTGATGCCAGCGCCTTGGGCAATTTGGATACGCAGCTATCGCTCACCGAACACATGCTGTCCCAAGGCATCGCGGCGGCGGATGCCCCGCAGTTGTTCTCGCGGATCATGAGCGAAGCGCGCGACCGCATGGTCGTCTCAACGCTGCCCCTTGATCTGGTCAAGCTATCGATGGTGCAAGCCAGCAAGCCCAAGGCAGCTCGCGCCGATACGCCCGGCGCCGAACTTGCGGATTTGGGCAATGACGTCGAGAATTGGCTCGCCAATCTTTGGACCGATCTGCTGGGTGCAGAAAAACTCACCGCCGAGGCAGATTTCTTCGCTCTGGGTGGCCACTCGCTCAACGCGGTGCGCATGTTCAGCCGTATTCGCAAGAAATACGAAGTTGATCTGCCCTTGGCGACGCTTTTTGAGGCACCATCACTGGGGCAATTGTCCGAGTTGATCATCGCCCGTGCGGGTATCGACGTCTCGACCGCCAAAGGGGGCGAGGCAGCCAGCGCGCCCAAGGCGACATATGAGTGGAGCCCGTTGGTCAATATCAAATCCGGCGATCCAAACAAAACACCCCTGTTCTGCATCCACGGCGCGGGCGGAAACGTCCTGAATTTCCGCTCTTTGTCGGGCTATCTGCGCAAGGACATCCCGTTTATCGGTGTTCGCAGCCTCGGCTCTGACGGCGGTCCCGATATTGACGAGACCATCGAGCAGATGGCCACGCGCTATCTCGCCGCCGTGCGCGAGCATCAGCCCATCGGGCCTTATTGGTTCGCAGGCTATTCGGGCGGTGGCCTGATCGCCTATGAGATGACGCAAATGCTCAAGGCTGAGGGCGAGACGGTCGAAAACCTGATCTTCTTTGATACGCTGGCCGCGCATGTGGGCAACAAACAGCTAACGACGCTCGAAAAGATCTGGGCCGCGCGCAACTGGGATGTGCGTTTTGCGCTTGAGTGGATTGAACGCAAACGTGGTGCGCGCAGTGCTGCTGGCGATCTAGGTGAGATTGACAGGCTTTTGTCCGCCGGAGAGGCGCTGCCGAGCGAGTTGACCGGGCAACGCATGACCGATGCTTTCATCCGCGCCCAAGCGCTTTACGAAGCCGATACCTATGATGGGAATATCACTCTGTTCAAAGCCAAACGCGCCTCGACACAGTTTATCGCTGGTGGCCGGACGCTGGGCTGGGACAAGGTGGTCTCGGGCAAAATCGACGTGCATGAATTCGATTGCGATCACTTCACTATGATGTCGGACCCGGCAATCTCCAAAATCGGCGATCTGCTCAATAAAATCCTTTAGCGGGCAGCGCATGGCCGCCCGCCGGCAGTCCTGATTGCCACTAATCTGCCGCGACAAACCCCGCCGGATCCGCGACGAAAGCCGTGACATCCGCGACCATGCCGTGATCAACCAAATCCGAATGCGCGCCCTCGGGATAAAGCACGAATTTTTTGGGCGCGCTCACCGCATCAAAACTTGCCTGTGGCCAAGCCAGCGGCAAAGCCGGGTCTTTGGCGCCATGCAGCATCAGAACAGGCGCGCTTACCGCAGCAATGTCCCGCTGATTTTCCAGCCGCTCGGCCCACATCAGCCGGAAAATCGGCACACTGAAATAACGCCGCTCCCAATAGTCCGTTAGCCGCGCAAACCCCGCCTCGACGACCAGCCCATCAACCGGGCGATTGGCCGCAAGCCAAATGCCGGGGCTCGTTCCCAGCGAGTACCCATGCGAGATGATTTTCCGGCCTTCAATTCCACCCTCGATCAGATCGCCCAGCGCATCATAAACAACCTCGGCATCTGCCTTCATCCGCTTTTCGTTCAGACGCCCCGGCGCAGCCCCCGAGCCGCGGTATTCTAGCATGACAACGCCGTGCCCCTGCGAAACCAGCGGCACAATCCGCTCAAATGAGGGGGCCGCTTCAGTGAAATTGCCGTGGAAACTGACAATAATCGGCTGCCCCGCCTCAGGTTGTGCAACCCAAGCAAAAATCTTCTCACCGTCCGTCGCAGCGAGTTCAACACGCTCAACACCCGTGAGACTCAGGCTTTCTGGCCCCGCCCCGGTTTTCGCAAATCGGTAAACACCGTAAGTTTGAAACGCCCACAAAAAAACAGGCACTGCAAGCAGGCCCAAAAGAATCACAACCACCGCCAGTCTTACAATCACACTGAACCCCCAATTTGCTCCAAAATGGAGCATTTTGTTCAAAATACTCCCGTACCTGACATATGATGCGCAAGCGCACACAGATCAATTTAACTTTTTTACGAACGCTCCATAGTTTCAACACAAATGTGCCGATAAATCGCGGCTTTCGTCGTATATGCAAAAATGCAATTTCTTTGAGAAAAAGTAGGAAAGTCCAGCTATGGAGTGGGAAATTTCTGCGCTAGGGTTTAAATAGACCCTCAGCGTATGAGTAAAAGTGTATGTACCATGGGGGTGAAGCGTGCCGATGAATGACCTATCTAACACCACCAATGTAGGTACGGCACTTGCAGGCGGTCCAATAAACAGCAACCATTTGGCTGCTACATTTGCCACATCTAACGCACGAAACGCTCAAGACCTAAGTGTAATCTATCGTTCGCCATTTGCCTATTGATTGCTAGCTATGAATAAACATCGTCATATTTCATCCGCGGACGCGCAGCTCGAAACGACCACGATTGTGGACGTGTTTGAACGCGTTGTTCAAGCAGACCCAAGCGCGCGCGCCGTTATTTTCGGCACGCAAACCATGGACTATGGGACGCTTAACGAACGGGCTGACGCCTTGGCGGAGCGGCTGGTCAGCGAAGGCATTGGGCCAGGCGATCTGGTCGGGATTTCCTCCGACCGTGCGCTGGAACTTATGGTTGCGGTTATGGGCACGCTTAAGGCTGGCGCGGGCTATTTGCCCCTCGACGTAAGCCTGCCCAAAGAGCGCTTGGTCTTTATGGCGCAAAACACAGGTATTCGCGTGCTTTTGGGCAGCTGCCCACCGCTAGATGATGAACCGATGGTGCGCATCGCCTATAAAGATTTCCCCAAGACGGCGAAAAATCCGCCCAAGGCTAAAATCGACGGCGAGAACATCGCCTATGTGATGTATACCAGCGGCACGACAGGCAATCCCAAAGGCGTGATGCTGCCGCATCGTTCGGTCATCAGGCTGCTTGTTGGCACGGATTGGCTGGAACTGGGCCCGGAAACGATTTCGCTGCATTCTTCGGCCTTTGCCTTTGACACCTCGATTATCGATATTTTTGGCCCGCTGCTAAACGGCGGCGCGATTGTTTTGCCGCCCAACGGCATGTTGGCGCTCTCGGTCATCGCTGAGCAAATCGTTGAGCATAAGGTGACCATGCTTTGGCTGACCACCGGCCTGTTCAACGCCATGGCCGACACCCATGCCAGTTGTTTCGAAAACGTTCATGAGTTGATCATCGGCGGCGATATCGTATCGCCGGTGCAGGTGGCCAAAGTGCTGGCAGTTTGCCCCAACCTTCGGGCGATCAACGGTTATGGGCCGACCGAAAGCAACGTAACCAACTGGCATCTCATTTCATACGAAGAGGCCAGTTCGGGCAATCCGCTGCCCATCGGAAAGTCTGTTCGCGGCTCTCAAACCTATGTTGTTGACGATAAACAAAACCTTGTGCCCCACGGCACGCGCGGCGAGCTGGCGCTTGCTGGACGCGGCCTCGCTCTTGGCTATTGGGGTCGCAAGGACCTGACCGACGAGAAATTTGTCCAAGCGCCTTGGGACAAAGACCTGATGATCTATCTCTCAGGCGATGTGGCAATGGATCCCGGCAACGGCTCAATTGAGTTTTTCGGGCGCGTCGATAACCAAGTCAAAATTCGCGGCTTCCGCGTCGAGCTTGGCGAAGTCGAAGCGACGCTCGAGCAGTTTGGTGCTGTCACGCAGGCGGCGGTCATTGCGAAAGAAAGCTCTGATCTCGCTGATAAAACGCTGATTGGTTTTTATGTTGGCGACAACGTGGACCCCGATGAGGTCCATAAGTTTTTGGCCGAGAAGCTTCCGGTCTATGCGCGCCCGCAACGGCTTCATGAGGTTGAAGCGCTCCCCGTGACGCCAAACGGCAAAGTCGACAAACGCGCCCTATTGGACGTCGACCAAGACGTGATGGACAAAAAACTTAACGCAAGTTCTGGCGCAAGTTCCAAGGCCGCGCCCAAAGCGAAGGCGGCACCAAAACCCGCCCCCGCCGCAGCAAAACCTGCGACAGCGGCCAAACCTGCAATCGTTGCAGTGGTTGAGGACGTGCTCGAAATTCAAGCGCCTGATACCAAAGCGAATTTCTTTGATCTTGGTGCCAGCTCTCTCCAGGTCGCGCGCATCCATGATGGCGTGCAAAAGGCGCTCGACACCAAATTCCCGATCACCGATTTTTTCCTACACACGACCATCGAGGCGCTAGCAACGCATCTAAGTGTGGATAAGGCGGCAGCGACACCAAAAGCCACCGAAACCCGCAAAGATGTCTCAACTGACGCGATCGCAATCGTTGGCATGGCCGGGCGTTTCCCCGGCGCGCCGGACGTGAATACGTTTTGGGAAAACATAGTCGCTGGCCGCGAGACGATCAGCCACTTCACCCCTGAAGAGCTTGACGTAAACCCGAACGATCATGACCCAGATGCCCCCTATGTCGCCGCGCGCGGTGTCATGGAGGGCGCGGATATGTTCGACGCCCGTCACTTTGGCATTCCCCCGCGCGAAGCCGAAAAACTGGATCCGCAGCACCGCGTTCTGCTTGAGGTCGCGCAAAACGCCCTCGACAGCTCTGGCCACGATCCGGCCCGTTTCGACGGCCGCATCGGTATCTTTTGTGGCGCTGCGCTCAACAGCTATCTGCTGAATAATCTTGTCTCTGGCCCCGGTAAGGCGCGCGAAATTGCCATCGGGTATCCGGTGCGCGATCTGGCGACGGTCTTTGGCAATGACAAAGATTTCTTAGCCACGCGATTGGCCTATAAGCTCAATCTCACTGGCCCTGCGGTTAACATTCAATGCGCCTGCTCCACCTCTTTGGTGGCCGTCGCGCAAGCATGTGATGCGCTCAAAGCGGGTCATGCTGACATGGCGCTCGCAGGCGGCGTTGCGATCACATTCCCGCAAAAGCGCCCTTATCTTTATACCCCAGAGGGCATGGCGGCCGAGGATGGCCATTGCCGCGCCTTTGATGCGGACAGTTCCGGCACGGTCTTTGGCGATGGTGCCGGCTTGGTTGTTCTTCGCCGCCTTTCGGACGCTTTAGAGGCCGGTGATAACGTCATCGCGGTCATCAATGGGTATGCCGTCAACAACGACGGCTCTGAAAAAGCGGGCTATGCCGCCCCTTCGATCAAGGCCCAAGCCGAGGTTATCGAGGCCGCGCATTCAGCCGCTGGCATCAACGCGCGTCAAATCAACTATGTTGAGGCTCATGGCACCGGCACGCCTTTGGGCGATCCCATTGAATTTGCGGCGCTTCATTCCGCTTTTTCTGCCAGCACGGATGCAACGGGGTTTTGTGCCCTTGGCTCGGTCAAAACCAACGTGGGCCATTTGGACACGGCCTCTGGCATCACCGGCCTGATCAAGGCCGCGCTAACAATCGCCAACGAAGAAATTCCACCCTTGGTGAATTTCAACGCGCCCAATCCGCGCATCGATTTTGAAAACTCGGCCTTCTACCCGGTTGCGACCAATAAGCCATGGCCGCGCGGGCTTGAGCCCCGCTACGCCGGTGTGACCTCACTAGGTGTGGGCGGCACAAATATCCACATGGTCATCACCGAAAGCCCTGCCCCAAGTGCCAAACCGGCCCAGCAGACGCCGCTTGAAGGACCGCAAGTCTATCCAGTCACCGCTTCTTCGGGCGATGGTGTGAACGCGGCGATCAAGAATTTGGGCGCTTGGGCGAGCGATAAAACCGATACGGAAATTGCTGGCACCCTCGAAACCCTGCGCCACGGACGCACGCAATTCGCCCAACGCGGCGTGGTCGTGGCCTCCGGCATGCAGGATTTGGCGCAACGCGCAAGCGATGCATCCACCAAAGGCGTGGCTTATAAATCGCGCGAAACCACTGCCTTTATGTTTCCGGGCCAAGGCGCCCAACATATCGGCATGGCCCGCGACCTCTATGCCGCCGAACCGGTGTTCCGCGGCGCGCTAGACATTTGCGACCAGCTTCTTGAGCCTGAAATCGGGCGCAGCCTGTGCGAAATCATTTTTGCCGAGGGCAATGAGGCAGATGCCATGGCCAAAGTGTTGCAAGACACGGCCATCACGCAGCCTGCTATTTTTGCAATTTCCTATGCTCTGGCGAAGCAATGGGCCCATTGGGGTGTCACTCCAGATGTGATGATTGGTCACTCGATCGGCGAATTTGCGGCGGCGACACTGGCTGGCGTGATGGACCTGCCCGATGCGATCAAACTGATTGCCGCGCGCGGTCGTCTAATGTCGGCTTTGCCCGGTGGCGTCATGGCTTCGGTTCGCACTTCAGAGGGTGATCTACAGGCGCATCTAAGCGACGGCGTCGATGTCGCCGCGATCAATGGGCCGCAATCGGTGGTGATTGCCGGGCCAGAGGCCGCGATTGATGCAACCCTTACGACCCTAGAGTCCGTTGGCGTTCAAAGCACAAAACTCAAGACCAGCCACGCGTTCCACAGCCATATGATGGAACCGGCGGTTGACGAATTCCGCAAGTTGGTCGCGCAAGTTGACCTCAAAGCGCCGCAAATCGCGATCATGTCGACAGTTACCGGCGACTGGCTGACTGAAATCGAAGCGACCGACCCAGATTATTGGGCTGATCACATCCGCAAGCCTGTGCGCTTCTATAATGCTATTGCCAACCTATGGGCTGGCGCGCCGGATATCTTCCTCGAAGTTGGTCCCGGCCGCACGCTCGCCACTTTGGCGGCGATGAACCCGGATAAGAAAACCGCCAAACCGACCCTGAACTCACTGCCCCACGCCACATCTGAGGATCAAAACTCGCATGTCGCGGTGCTTGAGGCTTTCGGGATGCTTTGGGCCCATGGTCTGTCGGTTGACTGGGCACTTCTGAACCCCGACGCCGCCCCTGCGCCGCGTCAGTTCGACCTGCCCGCCTATCCATTCCAGCGGCAACGCTTTTGGGTTGAGCCCATCGATGTCGACCCCAGCGGCACAATGCCCGCTGCGATCGCCGCCGATGCAATCAGCGAAGAAGAGCCAGAGCCCGCGCTATCAGTCGACGCCGCTTTGCGCGACATGCTTTCCGATCTGTCGGGGCTCGACCCCGATGAGATGGAGGGCGACAGCTACTTCCTAGAACTTGGCTTTGATTCGCTTTTGCTAACCCAAGCAACCCGCGAAATCTCGGACCGTTTCGGGGTGGCCGTGACCCTACGCGAGCTGATTGACGGGTTCTCGACCCTTGATGAACTATCGAAACACATTGAGGCCAATGGCTCGATCCGGGGCAAAACCCCGCTAGATCGCACCGCACCTATGGCTGAAATGACGCGGATCGAGGCCCCAAAAGAGGCCACTCCAAGTTCCGCGCCATCGACCAAGATCGAAACCAAGGACGCCTCCAGCGAACTGACCCGCGAACAGCGCAATCATATCGCGCGTCTGGTGAAGCGCTTTAACGACAAGACACCGACGTCCAAACGTCTGACGGCCCAATACCGTCAGGCCCATGCTGACCCGCGCACGGCCTCGGGCTTCAACCGCATGTGGAAAGAGCTGGTCTATCAAATCGTGACCGCCAAATCCTTGGGGTCGCGTCTGATCGATGTGGATGACAACGAATATATCGATATTCTTAACGGTTTCGGCCCCGGCTTCCTCGGCCACAGCCCCGATTTCATCGTGCGCGCTGTCGAAGAACAGATGGAAGCTGGCTTTGAGGTCGGCCCCCAAAGCCTTGCGGCGCTTGAAACTGCGGAACTGCTTTGTGATCTGACCGGCAATGAACGCGCCAGCTTTGTCTGTACCGGCTCGGAGGCAGTTTACGCCGCGATGCGTCTGGCACGTACGGTCACGGGCCGCGATAAAATCGTCATGTTTGCCCGTGATTATCACGGCAACTTCGACGAAGTGTTGGTCCGCGCCGTCAACGGCAAAGACGGGCCGCGCACCATGCCGCTCGCCCCCGGCGTCCCGCGCGCAGCGGTCTCAAACGCGATCGTCTTGCCCTACGGCTCTGCCGAGGCGCTCGATTATATACGGCAACACGCCCATGAATTGGCCGCCGTTCTTGTCGAGCCTGTGCAATCGCGCCGCCCCGAGTTGCGCCCGGTTGAGTTCATCCGCGAAGTGCGCCGGATCACCCGCGAAAGCGAAACCGTCTTCATCTTTGACGAGGTCATCACCGGCTTCCGCTTTGGACCGCGCGGCGCGCAGGCCTATTACGGCGTTGACGCAGACCTCGTAACCTACGGCAAAATCCCTGGCGGCGGCATGCCCATCGGCGTGGTGGCCGGTAAGTCGAAATACATGGACACCTTCGATGGTGGCTATTGGAACTACGGCGACGACAGTTTCCCCTCGGCGCCGGTGACCTTCTTTGCCGGTACTTTTGTGCGCCACCCCATTGCCATGGCGGCTGCACGGGTGACCTTGAAATTCTTTGCTGAGCAACCGGAATTCTTCTGGAAAAACATCAACGCCAAGGGCGACCGCGTCGCTGGCACCATCGATCGCTGGTTCGAGGATAACGATCTACCGTTCGAAATGCCGAACTGCGGCTCGCTGATGTATCTGCGCTTGGGCGACGATCAAAAATTCGCACCGCTTCTTGGGGCGCATATGCGCGAGCGCGGCGTGTTCATTCTGGAAGGCTTCCCGTCTTATATGACGGCGGCCCACGACAACGAAGACATCGAGTACATCATTGACGCGATCAAGGATTCGGTTCTTGAGATGCGCGCCGATGGCATGCTCACTGGGCGCGAGGCGGTCCCATATGAGGGGCCGAAGCTCTCTGCGGTGCCACCACGGTTAAGCCTGCCCGATGGGCCAGAGCGGATTCGCGAAAGCATGACCAGCGGTTCGGACAGCATTGCCGTGCCAGCAACAGAGGCCCAGCGCGAAATTTGGGCCTCGCTCTTGGTGCAGCCTGAAGAAAACGCCGCCTATAACGAAAGCGTCTCGCTGCGTCTCGAAGGCACTGTGGACACCGCAAAGCTAATTGATGCCACGCGCAAAGCCTTCCGCCGCCACGACGCGCTGAATTCGACGTTTAGCCCCGACGGTTTGGTTATGTTGATCCATGCGGAAATGGACACGATTGTGGACCACGTCGACCTGCGCGATCTCGACGGCACCTCTAGCAAAACTAAGCTTGCGAGCGTCATTTCGTCCGAAGTTCAGACGCCGTTCGATATCAAAAATGGCCCCATGGCCCGTGCAAAGCTTGTAAGCGTCTCTGATCAGGATCATCACCTGATCATCACCGCGCATCATATCGTCTGCGACGGTTGGTCAATCGATGTGATCGCCCGCGACATCTCGGCGATTTACATGACGCTGACTGATCCGGATGCAAAACCGCTGCGCAAGGCGGACAGCATTATCGATTACGCGCGGGTCGAGCATGACTGGATCCGCTCTGAAGAGGCGCGTGACGTGGCGAAATATTGGCTGGATGAATATGCAAATCCAGTGCCAGTTCTCGACCTGCCAACGGACCATCCACGCCAACCGATCCGCTCGGTGCGCGGGGCGCGTTATGATTTTGAACTGCCGCGCGATCTCGTTGATCCCGTGCGCAAATTTGCAGCCAAACGCGGCTCAACCTTCGTCAATATGCTGCTTGCGGCCTATAAATTGACCGTCGCACGGGCCGCTGGCCTGTCTGACATCGCCATTGGTCTGCCCGCTGCGGGTCAAGCTGCGCGTGGGACGCCCAATGTGGTTGGGCATTGCGTTAACCTCTTGCCGATCCGCACTCAGATTAACTGGAGCGATGATTTCACCAGCTATCTGGGCCACGTCCGGGGCAAAATGTTGGATGCCTTCTCGAACCAAAACTACACTTTCGGGGCTTTGGTTCGGGCGCTGAAACTGCCACGCGACCCCTCACGGGCGACGCTCATTCCCGTTGTTTTCAACATCGACAATGGGATTGATCTATCCAAGCTGGACTTTGGCGCCACCGCCGCCGAGCTGGTAACCAATCCGCGTCAACACGAGCATTTTGATCTTTATCTCAACGTGACGGATCACAGCGATAAGGTCATGACCGAGTGGAGTTATTCGGTCGATCTGTTCGAGGCTGACACCATCAAATCGCATTTCGATGCGCTCGTGGCGCTCTTGCGCGAAATCATCTCTAAGCCTGACACGGCAATTGATGAGTTCGACGTTTGGGATATGTCTCTCTTTGGCCAAGTGGCCCCGGTGCAACATCTCGCCCCTGCCGCGCCAATTGCCGCGAACCAAAGATATCAAACGATCACTGACGCTTTTGCCGATGTTGTTGCTGCGCAGCCAAACAAAGCGGCGCTCAGCTTTGGCGACCGCGCACTCAGCTATGCCGATCTTGATCAAGCGACCAATGTTTTGGCCGCAAAACTGATCGCTGCTGGGGCCGCGCCGGGGGACAACATTGGTATCCCAACCCAGCGCAGCTTTGAAATCATTGCCGGGATTTTGGCGATTGTGAAACTGGGGGCGGCCTATGTGCCATTGCCCGATTACTTCCCCGCCGAGCGGCTGACGAGTATCGCGAACGACGCGGCAATCGACATTGTCATCGGCGATGTGGCCGAGATCGCTGGACGCGACATAACCCGCGTTCCTCTGACGATTGAGACCGACGCGGCACCGGTACCTGCGCCGAAAACTGTGCTGAACAGCGAAAGCGTGGCTTATGTCATGTTCACCTCCGGCTCTACCGGGGTGCCAAAAGGTGCTGTGATCCCACACCGGGCAATTTTGCGACTGGTGATCGATCAAAGCTTCATGACCCTTGGCCCGGACGAGCGCATTTTGCAAAACTCGCCCATCGCCTTTGACGCTGCAACCTTGGAAATCTGGGGCGCGCTGCTCAATGGCGGCACCCTTGTTGTGCCCGAGCAAACCCAGCTACGCCTCGACGAGTTGGGCACGATCATTGCCGAAGAGGGGATCACCTCGACGTGGATCACAGCCGGTCTGTTCCACCTAATGGCAGACGAGCGCCCCGAGGATCTTAAGCCGCTTAAACAGCTTTTAACTGGTGGAGATGTGGTCTCGCCGGTGAAAGTCGCTGCGGTTAAGGCGCTCGCACCTGAACTGACGGTGATCAACGGCTATGGCCCCACTGAAAACACGACCTTCACCTGCTGCCATACCATCACCGATGCGGACCTAGGCACCGGCAAAGCGCTGCCGATTGGACAAGCGATCAACGGCACCACGCTTTATGTTCTGGATGAAAATGGGCGCCCCGTACCCGATGGCGAGGTTGGCGAACTATGTGCTGGCGGTCTGGGCGTCGCCCTTGGCTATTTGAACCGCCCGGCTTTGACGGACGAGAGCTTTATAGCCGCGCCTTGGGACGCCACTGTACGGCTTTACAAAACCGGCGATCTGGTGCGCCGCGAGCCTTCGGGCCTCGTGCATTATTTGGGCCGGATCGACACGCAGGTCAAAATTCGGGGCTTCCGTGTTGAGTTGGGCGAAATCGAAACCGCTTTGGAAGCCTTGCCCGAGATTGCACAGGCTACGGTTATCGCCACCGCCCCTGAGGGGCAGACAGAAAAGGTCATCGCGGCTTATTACATCAAGTCTGAGGGCGTCACCGATGCATCGGATTTGGCGGCCAAGATCAGAGGCACCGTGCCAAGCTTTGCGATGCCAAGCTATTATGTGCCGCTTGAGACCCTGCCGATCAACGCGAACGGTAAAGTTGACCGCCGCGCCCTGCCGCCGGTTTCCCCCGAGACCCTTGCCCCGGTCACGGCGCAGCGCGCGCTGTCCGAAACCGAGGACATGCTGTCGAACATCTGGAAAGAGGCACTTGGGATGGGCGAGGTCCATGTCGACGCCAACTTCTTTGAGGTCGGCGGCCACTCGCTTTTGGCGGTGAAAATCTTCAACCGCATCCGCGCTCGCTACGGTATCGATCTTCCGATCTCGACCCTTTTCCAGCATCAGACCATCGCTGATCTGGCCAAGGTCGTGGACGAACACCAAGACGTGGGTAAAACCGCAGCAGTTCCCGTAACGATATCTGATGAGGCGTGGGATTCATCGACGGTGATCCACCCGGGGCCCGAAAACGGCGAAACCCCGCTCTTTGTGGTTGGTGGTGTCGGCGGCAACGTGAACAACCTCTTTGAGCTGGGCAAAATTCTTGGCCAAAAGCGTGCTGTGATTGGCTTCCAGACTCGCGGTATTCTGGGCCACGCGCCTCATACTAGCATCGAAGACATGGCAGCGGAAAACGTGAGCTATCTGCGGCAGCATCAAAAACAAGGCCCCTATATCATCGCCGGTTATTCAGGCGGTGCGGTGACGGCATTTGAAATGGCGTGCCAGCTGGAACGCTTGGGCGAAAAGGTCAAACGCCTGTTCATCTTGGACACATATGCCCCCGGCTTTACGATCCAGGACGACAGCGCATTGGGCTTTAAAGAGCGCCTCGAAAGTGAGCAGGCCATGCTGAAAAAAGAGGGGCTTGGCTTCTTCTTTGAACGGCTTAACGGCAAATTGCGCCCATTGATTTTCCGCGGCCCAATCCTAGAGATAACCAAGCACTTCAATCTATCGAAGTATCGGACAATCAAAGTAGAACGGGCCTGGCATGAAGCGGCCGCGAAATACGACGGCGGTGTCTTTAGCGGACGCGCGTCCATTGTCTTCTCGCATCCGCGCACACCACCCGAACGCCGGATGTTCGAAGTTGATCCTTGGTTAGGCTGGCGGCACAAAATTAATATCGACCGGCTCGACAAACAATTTGTCGGCGGCGATCACTTAAGCATGATGAAGGACGACCATGCTAACGTGCTGGCAGAAATCATCGAGAACCGCATTGCTCAAGAATGACCGCCGCGCTTTCACAAATGTACGATCGCGCTGACGCCTATTCGGTCGAGTTTTTCGACCTGGATAACGATCAGCATATCAATCTTGAGCAAGCGGTTGAAACGCTTGCGCCGGATGAGCATGCCCGAATGGAACGGTTCAAATTCGATATCCACCGTAAGCGCTTCGCGCGCGGGCGCGGGTTTTTACGTATGACATTGGGCCGCCATCTCGGGACCGATCCCGCGAAACTGGCGTTTTCCTACGAAGACCGTGGAAAACCGTACCTCAAAGGCCACCCAGTACATTTCAACCTAAGTCACAGCCACGCTAAAGCCGTCCTTGCTCTAAGCGACGCGCCAATCGGTATCGACCTTGAGTTTATGGACCGAAAAACCGACGTAATGACCCTTGCCCCTTCCGTCTTCGTCCCAAATGAGCTTAACCAACTGCGAAATGTCGAAGAGAAGGCACAGCGCCAAGTGTTTTTTGCATTTTGGACCGCTAAAGAGGCTTATATGAAACTGACCGGCGCGGGTCTGTCCTTGGCGCCGAAATCCATCGAACTCGAAATAAAACAGAATAGGCCATGCGGCGTGATTTGCCCTTCAATTCCAAAAACCCGCCTTGCTCCCGTAACAACTCCCGATGCGCTGTACGAATGTACGGTTGCACAAGTCGCGAACTAGATCGGGAAAGTTAATGCGGATGACATACACAAATATCAAAGACCTAGCACGAACCGCGCTCGGCATAGCCGCCGAGACTGCGATCCCTTCGATTGCCCGTGAAATTGACGAAGGCCGCAGAACAGGCCGTTTAATCACGCTTAAAAAAGCCATCGTCCATTCACGGGTCCGCCGTGCGGTCTGGAATGGCGACGAAGACGCCGCCAAAAAGGCCGTCGATGACTGGTGGAAAAGCGAAGTTGGCGACGACTACTACGCCAATATGGCCGGCAAGCCGCGTTTCGAAAGCCTTTTTCTGGGGCCGCACTATCAACTTGTCGAAGAGTTGAGCGCTTATTGCAAAACCCACCCAGAGGTTAAGCAACTGGTCGAAATGGGCTGTGGCGACGGGATGGTGCTGAACCATTTGTCTAGCGTCTTGGAAGGTTTCGATAGCTTTGTCGGCATCGATATCTCAGACCGGATAACCTCGCGAAACAAAATTGAGTATGCCGAAAACACCCGTATTGCGTTTGAATCTGGCGACGCGGTTAAGTGGATCCAAGACAACGACACTAGCAATACGGTGCTACTGTCTTACGGCGGAGTTATGGAATACCTCAATGAGGATAATCTACTTGAGGTTCTTGCTCAGCATTTCCAGCAACCAAACGCCGTCGTTGCCTTGAGCGAGCCAATCGATAATGATTTTAACCCCGAACACGAATGCGCGTCCAAACTAATAGGCACTATGCACGTCTATCATTGCCACAACTACGCTCATTTGTTACGCAAAACCGGCTTCGAAATTAAGTTTGAAACCTATATCGACATTGCCGGATGGCCATGGACGATGATAATCGCGGCCAAGCCGAGTGCAGACGCGTAACTGAAAAATTTACACTAAATTTGTGCGATTTGCGGTAACAGGCGACGACGAACAAAGGGCCAAACGAGACTATGGCAAAACGAATTTTGGCAATCGCCTCCGCCGGGGGACATTGGCAACAGCTACAGATGCTGCGCGAAGGGTACTCGGGCGGCGATGTTTTATTCGCGACGACCCTCACCGGGTTGCCCGAAGAATTCGATGCGCATCCATACCGCATCGTGCCCGATTGCAACCGCAACGAAAAACTCGCCATACTGCGCTGCACTTTGTCTTTGGGACGGGTGTTAATCTCTCACCGCCCACATGTAATTATCTCAACTGGCGCATTGCCCGGCGTAATTGCTCTTGCCTTGGGCCGTCTCATCGGCGCACGCACGATCTGGGTCGATAGCGTCGCCAATGCCGAAGAAATGTCGATGTCCGGCAGGTTGGCCAAGCGTTTTGCCCATCTGTGGATGTCGCAATGGGAACATGTCGCCAGCGAAGCGGGCGCAGAATACGCGGGGGCGGTTCTATGATTTTCGTCACAGTTGGCACCCAGCTCCCGTTTCCCCGGCTGATCCAAAAAATGGATGCACTTGCGGGTAGCTTAGACGAAGAGATTTTCGCCCAAACCGGGCCTGAGCCAGGCGATCTTAAGAATTTGACGCCGCTCACCCATCTAAGCCCACCTGAATTTGCGGAAAAATTCACGGCAGCCCGGCTTATCATTGCCCATGCCGGGATAGGGACGATCCTATCAGCGAAGCGCTACGGAAAACCCGTGGTGCTCCTGCCGCGGAAGGCGGCCCTTGGTGAGCATCGCAACGACCATCAACTCGCGACCGCGCGTCAGGTTGAGCGTCTATCGGGCGTCCATATTGCTTGGGAGGCCGATGATCTTGACGCATTGATCGCGGCCCCCGATTTAACCGCAGCAAACCAAGAGATGAGTTCGACGCACCGCGCGCTTGTCACTCGCCTACAAACATTTATTGCGCAATAAGCGCTTAACCTTCGTTAACAAACTAACACTGGAATAATTAGGCCATGAAAATTGCAATGATCGGCACCGGCTACGTGGGACTCGTCTCCGGTGTGTGTTTTTCCGACTTCGGCCACGACGTTGTCTGTGTCGACAAAGACCCGAAGAAAATCGCCTCGCTCAAAGACGGCGTTGTCCCGATTTATGAGCCGGGTCTAGATGAACTGATGTTAAAAAATGTCGAGGCCGGACGCCTGACGTTTACTGGCGATCTGCAGCAGGCCGTATCCGAGGCCGAAGCAGTGTTTATTGCCGTTGGCACGCCGACCCGGCGCGGCGATGGCCATGCGGATTTGACCTATGTTTATGCCGCCTCCGAAGAAATCGCGGACGCGCTTTCGGACTACACGGTGGTTGTCACAAAATCGACGGTTCCAGTTGGCACCAACCGCGAGGTTGAGCGCGTCATTCGCGCCAAAAACCCCAAAGCGGATTTCGACGTGGCGTCTAATCCAGAATTTCTGCGCGAAGGTGCGGCGATTGACGATTTCATGCGCCCAGATCGCGTCGTGGTTGGCGCGGAATCCGAG
>CAYLLD010000004.1:0-45519 GCA_964384315.1 uncultured Rhodobacterales bacterium | reverse complement strand
GTCATGTTTCGCGGTCAAATCGTCGAAACCGGCGCAACCGCGCAAATTCTGCGCGCCCCGACCCACGACTATACCAAATCCTTAATCGCCGCCGTGCCCCCCACGGATCGCAAACTGCATAGGTTTGCATCGGTGGATTACATCGAAGGCGGCGATAAATCTTCGCGCAAAATCGACGTGAGCAGCCACTGGCTGGGTGCGGCTTTAAATCGTGATGAAAGCGGCGCGGTGGTCCAAGCCGCCGATCTTGATTTATCGTTTGTTCTGGAACGTGCGGTCTTCAAACGCAATCGCCGGATGCTCAAGGCGGTCGATGCCGTCTCCTTTAGCATTGAACGGGGCGAGACTTTTGGGCTGGTCGGGGAAAGCGGGTCCGGAAAGTCATCCGTTGCGCGGATCATAGCGGGTCTGCACAGGCAAGATGCAGGCCGGGTGTCGCTGCTTGGGCAGGATATGACGGGTAGGCGGGTCTCGCCCCAAGAGCGTAGCGCCGATCAAAAGCTGCAAATGATTTTTCAGGATCCATATTCTTCTCTTAATGCTCGGATGCGCGTTTTGGATGTGGTGGCAGAGCCGATCAGGTTTTATCGATTGACCAAAAGCGAGGGCGAGACACGGCAAATTGTTCAGGATCTGCTAGAGCACGTGGGGCTCGGTGCGGAGGCGGCTTTGCGCTATCCTCACGAATTTTCAGGCGGTCAAAGGCAGCGAATATCAATCGCCCGCGCACTTGCCGCCCGGCCGCGCATATTGATTTGTGACGAACCAACGAGCGCTTTGGATGTTTCTATTCAAGCGCAAATACTTAATCTGTTAAAAGATTTGCAAGAAGAGCTTGACCTTACAATGCTCTTTATCAGTCATGATCTGCCGGTAATCCGCCAGATGTGTGACCGCGTGGCTGTAATGAAGGCGGGGCAGATATTGGAGCTGCGCGATACCGAGGCATTATTCGAGACGCCTGAGCATTCCTACACCCGCGAACTCATAGATTTGATGCCCCGCATGGCCTGACAGGGTGTAAAACTGGCAGCCTTTCTGCCCGACACCGTGTAAAGTGACACGGTGTAAACTGTGCTAACTGTTCGCCTCAACAAATGCCTTGATCCGCCCCATCGCCCGCTCAATGTTCTCGCGACTATTCGCGTAGCTTAAGCGAATAAAGCCTTCCCCAAGGGTGCCAAAGTCAGGGCCTCCAACCGTGGCAACGCCTGTTTCTTCTAGTAGGGCACTTGCAAGCTCTTTCGCTTTCCATCCCGTTGCCGAAATATTGGGAAATGCATAAAAGGCCCCCTTGGGCGTGGCGCAGCTTACTCCTTTGATATCGTTTGATAATTCAAGGATCAGCTTGCGTCTCACATCAAATTCGGCAATCATTTCAAGAACCGCATCCTGAGGTCCGGTAAGCGCTTCAATCGCCCCCATTTGCGCCGGTGCATTGACGCAAGACCAAGAGTTCACTGCCAGTTTTCGAGCCTTATCAAAAAGTCTATCGGGCCAAACCGAATACCCCAAGCGCCATCCCGTCATGGCGTAAGTCTTGGACCAACCATTCAACAAAATCAGCCTGTCCCTGATTTCAGGAAAGCTAAGCAAACTGACATGTTGCTCGCCGTCATAGAGCATCTGGTCATAAATTTCATCGGACAAAAGCGCTACATTAGGGAAGGCGCTCAGCCCTTTGACCAATTTTTCAATTTCAATATGCGGCGTGATCCCCCCGCAAGGGTTTGCGGGCGAGTTTAAGATTAGCAGACGGGTTTTTTCATTAACAAGTGAAAGAGTGGCTTCGCTGGACAAGCCAAAGCCCAGAGCCTCAGTGATTGGGATTGGCACTGGTGTTGCGCCGGTAAATTCGATCATCGATCGGTAAATCGGGAACCCTGGATCCGGATACATAATCTCGACCCCGGGCGCGCCGAACATCAAAATCGCTGCGAACATCGTTACTTTGCCGCCCGGGACAATCATAATATTTTCAGGCGAAACTTGAGAGTTGAACCGACGTTCTAAATCTCCCGCGACCGCTTCGCGTAGGGCAAGAAGGCCTGTTGCAGGGGTATAGCCGTGATGCCCATCCCGTAGTGCTTTCACAGCAGCTTCAACAATGTTGGGCGGTGTCGGAAAGTCGGGCTGACCGATCCCCAAATTGATCACGTCGCGACCCATTGCAGCAAGTTCGCTTGCCCGCGACAAAACAGCAAAGGCGTTCTCGTCACCAATGCGATCAAAACTAGAGACAGTTTGCATCTAATCCTCCCGTTTTAGACTAACTTTGCCGTGCCTTCTATCCACTGCAACCCAAATCTTTGCCATTAATTCTTGACATCGGTGGTCTCAAAAGAAATACCGAGCGCGCAGGAGTGTTGTAGTCCGACGTGGTTTCGTTGGCGATATAGGGTATTCGTTTTACAGACGAATCCATAGATTGAGGCAACACGCAATGGTAGCGCGGACGATACCCGTTTCCCCTTTTGACTTGGTAATTTTCGGCGCAACCGGAGATTTGGCGCGACGAAAAATCTTCCCAAGTCTGTTTCAACGTTTAAAGGCAGGGCAGTTGCCAGCCAGTGCGCGCATAATCGGTGCGGCGCGCGGCGATTTAAGCGATAAAGATTTCTCTGACATGGTGACAAAGGCGTTAGATGTTCCCAAAAGCGATGCTGACAGCCTGTCAACTTTCCTGAAATGTTTACACTATGTCAAAGTTGACGCCCTGTCAGACAATGGTTGGGGCCAGCTCAAAGATTTGGTGGTAACCGAGCCGCGACCTGTCCGGGCATTCTACCTATCCGTCGCCCCGTCACTTTTTGATGACATATCTACACGTCTAACCTCACACGAGATATCGACCCCACAAAGCCGCATCGTTGTTGAAAAGCCGCTTGGGACTGATTTGGCCTCGGCAAAACAGTTAAATGCGCAACTTGCTGAGTGTTTCGACGAGAAGCAGATTTATCGAATTGACCACTATCTTGGCAAAGAAACCGTGCAAAATCTTATGGTTCTGCGGTTTGCTAACTCGTTGTTTGAGCCTGTTTGGAATGCCCGGCACGTAGATCATATCCAGATCACGGTTGCTGAGAGCATTGGCGTTGAGGGCCGTGGATCTTACTATGATCAGTCCGGCGCGATGCGTGACATGGTGCAAAATCACCTGATGCAGCTCTTGTGTTTGACTACAATGGAGCCGCCAAGCACCTATGAACCCGATGCCGTGCGTGACGAAAAGCTAAAGGTCATTCGTGCGCTTGACCCCATGTCAATTAGTGACACCGTGCGAGGGCAATATGGCGCTGGTGAACAAACATCTGGGTATTTGGCGGATGTTGACAACCCGTCAAGCAAAACCGGAAGTTTTGTGGCGATGAAGGCTGGGATTTCCAATTGGCGTTGGGCAGGCGTGCCGATCTATTTAAGAACGGGTAAGATGCTCCGGTCGCGCATCTCAGAGATTGTAGTGGTTTTCAAAGACGTGCCCCATGCCATCTTTAACCAACGTGATGATCCGTTACGCAATACCCTCGTCATCCGCTTGCAGCCCAATGATGGCATAACCTTGAACATGACAATTAAAGAACCGGGCCCCGGTGGCCTGCGCTTTATGGAAGTGCCGCTGGACATGACCTTCCGTGATCACGTCTCAGAGGATATTCATGTTCCAGATGCATATGAGCGCCTGATCATGGACGTTATTCGCGGCGATCAAACGCTGTTTATGCGCGGCGATGAGGTCGAGGCGGCGTGGCGTTGGGTCGATCCGGTGCTTTATGCTTGGGAAAATGCCAACGAAAAACCTGAAATTTATGATCCAGGTGGGGATGGGCCGAAAGCCGCAAATAAACTTTTGACGGCTAATGGTCATGCGTGGCGGCCGCTCCCTAAAAGCCAAACTTAGCGTAAGAAAGACCATCCGATGAGCATTCAAGACCCCATTCAACGCGTAACCGACCGGATCGAAGAGCGCAGCGAGCAGGGCCGTTCAGCATATCTTAAACGTATGCGATCTGCGGCGCAGGCAGGGCCAAACCGCGCGCATCTGTCGTGTGGTAACCTTGCCCACGCTTATGCCGCAAATACCGATGAGGAAAAATCCATTCTAACAGCGGATCGGGCCCCAAATTTGGGGATTGTGACGTCGTACAATGACATGCTGTCAGCGCATCAGCCATTTGCACTCTATCCTGAATTGATCCGGGCCGCCGCCGCCAAGACCGGCGCGACCGCGCAAGTTGCTGGCGGGGTGCCGGCCATGTGTGATGGGGTGACACAGGGTCAACCTGGGATGGAACTGTCGCTTTTTTCGCGCGATGTAATCGCAATGGCCGCCGGGATTGCGCTGTCCCATAATGTTTTTGATGCCTCTGTTTACTTGGGCGTTTGTGACAAAATCGTACCTGGCTTGGTGATTGCTGCGGCGACTTTTGGGCATTTGCCGGCGGTCTTTCTGCCAGCTGGCCCGATGGTCTCTGGTTTGGCGAATGACGAAAAAGCACGTGTGCGCCAAGAGTTCGCAAAAGGCGAAATTGGACGTGATAAGCTCATGGAAGCTGAAATGGCATCTTATCATGGGCCGGGTACATGCACTTTTTATGGCACGGCCAATACTAACCAAATGTTGATGGAATTCATGGGGTTACACCTTCCTGGTGCATCTTTTGTGAACCCAAACACACCCCTCCGCGAGGCCCTGACCACCGAAGGCACGCAAAGAGCGCTCGCCATTACTGCCCTTGGAAATGAGTATATTCCCGCGGGCGAAATTCTCGATGCCAAGTCTTATGTGAACGGAATTGTTGGGCTTATGGCTACTGGCGGTTCGACTAATTTGCTAATCCATCTGATCGCGATGGCTCAGGCCTCGGGCATTTCATTGGCTTGGGATGATCTGGCCGATATTTCCGATGTGGTGCCGCTAATGGCGCGGGTTTACCCCAATGGTCTGGCGGATGTGAACCACTTCCACGCGGCGGGCGGTCTAGGCTTTATGATTGGCCAGTTGTTAAACGCGGGCCTTTTGCACGATGACACCCTGACAATTATGGGGCAGGGCCTAGAGGCTTACACGCGCGAGCCAAAGATTGATGCGGAAAATGCACTAAGCTGGGCGCCTGGTACAAGTAAGACGCTGAACGAGGCAATTTTACGCCCTGTCAACGAACCGTTTCAGGCCACGGGCGGCCTAAAGTCGCTTAGCGGCAGTCTTGGTGATGCGGTAATCAAAGTATCGGCGGTCAAGGAAAAGTATCACACGATTGAGGCGCCGGTGCGTGTTTTTGAAAGCCAGCAAGCGGTCAAAGATGCATTCCGCGACGGTGAGCTTGAGAAAGACGTGATTATTGTCGTTAGATATCAAGGGCCTAAGGCAAATGGTATGCCTGAATTACATTCCTTGACCCCGCCGCTTTCCGTGTTGCAGGGGCGCGGATTTAAAGTCGCCTTGGTCACTGACGGGCGTATGTCTGGGGCATCTGGCAAAGTTCCTGCGGCGATCCATGTCTCGCCTGAGGCGCTTGATGGTGGTCCAATCGCGAAGCTGAAAGACGGCGATATCGTGCGAGTTGACGCGGTGTCAGGCAAGCTTGACATCGTGTCAACCGGCGTGATGGAGCGTGAAATTGTAACGCCAGATCTATCGGCGAACAATCATGGCGTCGGTCGAGAGTTATTTGGCGCAATGCGCGCTGCTGTTGGCCCCGCCGCGCGAGGCGCCTCGATTTTTACGGAGTAAGGGAATGACAATGAATGCAGCTGATGCGACCAAACGTGCGCGAGAACTAGCAAGTTACGCGCCCGTAATTCCGGTGATTGTAATCAAAAACGTTGCCCATGCGCGGCCCCTGGCCGAGGCCCTTGTCGCGGGTGGGTTGCCGGTTCTTGAAGTGACTTTGCGCACGCCACAAGCCTTGGATGCGATCAAAGAGATGTCGAGTGTAAAGGGAGGCGTGGTTGGCGCCGGTACAGTCCTAAACGTCGACGATGCCGCCGCTGCCCGTGCTGCAGGCGCAACCTTCGCCGTTTCGCCCGGTGCCACCGAAGGGGTTTTTTCAGCCTGCGAACGCCACGATTTGCCACTTTTGCCCGGCGTTGCAACACCGAGCGAAGCCATGGCCGCCCTAGAGCGGGGCTATGATATGCTTAAGTTTTTCCCTGCACAGGCCAATGGCGGCGCGCCCGTGCTAAAGGCTTGGAGTGGTCCGCTACCGCAAATTTCTTTTTGCCCAACCGGCGGCGTTTCGCCGTCCAATGCAGGCGATTACCTTAAGCTGCCAAATGTTCTTTGCGTGGGTGGATCTTGGGTTGTCTCATCCGAGGATATCGACGCAGAGGCCTGGGATACGATCGAAGCCAAGGCAAAAGAGGCTTCGAAGTTGGCGCGTTGATAAAAATGTGATCCAAACTTGCGGCTGCGGGCCAATTGACTAGTTTTATGTTGTCCATGTTAACTAAAGTCACCGCGTGGCAACAAAGGATGCATCATGAAAAGCCTGTCTTTCGCCTTAGTTTTTCTACTTCTCGGCGCGCCGGGTTTTGCTGAGACTTTAAAAACCAAACGCGGCAACGTGATCGTTGAACCTGTGGTCAAAGGTCTCGACGAACCTTGGGGCTTTGGATTTTTGAACGACGGTTCCTTTTTGATCACCGAGCGTGACGGTCGCCTCTTGCACGTTCAATCCGGGGTAGGGGCTCGGGCAGTTGAGGGTGTGCCGAAGGTGCATGCCGAAGGGCAGGGCGGCCTGCTCGATATTGTCCCCGCGCGTGATTTTGCCACGACCAATCAGGTGTTTATAACCTATGCAGCCCCGCTTCGAGGCGGCGGTGTGACAACCTTGGCCCGTGCCACTCTAGATATTGAAACGCCTGCACTGCAAAATCTGACGGTTCTGTTTCAACAGGCAAAACCAACATCCAATGACCGCCATTTTGGAAGCCGCGTGGTCCAAGCGACCGATGGTACTCTTTTTCTGACAACAGGGGATCGCGGCGCGCGCAGTTCTGCGCAGGATCTTGGGGGCCACAACGGGAAAGTGATCCGCGTCAATCGCGACGGTTCGATCCCAGATGATAATCCATTTGCAAGCGGCGGCGGCGCCCCAGAGATTTGGTCCTATGGCCATCGAAACCCGCAAGGCGCTGCTCTTGATGAGCATGGTAAGTTGTGGACGGTAGAGCATGGGCCGCGTGGTGGGGATGAGATTAACCAACCGCTTGCCGGGCGCAACTATGGCTGGCCGGTGATTTCTTACGGCGTTCATTATAGTGGTGGGACCGTTGGTGAAGGCACCCAAAAGCCGGGCATGGAACAGCCTGAATTCTATTGGGACCCTTCTATCGCGCCCTCGGGAATGATGATCTATCAGGGTAATTTGTTCCCTGATTGGAGGGGCAATGCCTTTGTCGGATCATTAAAGTTCGACATGATTTCTAGGCTCAAAAGAGGCGACGGGCTTAGTGAGCAAGAACGTCTATTTGAAGGTGAATTTGGCCGTATTCGTGATATTCGCGAAGCACCTGATGGTACAATTTGGTTTCTATCCGTCGGTGATGGTACGCTTTATCGGATCCGCCCCGCAGGCTAATGTGCGTTTTGACAGGGTGTAACTAAGGATTTTCACCATGTCAGCGGGCTTTGACAGGGTGTCAAATAATTGACACTCTGTCATTTAGCTAAGTCAATTTTGCGCCGGATGCGCGCTTGTGCCTCTTTCGCGATAAGGCGTTGTAGAAAAATGTGCGCGGTAGCATTTGGAAAAATGTGACGGCGATGCAAACCCGCAGGCAAGCGCCACATGGATCACAGACATATCAGTTTGCATCAACAGGTTTCGCGCCTTTTTCAAGCGCAGTTCCATGTAGTATCGCTTTGGTGACCGATTAAGATACCGCCTAAAAAGTCGTTCCAACTGGCGCGTTGACATATTGACGCCCGAAGCCAGATCAGACGGCGAAATCGGTTCTTCGATATTCTCTTCCATGCGCTGAATGACGGCGGCCAGTTTGGTGTGTCGCACACCAATGCGCGTCGGGATCGACAAGCGCTGATCGTCACTTTCTGTGCGAATGGTCGTATGAATAATCCCATCTGCGACCTTGCTTGCAAGCTCTGGCCCATGTTTGTTCGAGATCATCTTAAGCATCATATCGCTGCTCGATGTCCCCCCAGAGGAAGTGAAGCGTGTTGGTGAAATTTCAAAAATACCGGGCTTTAAATCCAGTTCAGGGAACTCTTCGGAAAAACTATCCCGGTTCTCCCAGTGGATCGTGCAAGGCACGCGATCAAGGATCCCCGCCATCGCCAGGGTCTGCGTGGCCGTGCATATCCCACCGATAATTGCGCCGCGCCGGGCCTCTTTGCGGATAAACATCAGCACAGATTTCGTTGAAGCATCTTTAATGCGGATACCGCCACACACACAAAGGGTCTCACCGCGTTCAAGTGGATCCATCCCGCCGTCAACCGTTAGCCGTGTCCCGTTGGAACACAAAGCGGGCTCTGCGTCGGGTGAGATCAGCCGCCATTGGTAAATCTCGCGCTCCGCTTGACGATTGGCCTGACGCAGCGTGTCGATTGCGGCGGCAAAAGACAAAAGCGTAAAGTTCCCAAGCAGCAGAAACACAAATTTCTGCGGCATATCTCCTGGCGCTGCTGCGCGGCTATCTGGCCTATCCAACATCGCGGCAGGAATTCTGATTTGCCGCACAGCGTCAAGAGGCAAGATGCGTTTCAAGCGGCCTTTATCAATCAAACCGCTCAAAAGCCGTGGATTAGCGTTCCATATTGGGCAAGTTTTTAAAATTTGCCTAATCTAACTGGAAACTTCGCGAATCTCGCTCTACAGGTGAGACCCCGGCCAGCGCAACTTGGAGGAAACGAAATGGGCAACTCCTGGAATAAATCTGATTGGCGAAACAAACCTCGCGTGCAAATGCCCGATTATCCGGATCAGGCGGCATTGCATGAGGTCGAAGCGCGTTTGGCGCAAAACCCGCCTCTCGTTTTTGCTGGCGAGACCCAGAAACTCAAAGCGGCTCTGGGCGAAGTTGCCGAGGGCAAAGCCTTTTTGCTTCAAGGCGGCGATTGCGCTGAAAGTTTTGGCGAGTTCACGGCTGACAATATCCGCGACACCTACAAAGTGATGTTGCAGATGGCGGTTGTGCTGACCTTTGGCGCAAAACGGCCTGTTGTAAAAATTGGGCGCGTTGCTGGGCAGTTTGCTAAGCCGCGTTCGGCGGGAATGGAAACAAGAGATGGCGTAGAGTTGCCGTCGTATCGCGGCGACATCGTAAATAAGCTCGATTTCACGCCGCAAGCGCGTATACCGGATCCTGACCGAATGCTGCGGGCCTATGCGCAATCTGCGGCATCGCTAAATCTGATCCGGGCGTTTTCGCAGGGCGGGTTTGCGGATATTTCACACGTTCACAAATGGACAACTGGCTTCGCTAAAGACACCGCTGGCGCTGAACAATACCAGCTTTTGGCTGATCGCATCCAAGAGGCCATCGAGTTTATGGAAGCGGCCGGCGTTACGTCGGACAATGCTGCAACTTTACACAGTGTCGATTTTTACACCTCACATGAAGCGCTTCTTTTGGAATACGAAGAGGCGCTCTGCCGTGTTGACAGCCTGTCAAATAAGCCTGTCGCCGGGTCTGGTCACATGATTTGGATCGGCGATCGTACCCGTCAGCCTGATGGCGCACATGTTGAGTTTGCGCGGGGCGTGATGAATCCGATTGGGCTTAAATGTGGCCCGTCGATTTCCACCGATGATTTGCTTCAGCTTTGCGACACGCTTAACCCCGAAAACGAGCCGGGGCGCTTGACCCTAATCAATCGCTTTGGTGCCGGACAAGTCGGCGACCATATGCCAAAGCTCATTCGCGCCATTGAGGCCGAAGGACGCAAAGTCGTTTGGTCCTGTGACCCTATGCATGGCAATACGGTCAAGGCGGATAGCGGCTTTAAGACGCGTCCATTTGAACGCGTTTTGCAAGAGGTCCGTGAGTTCTTCGAAATTCACCGGGCCGAAGGCACATATCCGGGCGGTGTTCATTTTGAAATGACGGGCCAAGATGTAACCGAGTGTACAGGCGGTTTGCGGGCAGTTCGCGACGAAGATTTGTCGCTGCGTTACCACACGGCCTGTGATCCGCGTTTGAATGCGGCGCAGGCGCTTGAGCTTGCCTTCTTGGTTTCAGAAGAGCTTGATGCGCGTCGCCTAGAGGCGCGTGCGGCCAGTTAAGTTATGGATTACGTTGCAGTTTTGACGGCCGCCCGTGGGGTCACGGATGCGCATATTGCGGACGCGCAAGCGGCGCTTGGCGATGCGTCTTTGCCCCGCAGGGTCAGTGATCAATGCGTTGAGATTGATTTGGCCTCTGAGGCGCCGCCCGTTGAAGTGGCCGGCGTCGACGTAAACGTTGTTCCGGCCGCCAATCGACGCAAAAAGCTTTTGCTAGCGGATATGGATAGCACCATCATCTCGGTTGAGTGCATTGATGAGTTGGCGGATTTTGCCGGTGTCAAAGACCAAGTTGCTGCGATCACCGAGATTGCGATGCGCGGTGAGTTGGACTTTAAAGAGGCCCTGTTTACGCGTGTGGCGCTTCTAAAAAATATGCCGCGTTCAATCATCGACCAGTGTTACGAAGAGCGTGTTCGGCTAAATCCGGGTGCGCGAACTTTGGGTGAAACCATGAAGGCACGCGGTGCAATGACTGCAATCGTGTCCGGCGGATTCACGGCCTTTGCGGATAAGGTTGCAAAGGCTTCTGGCTTTGCCATGGCCCGCGCCAACGTCCTTGGAATAGAGGGTGACACCCTGTCGGGCACTGTGGACGAGCCAATTGTCACCGCGTCAACTAAGCTTGACACCCTGTCAGAATTGGCGCGGCGCGGCGGGTTTGAAGGCAGCGACGTTTTGGCCGTTGGTGACGGTGCAAATGATGCGCAGATGATCCAAGCGGCAGGTTTGGGCGTTGCTTATTATGCCAAACCAGCTCTTAAAGCTGCGGCGAATGCACAAATCAATCATTCCGATCTAAGCGCATTGCTGCATCTTCAAGGCATACCCGAAACTGAATGGGTAAAGTAAAAGCCCCACCGAATGGCGGGGCTTTGATTGCGTCTTCAAAGACCAATTAGCGAAAAATTGAGGCTCTAGTCCTCCGAATCCACCAAACGCAAGTGATCGCGGCTGCGCTCTTTGTCCGTCGGAACGGCTTCATCGCTTAGGCCGCCTTCGATCGTGCTAAACTGCGGCAAAGTTTCTGCCGGGCTTGGGGTGAATCCGCTGTTTTGCGGCTCTCCAAAGCCAACGCTTGGTCGATCATCATCGCTGCGCGTGAATTCGATACGATCATGCTTTTTCTGTTTGATACGGAACCGCACTGGCGCTTCATAAGCTTCGCCGCTATCCGAAATGCAGCCCAAGATCCGCGTGATTTCACCAAAATCGCTGCGCAACGGCATCAGCAAAAGCTGCGCGCTGCCCAGTTTGCCATTGTAATCCACGGTCTCGAGCGAAAACTCAACAACCGAGGTATTGCCAACCACATCGAGCACCGCCGCGTCGAGCTGATCGCGATCTTCGGGCATCATGAACGCCCGCGGGTTCATACCGCGCACCTCCATACCCATCATTTCGCACAGGCGCATACCTGCCAGCCGCACGCGAATATTCGCATCACCGATGATTTCTAGGATGAACACGTTCTCCAGAGCGTGTTCGAATTGACGTGGATCGATTTCCGAACGATACGGCGCCACGCGACCAGCGCGCAGCGTTTCCCAATACTTCTTCAGACTGTCAATTATTGGGTCGTTCATTCGGGTACCGATTTGGGTCAATCTTGTGCCGCGACCGCCGTTTCCAGAGCCGCCATTCCATTTACTCGTCATAATTTACCCCACCCGATTACTCAGCACCAAAACTTGCCAACTATCAGCAAATTCACTTTTAATTTAGCAGGGATCAAACGAAAAGATAGTTCTAAATGTTTGTTAAGATTAATGACCGAACCTAGCCCGAGGCCCCTGTGCTCCATTCAATGACCGCTTTTGCCGCCGCTTCTGGCGAGAAAAACCACGTTTTGTGGGATTGGGAAATCCGCAGCGTCAATGCCAAGGGGCTCGATGTGCGGGTGCGTTTGCCTGATGGCGCAGAGGGGTATGAGCCTATAATTCGCAAGGCTTTGGCCAAAGTTGTGGCTCGTGGTAGCCTCTCCGTATCGCTAAAAACCACGAGAAAACAGGGCGCTGCTGCGGGCGCGCTCAATCTTGAAGGGCTCAATGACGTTTTAGTGCAGCTCGTTTGTGTGGTTGATGCAGCCCAAGCGGCTGGGCTTCGAACCGATGCGCCAACGCCGGCGGAGATTTTGCAGTTGCAAGGTGTGATTGAAAGCGAGCCGCATAAGGATTTCCCGGCCGAATGCTTGGCGAATTTTGACGATCTTGTGACCAAACTGATTGAAATGCGCGCCCAGGAGGGGGCGGCTTTGGCGAAAATTTTGGTTGAACAAGTGAATCGTGTGGAGGCTTTATTGGCCGATGCCGCTGCATCTGCGGACGTGCGGCTGGCCCGACAGGGCGCTGTTTTGAAGCAAAAAGTGGCCGCCCTCTTGTCGGCCGGGGCTCATGGGCAGGCCGATCCCGAGCGTTTGGCCCAAGAGCTTGCGATTTTAGCGGTTAAGGCCGATGTTAGCGAAGAAATTGATCGTTTGGGCGCACATGTCGCGGCGGTTCGTGACTTGTTAACCAAAGGCGGGCCAGTGGGACGCAAGCTGGATTTCTTGATGCAAGAGTTCAATCGCGAAGCAAACACCATCTGTTCCAAGTCAGGTTCGACCGAACTCACCGGAATTGGGCTTGAGCTTAAGGTCGTTATCGAGCAGATGCGCGAACAGGTTCAAAATCTGGAATGACCATGTCTAAACGCGGCCTTTTGCTTATTCTTTCCTCGCCATCTGGTGCGGGCAAAACAACTTTGGCGCGGGACATGCAATCGCGCTTTGGCGATATGCAGTTCTCGGTTTCAGCAACAACGCGCGCCCCCCGGATCGGCGAAGAGGATGGGCGGGAGTATTATTTTAAGTCCCGCGCCGAGTTTTTGACCATGATTGATGAGGGTGCTTTGCTTGAGCATGCCGAGGTTTTCGGCAACCTTTATGGGACACCGCGCGCACCAGTTGTGGCGGCGATGGAGGCCGGGCGTGATGTGATTTTTGACGTGGATTGGCAAGGCGGTGAGCAGTTGCGGGCGTCTGATCTGGCACAAGACGTCGTGTCGGTGTTCATTTTGCCGCCTTCGATTGCTGCGCTGGAGGCACGTTTAACCCGCCGGGCACAAGATGACCGCGCCGTGATTGAGCGTCGCATGGCACAGTCCAAAAATGAGATTTCCCATTGGGAAGACTATGATTACGTTTTGATCAATGACGATTTGGCGCGTTGTGCCGAAGAATTGGCTGCGATCTTGCGATCTGAACGGCTGCGACGTTGGCGTCAGCCAGATCTGAGTGCAAGAGTTTCAGAGCTTAACGAAGAGTTTTCCAAACGATAAGGCCGCTCAAACTTCGAGGCTCACATTAATCCCCTGATCATCGTAGCTATAGGTCAACGAACCGCCCAAACGAGCGAGGGCTTGTGCCGCTGCAACAAACTGAACGGTCGAGGAGGATGCTTCGGGCATGGTCAGATTTTGCGCCATTGAATCCCAAAGTTTTTGATCAAGAGCCACCCGCGAGCCACTCCCCGAGATGTTCCAAACCCCGCTTTTTCGCGTGGTCACGCAAAGACCGCCCAAAGGCAGACTGCTTTCAATGCATTGGATAAGCAAAAAAGCCAGCTTCACATGTGAGCGATGTAACGGATCATCGCTCACCTGCCATTGCGCTCGAAATCGGCCCGTCGAATACATCGAGGCAACCGTTTTTTCCGCCAAGGCCGTTGGTAGCTGACTTTCGGGCCGTGCGTCGCCATAAGCAATGCGAAAATACCCCAGCTTGGCATTCGCGCTAGCAACACTATCGGTGATCAGGCCCAGCTCTGGCCCAGTTGTTTGACTTAGCTCGACCAAAAGTTCGAGCCCATTGCTAATGGCGCCAATTGGATTGATCAGATCGTGGCAAATACGTGTTGATATCATTGCCGAAAGATCGGGTGTATAAGGGGTCATTGCCAAGGTTCCAGCTTTGAGGGCGCATTGATGACTGAGATTTTTCTAGAGCCGGGCATGCTCGTGCGACATCCGACGCGAACTGACTGGGGCCTAGGCCAAGTGCAGTCCGTGGTCGGGGTGCGGGTCACTGTGAATTTTGAACATGCTGGGAAAGTGGTCATCGATGGGGCGCTTATTGATTTGCAAATTGAACTGGACGCGTAACCGCGGCGCAATTCCCCCTCATTTCCCGTTTTAACTTTAACGTAGAGTTAATTTTGGTGCCAGTTTATTTTCCAACGGTCTTCAATCCGGCGGGCAAACGCTTTATCTTGCGCGCAGAACTGCACTAGCGAACGATATAAAACGCATGGATATTGACGCAGGCAGATTTTCTGTCCGGTTGGCGAAATCAGACCAAGAAATCGAGGCGGCGCAACGGCTTCGGTACGATGTTTTCGTGCGTGAGATGGGGGCCGCTGCCCCTGAGGCGGATCACTCTAATGGGATTGAACGCGACCAATTCGACCAGCACTTTGATCACCTTGTTTTGCTCGATAATCTTGCTTTGGCGGACCAGGCCGACCCGCGCGACTATGTGGCGGGCGTGTACCGCGTGTTGCGCGGCGAAGTTGCGGCTGCCGGGCCGGGACATTATTCGGCCCCTGAGTTCGATCTAACGCCGTTGACGGCGTCAGGTCTGCGGTTGCTAGAGCTTGGGCGCTCGTGCATTGCGCCTGATTTTCGTGGAGGCATAGCGCTGCAAACCCTCTGGCAAGGGCTGGCGGCCTACGTCATTAAGCATGAGATTGACCTGTTGTTTGGTGTTGCCTCTTTCAAAGGCACATCTGTGGCGGACTACGCACAGGCGCTTTCATTTTTGCACCATAATCACCGCGCCAAAGCGGAACTTTGCCCCTTGGCACGACCTGTTGGACGGGCCGAGATGGATATTGTTCCGGCTGATGAAGTTAACAGGTTAACTGCCGTGGCGCAGGTCCCGAACCTGATAAAATCTTACCTGAGATTGGGCGGTGTGGTCGGCGATGGTGCATTTATTGATCATGATTTCAACACGATAGACGTATGTTTGGTCCTCGATACCCGTCAAATGGCGGACCGCTTCCGGGCGCAGCTTTCCCGTGATGCTGGCAGCTAAATAGATGCGCTGGCAAGGTAAATCCGAACGTGTGCTAGAGCCATTGACGGGGCTAGAAAAGTTGCGGGCCGTAATCCGCGGCGCAGGTTTGATGCTGGGCACATTTGTGTTGCTGCTGTGCTACTGGCTGGCGCTGGTACTAGAAAAATTTCTACCCCGCCTCGGCCTAACCACCTTCATAATTTGGTTGTGGTGTGCAATGGGCACGCGGCTTTGCGGTCTGCGTCTGCGCGTCGAGGGGGTGCCGATGCAACATGGCGGTGCCCGTGTCGCAAATCATGCGTCCTGGGCAGATATTTTTGTTCTACGTGCGGCAGCACAGATGTTCTACGTGGCCAAGGCAGAGGTACGCGACTGGCCGCTGATGGGTATGATTGGCGCCCATACCGGTACGATGTTCATCACCCGAGATCGCACCCAAGCCAAAGCGCAAGAAGCTCTGTTTCTTGACCGGCTACGCAGCGGCGATCGTTTGTGTTTCTTCCCTGAAGGAACATCTAGCGACAGCCTGCGGGTCTTGCCGTTTAAATCGACGTTATTTGCGGCTTTCATGGCAAAAGACTTGGCTGAACTTATGTGGATTCAGCCTGTCAGTGTTGTCTATCATCCTCGCGCAGGTCTGGCTGAGGACAGCTTTGGCTGGTGGGGCAACATGCCTTTTGGGGCTCATCTTATTGATATATTTGGAAAATCCTATCGGAGCGATGTTTTCGTGATTTTCCACGATCCGGTGCGAGCTGCGGATTTTTCGGATCGCAAGGCACTGGCTGCGCATTGCGAAGAAGCTGTGCGTCGAGGTCATGCCGAGAAACTTCTGGCTTTGGGGCGATCCGCGATCTCTTCTTAACGTGTTAATTTTAATCGACAGGCTAGAGGCCGTCGCTTAGGATCGTCTTGTTGATCTTTTGGAGCTTGGGATGTCAGAAAACGTCTCCGATATTGAGATGAGCCTTGCCCTGATCCGGGCAAAGGATGTTGTCGGCGCGCCCCTGCGAGAGGCATTGGCAGGCAGTGGAATTAGCGAGGCACAATGGCGGGTTTTGCGCCTCCTGGATGTGCTTGGCCCGCAAACCGCGCGCGACATTGCGGCCAACGCCGAAGTTCTACCGCCGAGTTTCACGCGAATTTCAGCCAGTTTAATCGAGGCTGGGCTGGTTATCCGTGCTCGCAACAACAAAGATCAGCGCAGCAAATATTTTGCGATTTCGGCCATAGGACGCGATTTATTGGCACGGCATCTCGCCACTATCGACACTGCTATTGCAAAGCAAAGGGCTAAGCTTGGTGAGGCAGAATATCAGCGTCTTTTATCGCTATTGGAAAAACTGGTTTCGGACTGACCGCGAGGAATTTGACACCCTGTCAGAATTTGACACCCTGTCAGTTTCTGCCGGACACCCTGTCAGAATGCGGCTGACAGCGTGTAAAGTGGCTAATCGGCAGAGCCGTGTTGTTCTAAGATTGCTTTGATCTTCGCAAGCTGCGTCAAGGGTTGTTCACTATCCCAAATTTCGTTGCGCAGGGCGACAAAATCAACAACGGGGGCAAGCCGGGTGAGAGACGCCTCATCCAAACCGCCTTCGGCAACCAGCGGCACTTCGATCATTTCGGACCACCAATCGAACATCTCAAGATCGGCTGATGCGCCGTCTCCAAGAGGTGATGTGGCAATCGGGCCAAAGCTGACATAGGTCGCACCGGCTTCACCAGCTTGCAGACCGTCATGGCGTGATGCGCCACAGTAAGCGCCTACAATCGCGTCGTTTCCAAGCTCGTCGCGGGCCGCGCGATGGCCGCGCGCCCCTTTCATATGCACCCCATCAAACCCAAGCTGCCCGGCCAAGCGGAAATGATCGGCCAAGACAATAGGCACATCGCGCTCGTGGCAAATTGCGCGCAATGCGTCCCCGGTTTGACGCAGCTCTGCCTCTTCCGCGCCCGGCAGATCAAGTCGAACGCAGGCAATATCACCAGTATCCAGCAACGCCGTGAGGGATTTGGTCAGGGCCAAAAGCTCGTAGCGTGCCGGAGTGATGAGGTATAATTGCGGAGCGTTTTGCAAAGAAATATCAGCCTTTGAGGATTTCTTTGCCCGAGTAGATTGCCGAGCTGCCCAGCATTTCTTCGATGCGAATCAACTGGTTATACTTCGCCAGCCGATCAGAGCGTGCCAGCGAACCTGTTTTGATCTGACCGCAGTTCGTAGCAACCGCTAGATCAGCAATCGTTGCATCTTCGGTTTCGCCCGAACGGTGGGACATCACTGCGGTATAATTCGCCCGGTGTGCCATATCGACAGCCGTCAGGGTTTCCGTCAGCGTTCCGATTTGGTTAACTTTCACCAACAGCGAGTTGGCGCAGCCGCTTTTGATACCCTCGGCAAGCCGGGCAGGGTTTGTGACGAACAGATCATCGCCGACCAACTGGCATTTGTCGCCAATCATATCCGTAAGTGCTTTCCAACCGTCCCAGTCGTCTTCGTCCATACCATCTTCAATCGAGATGATAGGATAATCGTTCACAAGTTCAGCAAGGTATGCCGCGTTCTCGTGGGAATCGAGGTCTTTGCCCTCGCCAGTCATCCGGTACATTTTGCCGTCAAAATATTCCGTCGCCGCACAATCAAGCGCCAAACAGATGTCTTGTCCGGGCACATAGCTCGCCGCCTCAATCGACTTCATGATGAAATCAAGCGCATCGCGGGTCGAGGATAGGTTCGGCGCAAAGCCACCTTCATCGCCGATACCCGTGTTGTGACCTGCATCTTGCAGGTTCTTTTTGAGCGTGTGGAAAATCTCGGACCCAATCCGCACAGCGTCAGCAACCGTATCCGCAGCCACGGGCATAATCATGAACTCTTGGATATCAATCGGGTTATCCGCGTGCTCGCCGCCGTTGATGATATTCATCATCGGAACAGGCAGGGTCTTGGCATTGGTGCCGCCCACGTAACGGTAAAGCGGCATGGCGCAGCTTTCCGCCGCAGCCTTGGCAGTGGCCATTGAAATGCCCAAAATTGCGTTCGCGCCCAAACGGCCCTTGTTGGACTTGCCATCAAGTTCGATCATCGCTTGATCAAGGCCGGTTTGGTCAGTGCCATCCATGCCCAAAAGTGCCGTCGCCAATTCGCCGTTCACATTTGACACCGCGGTGAGCACGCCCTTGCCGCCGTAACGAGAGCGGTCGCCATCGCGCAATTCTGCCGCTTCATGAGCGCCAGTGGATGCACCCGAGGGCACGGCCGCGCGGCCAAAAGCGCCATCTTCTAGGGTCACTTCGACTTCGATTGTGGGATTTCCCCGGCTGTCCAAAATTTCGCGACCGTGGATGTCAACAATTGCGCTCATATCAAGCACTCCTACTATTCAAGATTTTATTCGGATTTCGTATTGAGATTTCGTGGCCCCAATACATCGGGTTGCGCTTACGATAAAGGGGTCTTTCGCTCTCGATGAAGAATATAGATGCCCGCAAGCACGATGATCGCCGCGCCAACAAAAGTCCAAAGATCTAGATTTTCGCCAAAAAGCAACATTCCCAATATGACGCCAAAGGGCAGGCGGCTGTAGCGGAACGGCACAACCAAAGACACCTCAGCCATCCGAACCGAACTGGTGATCGCCCAATAACCCGCCATAAGTGAGGCAACGGCGATAAAAAGTGCGAGGCTGGCCTGCGGACCGGGCACAACGGCAGTGCCGGTGATCATCCACCAAATTATGCCGCTGGGGATGCCCGCACCGATCCCCCATATCGCGAGTTGGCCGACATGGATCGACTTTGGCGCGGCGCGGGTAAAAACATCGCGCGCTGCGAGGCTAAGCGCTGCACCTACGGCGGCCAGAATGCCCAAACTGAAAGGCTCGGCGCCGGGGCGCAGAATGACAAGCACCCCGATCATGCCAATGGCTACGGCGATCCATCGGCGGGTGCCAACGGCTTCGCCCAAGAATAACACCGCGCCCAAAGTGACCAAAATTGGGACGGATTGGGTGATGGCGGTGAGGGTTACAAGGGGGATTGCCGCAAGTGCGCTCATCATGCAAAAGCCTGCGGCGGCCTCGGCGGCGCTGCGGGCCAAAACGACGGGCGTCCAAAAAACAGGCGGAAAAAGAGGCAGGCCCAAGCGGCGTACGATCAGGGCAAACCCTAAAGCGCTGGCAAGGGTGACGGTGACCATGACTTGCGCCGGTGGCAATGTGAGCGCTGCCATTTTCAGCATAGCGTCGCCCAAGGCGAGCAAGGCCATGGCAAGGATCATTCGAAAAATTGCGGGTGTTGCGGTGCCGACATGGGGCGCGGTCATTGGGCCGCGCTCATGAAGTCCGTCGCTTGGGCACGCCGTAAAGCTCTAGCCTGTGGCCGCGCAATTCATAGCCAAGTTTGGCGGCAATACGCTCTTGTAGGGCCTCGATCTCGCTGTCCACAAACTCAATGACTTCGCCCGAGTTCAGATCGATCAAATGGTCATGGTGGTCGCGCTCGGCATCCTCGTAGCGCGCGCGCCCATCCCGAAACTCGTGGCGCTCCAAAATCCCGGCCTCTTCAAAGAGCTTTACAGCCCTGTACACCGTGGCAATTGAAATGCGCGGATCAATGGTGGAGGCGCGGCGATAGACCTCTTCCACATCAGGGTGGTCATCCGCTGCTTCTAGCACCTGCGCCACTGTCCGGCGCTGCTCGGTCATCCGTAGGCCTTGCGCCTCGCATCTTTGGACAATGTTCTTGGTACTCATCATGGCCCGCATCGTTTCTGTTCGTGTGGGCGCATGTATACTGTCCTTTGCACGGCGCATAGCCCTTAACGGCGGCAGACCATAGGTTTTGTATTTTATCGCGCGCCATTTTATGTTAAC
Organism: uncultured Rhodobacterales bacterium; assembly: GCA_964384315.1. Classification (GTDB taxonomy): domain Bacteria; phylum Pseudomonadota; class Alphaproteobacteria; order Rhodobacterales; family Rhodobacteraceae; genus CAYLLD01. The sequence goes on along the minus strand of CAYLLD010000004.1, from coordinate 25,342 downwards.
TAGGTAAACAAACTCGATTAGGGACAAGCGCGTATGAATGATGATGTTTCAACGGCCTTTGACATGCCGATCGCCCGTGCAGTGGCAACCGGTTCGGGGGTGATGTGCGACCGCATTGCTGTGCGCGACTTCGTCCAATCTGTTGAAATCGGTGCGTTTCAATCCGAGCGTGGGGCCACCCAGCGGGTTCGATTCAATGTGGTTCTTGAGGTCTCTCATTCAACCGCATCTAAGGATGATGATGTTGACAAGGTGCTCTCTTACGACACGATTGTTGAGGCGATCCGAGACCAACTTGCGGCCGAGCGGATCAACTTGCTTGAAACTCTGGCCGAACGGATTGCCGAGCGCTGTTTGGCCGATCGCCGCACAATTCGGGTATTTGTGCGCATCGAAAAATTGGATCGCATTCCCGGCACTTTGGGCGTGGAAATTGCCCGCGCGCGGGTCGATTTAAACGAAAAAACGATCGCCGCGATTGAGGATCCCCCGTTTTCAAACGAAGAAGAGCGCCAGCAAGTCGTTGTTTTTATTCCCAATAAACTAGTGGATGCGGGCTGCATCGGGCCTTGGCTTGATGCGATTGATGCCCTTGATGCGCCTGCGGTTATCGCACTTGAGATGCTGCCGGGGGCAGATCATGAAACAGGTGCGGGCCATCTGATTTCGAATAATCCAATGGTGGCGCGGCGCTTGCGGCTATTGTCGGTTGAGCAAAACGCATGGGTGCTTGCGGGGCTTGATCCGCGCTGCGTGGTTGTGGAGACCCGCACTGAATTAGAGCATGCCGCCCGTGTCGGGGAAATGAGCGTCTGGGCACCGTCCAAGATTGTTTTGGACAGTCTGTCCAAACCCGAAAGCGGCGCAGGGGGACCACGGCGGTTGGCCCTTTGGTTCGCCAAAGAAATCGGGGCACGCAGTTTGGTAATTTTGGGTGAGGACAATGGGCTTGCTGATGCTGATTACGTCCAAGCGGTGAGCTTAGACGACCCTGCAGCGCTGGCAGGTGTGAAATGCTGATGTCTGAGCAATTTTCCATCCGAGAAATGACCGAAACTGATCGCAGCACTTGGGCTAGGATGTACCGAGAAATCTATCCAGACGACCACATTGATGGGCTCAATGCCGAGATTTCGCGGATTTTGCGTAGCTCTGATCGTTGGGGGTTTTGCGTGCAAGAGGGCGTGCAAACCTTGGGCTTTGCCGAAGTTTCCATCCGCCCCTTTGCAAATGGTTGCCGCTCGCATCCTGTGCCATTCCTAGAGGCAATTTGGTGTGATCCTCGTTATCGAAAGGCAGGGGTTGCCCGCGCTTTGCTTGATTACGTGGAAGACTTCGTAAAGGCGCACGGCTACAGCGAAATAGGCTCGGATGTTTTGCAAGAAAACTCCCAAGGCCTTGAGGTTCACGAGCGTTTCGGGTTTGAAGCAACTGAGACAGTGACTTACTTTCGAAAGTCGCTTTGACAAGCTGTACAAACGCCAATCACAGAGATTTACACCCGTGTCCAAACCCTATTGGCGGCCTATGCCGCAGCCTGATGGTGTACATGAATTAGCAGGGACCTCAGCGCGGTTCACGTGGGTAGAGAAAATCTCACGCCACGCGGCGTCCCAGACGGTCGAACTGGCAAGCCTTCCACTTGAGATGCAACATAGTTTAACCAAAGCCCGCGCCCCGATTTGCGGGCTAGATCTAACGCAGCCGCGTATTATGGGTATCGTGAATGCAACGCCAGACAGCTTTTCGGATGGTGGCGAGAGTTTTGATAGAAACACTGCCATAGATCACGCCCAAAAGCTTCAAGCTGATGGGGCAGATATCATCGATATTGGCGGCGAAAGCACGCGCCCAAACGCTGATTTTGTCGCGGCCGACGAAGAGCGGACGCGAACCGAGCCTGTCATTAAAGCGTTGAAAAACAACAGGTTTGCCAGCCCAATATCCATCGATACCCGCAAGGCTGCTGTGGCGCAGAAAGCAATTTTAGCAGGCGCCAGCATTTTCAACGATGTCTCGGCACTAACCTTTGATCCGGCAAGCCTCGACGTTGCGGCCAAAACTCAGGTTGCGGTTTGTCTGATGCATGCCTCGGCGACACCTCAAGACATGCAATCAAAAACCAGCTACGACAATGTGGTCTTGGACGTTTACGACTACCTAGAGGATCGCATTGAGGCCGTCGTTTCGGGTGGTATCAAACGCCAAAACATCATCGTTGATCCGGGAATTGGCTTTGGCAAAACCGTGCAGCAAAACCTCGCGTTGATCCGGAATATTTCGATGTTCCACGGGCTTGGGGTCGCGGTGCTTTTGGGGGCCTCGCGCAAGAGTTTTATCGGCAAATTGGCCGATGCCGATGCGCCCAAAGACCGTATGGCGGGCTCTATCGCCGCCGCGCTTTGCGGGTTTGGACAGGGTGTACAAATCACCCGTGTACACGATGTAAAAGAGACCCGGCAGGCGTTTACCTTGGCGGGCGCATTGGCCAGCGAAATTGGCTAAGAGCCAATCCAGATAGAATAAGAACAAGCGCGCTGAGAAAGCTTGCAGGTAGGTCTTCACCAAGAAACACCATGCCGTTGATCACCGCCCAAATTGGCACTTGGTAATTTACGAGGGACAAAAACGTTGGTCCGGCGTTGGTAATCACCCGCACCAAAATCACAGTTGCAAGAGCGGTGGGAAAGACGCCTAGAAACAAGAGCCCGGTCACCGGACGCCAGCCCGCAAAAACGGGCACCCCCTCAATGAAAATCGCCGCAGGCACCATGATTATCGCACCAATCATCAGCCCCGCCGCTGCATAACTGATAAGCGGCACGCTGGGCGCAGTGCGGGTAATAATTGAGCCAGTGGCATAGCAAAGCGAGGCGGCAACGCAGGCAAGCCGCGCCAAGTTCTCGACGTTAGAGCCGAAACCGCCCAGTGTATTGGGGCCGACAAGCACGACCACCCCCAAAAAGCCCATCAAAAAGCCTATTATTTTACGCGGCCCCATAGGCTCATGCAAAATCGCCCAAGCCATCGGCAGTAAAAACAGCGGGACCACTGCCATTGTGATCCCAGCAAACCCAGAGGTCACGAACTGCTGGCCCCAGCTTAGCAGCGCAAAGGGCAGGGCATTGGTGAAAATCGCAAAGCCGATACAATGCAGCCAAATTCGCCGCGCGTTGGGACCACGCAGCGGTGGCAACCCGACACCGGAAATCAGGGCGATGCCGCACAGTAAAATTGCGCCAAGCGCAATCCGTGAGGCGGCGGTTGTGAGCGGCCCGTATCCCTCAAGGGCGACGGCCACACCCAAAAACGAGCCACCCCAAATCACCCCAAGAAAGGCCATCAAAAGCCAGTTTACAACACCGCCTTGACCCATCATGTGAGCAATCGCCGAGGCGGGTTGTGCAGGATCGAGTTGATCGTACTAAGCCCGTGCTGCAGCACATCAAGATTTGGCGCGCCCGATAGCGTGAGCCGAACCGCGTTGGGCGGCGCAACATCTGGCAGAACAAAACCGTCCCCGGTCGCCACCTGAATGTCATGAGCCGCGCAGGCTGCGCTAAAGGCGGGGGCGCTCCATGCAGCGGGCTTGCGCATCCACACGTAATTCACACCCAAACGAGAATTCATGTCCCAATCGGAGAGCATCGAGCGGGCAACTTCCAGACGCGCCGTATTTTCCGCGCGGATCCGATGGGCATAATCCTCCGCAATCCCCTCGCGAAACAAAATCTCGACAAGCCGCGTCAACAGCATGGAAATAGACAGGCTAATCCCTTGCATAATTCGCAGCCCGGTTTGACCCATTCCCGGAGGACAGGCCAAAAAGCCAACCCGTAGCCCTGCTGCGAAACATTTTGATAATGCCGTCGCGTGCCACGTCCGCTCGGGACAGAATTGGTCAAACCCCGGCCCACGTTCAACCGTCAGGACGCCGTAAACGTCATCCTCGATAATGTGAAAATCAAACCGGCGGGCCAGCTCGGCAATGGCTTCGCGCCGCGCAACCGGCGTATGTACACAAGTTGGGTTATGCACGTTTGAAGAGATCAAAAGCGCCTGAGGTCTGTCCCTGTGACAAGCCTGCTCAAGTGCTTCGGGAATTAGCCCTTCATTATCGCTCTCCACGCCGATCAGCCGGGCGCGGGATATACGCGCAGATTGGCGAAAACCGGGGTAGACCAGATTGCTAGTCGCCACGACCGGATCACGGCCATGCAAAATTGCGCTCATCGCAATAACCACTGCATTATGAGCCCCATGGGTTAGCACAACATCGCTAGGCTGCGTGTCGACGCCCTGCGCACGGAGCCATTCAGTCGCCAGATCACGGCACGGTTTAATCGCGCTATCGCGGACATATTGGGCAAAATCAATCGGCGTGTCGGTTAGAATTTTCTTCGTCAACTCGGCAATCATAGCTGATTGCCCAAGATCAGGCGTGTGACCATTGCGAAAGTTGATGCCGCCGCTTTCCGGGGCTGAGGCAACGAAATTCGCGGGGATTTCTTCAAGGGCTCGTTTGGGGCCGCGCACAAAGGTGCCCTTACCAACCGTCGCCTCCAGCAAACCCTCTTCGGTCGCCAACTGATAAGCCCGCGCGACGGTGCCAGGCGTGATCCCCAATTGGTACGCAAGCTCGCGAACAGGGGGAAGTTTGGCCCCGGGTTTGAGCATGCCAATCCGCACCGCGCTTTCGATTGCATCAAAAAGACGCCGATATTTTGGGCCCGCTCTGGTTTGTAGCGTTAGAATCGATTTTGTATCCATGACAAGTTTTTTGTATCAAAGTTGGTGGCGATTTTGTAGCACATATTTCATCCAATACTGATTGTATCGAAATTTTATCGATACAAATTGCGGGAAGGAGGTTCAAATGTCCGCAAAATCCATGGCACACACCCTTATGGGTCTTGATGCCGCAAATAACCTGCCGGTTCCGAGCCGTCTTTTGATTGATTTGGCGGCGCGATACGCAATTTGGCGGCAAAATCATCGCTCTAGGTGCGATTTGGCGCGTTTGTCCAAACATCATTTGTCGGATATCGGATTGGATCCACGTGACGCGGCGCTTGAAATTGAAAAGCCATTTTACCGATATTGAGCCATGCGGGCGGTGTTGATCAACAACATCGCCCTGTGCATCTTCTAAAATTGTAACAATCATTTAGTTGATTTGAAGGCCGTGGGCATATTAAGCGGTTCGTGGGCGCGTCGCTTGGCTAGGGCGAACGGTGGCGGGCTCAGGAAACTCGCCCCGACGATGGAGCCGTCTATGAGACTCCCCGAAAAGCCGCAGGCTACCCCTGCGCGACCCTATTTCTCATCTGGGCCTTGCCCAAAACGTCCCGGCTATGATCTTTCAGATATTGCTGCGCGCGCTCATTTAGGCCGGTCGCACCGCGCCAAAGAGCCCAAAGCACAGATCAAAGCCGTGATCGACAAAATGGCTGCGACGCTTGGCGTACCTTCCGACTATAAGGTTGGGATCGTACCCGCATCCGATACAGGTGCGGTCGAAATGGCCATGTGGTCGATGCTGGGCGCACGTCCCGTTGATATTCTCGTTTGGGAAAGTTTCGGCAAAGGCTGGGCGACAGATGCCACCAAGCAGCTTGGTCTGGACGATTGCCGCGTGCTTGAAGCGCCCTATGGCGAATTACCTGACCTGAGCGATTTGCGCGCTGATGCGGATGTCGTCTTTACGTGGAACGGGACGACCTCTGGCGCGCGCGTGCCAAATGCCGACTGGATCGCCGATGATCGCAGCGGTCTGACGATTTGCGACGCGACATCTGCAGCCTTTGCGCAGCCGCTAGATTGGGCCAAGCTCGATGTAACCACCTTCAGCTGGCAAAAAGCAATGGGTGGAGAAGGCGCGCATGGCGTGATCATTCTTAGCCCTCGGGCGGTTGAGCGGCTTGAAACCTATGAGGCGCCACGTCCTCTGCCGAAAATTTTCCGCATGACCAAAGGCGGCAAACTAATCGACGGTATTTTCACTGGCGCCACGATCAATACGCCATCAATGCTTGCAGTGGCGGACGCTGAGGATGCGCTTGATTGGATGGCTGGTCTTGGCGGCGCGCGTGCGACCATGGCCCGCGCCGATGCCAACGCGGCGGCGCTGCAGACTTGGGTTGATGCCACCCCTTGGATTGAGAACCTTGTCGCTGAACCTGCGCATCGCTCGAACACCTCTGTTTGTCTAAAAGTGGTGGACGCGCAGATCGCCGCCCTTGATGCGGATGCGCAAAGAGCCTTTGTAAAATCGCTTACAAACAAGCTTGATGCAGAAGGCGCGGCCTTTGACATTGGCGGCTATCGCGATGCCCCTCCGGGTCTGCGGGTTTGGTGCGGTGCTACCGTCGAAACCGCAGATGTAGAGGCGCTAACTCATTGGCTTGATTGGGCGTTTCACGCGACCAAAGCCGAACTAGCGACCGCATAAACTTCACAAGTTAATTAACTGGGGTGACGCAATGCGGCCCCAGCCATAGGAGCAAACCATGCCCAAAGTGCTTATTTCTGACAAGCTCGCCGAAGATGCTGTGCAAATTTTCAAAGACAATGGCGTCGAGGTCGACTTTCAGCCCGGTCTTGGAAAAGACCCCGAAAAACTGGCCGAGATCATCGGCAATTATGACGGTCTAGCTATCCGGTCAGCCACCAAAGCAACCGCTGATCTGATTGCCAAAGCGGATAACCTTAAGGTCATCGGCCGCGCTGGTATTGGCGTGGATAATGTCGATATTCCTGCAGCCACGCAACGTGGCATCGTTGTGATGAACACGCCTTTTGGCAACTCAATCACCACCGCTGAACACGCGATTGCGCTGATGATGGCGGTGGCGCGGCAACTGCCTGAGGCCAGCGCCTCGACCAAAGCTGGTAAATGGGAAAAGTCCAAGTTCATGGGCACCGAGATCACCGGCAAAACCTTGGGTCTGATTGGTGCCGGTAACATCGGCTCGATCGTGGCCAGCCGAGCCTTGGGCTTGAAGATGAAAGTGATTTCTTACGATCCGTTTCTGTCGGCGGAACGAGCGCAGAAAATGGGCGTTGAGAAATTCGATGATCTTGGTGAGATGCTGGCCCAAGCTGATTTTGTCACGCTGCACCTGCCCAAGACCGAGAAAACCGCCAATCTGCTCGATGCCAAGATGATTGCCAAGATGAAACCGGGCGCGCGGCTGATCAACGCGGCGCGCGGTGGTCTCGTTGACGAGGCGGCTGTAGCCGATGCGTTGAAGTCGGGCCATCTGGCTGGCGCGGGCTTTGACGTGTTCGACATCGAGCCTGCCCACGAGAACCCGCTTTTCGATTTGCCAAATGTTGTCTGCACCCCGCATTTGGGCGCGGCGACCTCTGAGGCGCAGGAAAATGTGGCCTTGCAAGTTGCTGAACAAATGTCGGCCTATCTGACCAAGGGTGCGATTTCCAATGCGATCAATGCGCCATCGGTCACCGCCGAAGAGGCGCCGCGTCTCAAGCCGTGGATCGGTCTGGCAGAGGTGCTGGGCGGTTTTGCCGGACAGGTCACGCAGGCGGCGATCAAGGAAATCGAGATCCAGTTTGTTGGCGAGGTTGGTGATCTGAACACTGTGCCGCTGGTCTCGGCTTTGACCGCCGCGCTGATGCGCCCGCTTGTGGGCGAGGGCGGCGTGAATATGGTCTCGGCGCCGGTTGTGGCCCGTGATCGCGGCATCAGCATCTCGGAGACACGCAAGGATGCGCAAGGCGCTTTCGGCTCATACATCCGGCTTGTTGTGACCACCGAAGAGCAGACACGTTCGGTTGCGGGAACGATTTACTCCGATGGGCGGCCACGGTTTATTCAGATCAAGGGCATCAACCTTGAGGCTGAACCGCAGCCCTTCATGCTCTATTCCACCAACAAAGACGTGCCGGGGTTTGTCGGCGCTTTGGGCAGCAAGCTGGGCGATCTTGGTGTGAATATCGCGACCTTTGCGATGGGTCGGTCTGAAAAGGGCGGCGAGGCGATTACCTTTTTGGGGGTTGACCAAAAGGTCAGCGATGAAACTCTCAAAGAGATCGGCGCTTTGGGCCAAATCACCGCAATTCACGCGCTTGAGTTTTAAGCGCTATTTATACCTGCAACCGGGCGCCAATCGCGCGCCCGGCGGCAACCCCGGATGACCAAGCCCACTGGAAATTATACCCCCCCAGCCAGCCGGTCACATCCACCGCTTCTCCGATAAAATAGAGACCCGAAATATCGCGCGCTTCCATGGTTTTCGATGACAGCCCTGCGGTGTCGATCCCGCCTTTTGTCACCTCGGCTTTGGCATAGCCCTCGGTGCCCGTGGGGGTCAGGGTGAACGTCGTGAGCGCATCGGCAACCCGATCAAGCGTGGCATCGGGCACATTCGCCATTTCCTCTTTGACGTCAAAACCCGGTGCCAAAACCTCGGCCAACCGCTTGGGCAAATGCGCTGCAAGCGCCGCCTTTAGATGCGCGCGCGGCATCTCGGTTTTGGTTTGGCGCAGCGCGGCATGGGCCTGAGGCAGCAGCGTCAGATCAATCGATGCCCCGGCCTGCCAATAAGATGAAATTTGCAAAATTGCGGGGCCCGAAACCCCGCGGTGGGTAAAGAGGATGGCCTCTTCGAAACTTGTTTTCCCTGTGCGCGCGCTGCCGGGCGTTGCCACACCGGAAATCGCCTTCAGCGCTTCGTCACCGGCCCCCAAGGTAAAGGGCACGAGGGCAGGTTCAGGGGTGACAAGGTCCAAGCCAAACTGCGCAGCGATATCATAAGCAATCCCCGTTGCGCCCATTTTCGGGATCGACGGCCCGCCGGTTGCCACAACCAAATGCGGCGCTTGCGCCCCGGCGACCTCGAAAATACCGTCTCGATGGGAGATTGCCCCAATCGGCGCGCCCAATTTGATCTGAACCGCCCCTTTGGCGCATTCATCCAGCAACATCGCCACAATCTGCCGCGCCGACCCATCGCAAAACAACTGCCCTAGCGTCTTTTCATGCCAAGCAATCTTGTGCTGGGTCACCAGATCGAGAAAGTCCCACTGGGTGTAGCCCGCCAGTGCTGATTTATGAAAATGGGGGTTCTGCGAGATGAAACAGGCAGGCTCGACACCCATATTCGTGAAATTGCAGCGCCCCCCGCCGGAGATCAGGATTTTCTTACCCGCTTTGTCGGCGTGATCGAGCACCAGCACCCGCGCCCCAAGCTGCGCCGCCGTTGCCGCCGCCATCAGCCCCGCGCCGCCCGCGCCCAGAATAATTGCATCATAGTTCATAGGGGCGCTTTTACGCCTCCGAGCGGCGTCATCAAGTTTACAATGAGGCGTGGACCGCCCTATAAGCCCGTGTTGGAATCAAAGACAAACGAGCAGTCAAATGGCGAATGTGGTCGTGATCGGCACTCAATGGGGTGACGAAGGCAAAGGTAAGCTGGTGGACTGGCTGTCCGAGCGCGCAGATGTGGTGGCTCGGTTTCAGGGCGGTCACAACGCGGGCCATACCCTTGTGATCGATGGCGAAGTTTACAAGCTGCACGCGCTGCCCTCGGGGGTTGTGCGCGGCGGTAAGCTCTCGGTGATCGGCAATGGCGTCGTGCTTGATCCGTGGCATCTGCTGTCCGAGATCGAAACGATCCGCGCCCAAGGCGTCGAGATCACCCCCGAAACCTTGATGGTCGCCGAGAACACGCCGCTGATCCTGCCCTTTCATGGTGAGCTGGATCGTGCGCGCGAGAGCCAGAACTCGATCGCGAAAATCGGCACGACGGGGCGCGGTATCGGCCCCGCCTATGAAGATAAAGTCGGGCGGCGCGCCATTCGCGTAGCGGATTTGGGCGATGATGAAACGCTGGCCCTGCGGGTCAACCGCGCGCTCACCCATCACAACGCGCTGCGCAGTGGTTTGGGGCTGACCGCCATCGACGGCGAGGCGCTGATTGACGCGCTCAAGGAAATCGCGCCCAAAATTTTGCAATACGCGGGCCCCGTTTGGAAGGTGCTCGACGAGAAGCGCAAAGCGGGCAAGCGCATCCTTTTCGAAGGCGCGCAGGGCGCTCTTTTGGATATCGATTTTGGCACTTATCCCTTTGTCACCTCCTCGAATGTGATTGCGGGGCAGGCGGCCACGGGCACAGGGGTTGGCCCCGGCGCGGTGAATTTTGTTTTGGGGATCGTCAAAGCCTATACGACCCGTGTCGGCGAAGGCCCGTTTCCCACGGAGCTGGACGATGAAAACGGCCAGCGTTTGGGCGAGCGCGGTCATGAATTTGGCACGACCACTGGGCGCAAGCGGCGTTGTGGCTGGTTCGATGCGGTGCTGGTGCGCCAGACCTGTGCGACCTCTGGGGTTCACGGGATCGCCCTGACCAAGCTGGATGTGCTCGACGGGTTTGACGAGCTGAAAATCTGCACCGGTTACCGCCTCGACGGCGAGGTTATCGATCATTTGCCCATCGCGGCGGCGTTGCAGGCGCGGGTCGAGCCGGTTTATGAAACCATGCCCGGCTGGCACGAAAGCACCGCTGGCGCGCGCTCTTGGGCCGATCTGCCTGCGGCGGCGATCAAATATGTCCGGCGCATCGAAGAGCTGATCGGCGCGCAAGTTGCCCTTGTGTCGACCTCGCCTGAACGCGATGACACCATCCTTGTCACCGACCCGTTCCAAGACTGATGGCATTATCTTATAAATCGCGGCGGCGTTGGTCGGTGGTTCTACTTTTGGTCGGACTGCCACTTTACATCGCGGCTGCGGTTTTCATCATCGATTTGTTTGACAGACCAAGCATATTTATAGAACTAATGGTCTACCTTGTTTTAGGTATTTTATGGGCCATCCCATTTAAGTTTGTATTTTTAGGAGTGGGCAAGGATGACCCTGACCAAAATTAATCATCTCCTCCGGGCGGCTTTTACCTGCATTATGATCTCAATTCCGGGGGTAGCCGCGGCGCAAGGCGCGCCCGAAAATATCTTGCAGTTGGTGGGCGAAGGCAAACACGACGAGGCGCGCGCCGCTTTGCAGGCTTTGCCCCATGCGCCCATTGATCGGCTGTTTCTTGAGGCGCAAATCTACCTATTCAAAGGCCAGTTTGATAAGGCCGCTGGTGCCTATCGCGCCATGCTTTCAGAGGCGCCGGGTCTAATCCCGGTGCGTCAAGCTTTGGCGGAGCTTTTGCTGCGCATGGGCGATTTTTCAGGTGCGCGGTTTCATTTTGAGCGGCTGCGCGAGATTGACCCGCGCCCCCAAGCCCGTGAATTCTACTCGCGAACCATTGCCCGCATCCGCCAAGAAGAGCCTTCGGGTATTTCGACAATCCTGACGCTTACACCCTCGACAAACATCAACCGGGGCTCGCTGAACACGACCTTCACCAGCAACCTTGGCGTGGGAACAATTGATGAAAGCGGCCAAGAAAAATCAGGGCTTGGCATCACTGCTGGGGCGAATGGGTTTTACAAAATTGCGGTTGGTCAAAACGAAGTCGTCAACCTGCGTGGCAGTGCGCAAAAGACGTTTTTCTCCGATAGTATTTTCAACACAACGCGGGCCAATCTCTCGGCTTCTTACATCATCACCGAACCCACGGCTGAGAATACGCTCAGCGTTTCGGTGTCCCGGCTCGAGCGTGAGCTTAGCTCTGATCTAACGAGCTACAATTTGCGCGGGCAGACAAAACGCGCAATTTCGGGGCCGAATATTCTGACCTCTGGGGCCACGCTTACTTATAGCAATTACGACAGCTCCGAGACGCTATCCGGGCCGACGATGGGCTTTGATATGGCGTGGCGGCGGCAGATTTCGCCAAAATTGGCGACCTTCGTCACCGGCAATCTGGGTCGGGGGCAACCCTCTGCTGAAAAGGATCGCTTTCATAGCATCGGTCTTGGAATTGGGGCGGCCAATGTTTGGTCCAACGGGTGGTCGACCTATGTCGGCTTAGAGGGTGGCCTTCGCAAATATGACGCCATTTTCACCGCTGGCGCGCCCAAGCGTGAGGATAATTTTTTGGCCCTGCGCGGTTCGATTTTGAATAGCAAACTGGTGTTTCGCGGCTTTTCCCCGCGGTTGAATTGCCTCGCGCAGGCCAACCGCTCGAACATATCGTTCTACGACTACGATGTGTTGGAATGCGGCGTTCAGTTCACCCAAGAATTTTAGTGGGTTCATAACCTAAAGTTATGAGAGGCGGCGATTTTGCTTGGTCCAAGTTATCGCGCGGACCGCGCCAATCGTCTGAGATGCCAGCGATAAATGACCGGGGCCAGGGCGTGGTCATAAGCAAGGCTCGCCAGTTGACGCAAACCAGGTAGCCCGACGACCCGCCCAAGCCAGCGGTAACGCGGCATATCTGCCCAAAGCACCAAAAACGCAGGAATACCGCTTAAAAGCGCGCCATCTTTGGCCACGTAGAGCCGCCGCGCCGCCTGATCGCGGGTCAGCCCCCAAGCGGCCATATCCGTCTCGTTCAGATCATCAAACCGGATCGGCAAATCGTGATCCTGGGCGTAATCACGATAGTGATGGATCTCAAACCGGCAGACCGGGCAGGATTTATTGTAGAGAACTTTGGTTTCGCGGGTCATGGCCTATATGTAAGCCGCAAATTGCGCAGGGCAACAGCGTCACAGCGCCGCGCTATTGGTCAAACTTAGTTACCAACCGCGCGACGGTAATATTCCCGTGCCTCGATCGACAAGGCGTATTGCCCGTTCGGCTCGCGCTCGATGCGCCCACCGTTGACCATTGAGCTAAAGGCGCGGATCCGTGCCTCGGGAGAGAAACCGGCACTTTGCGGCAGCTCGTCCATAGCATCCATCAGATCCTTACGGCTAAATGTGCGCTGACCGTCGACAATCGTAACAAAGGCTGCTGATGCCTCAAGCAAGTCGTCCAAATTCTCTGCTTTGGCAAATTGCGCAAACTCGCGCATGTCTTTGGGCTTGCTGGGTGCGCTCAGAATTGGGGCGGGCTCTGGCGTCTCTTCGGGGGGCTCAACCAGTTGCAACACTGGCCCCGTATTTCCGCCCGCGACATCATTCGTCTCTTCAAAGCTAGGCGTGTCAGCCGGGGTCTCTTCATCAAAGGCAAACCTGACACCATCTTCGTTGAATACGCCTTTCTTGACGCCTTTAACGATGATGTCATCGGTTTCGGTGCCGCTGGTGCGCACCCGGTCTGTGCTTGACGCATCAAGGCCAATGGCCCCGCCAAACCCTAGTTTGAAGGCGTTGCCGGTTGAGGCAATCTGTTCTGCGTTCGAGAGGCTCAGGATCGAATTGTTATCGGTCTTTGGGTCCAGCCCAATGGATGGATTGCTATGGGCCGACAGATCAGGAAGTGCCTCTGATGCCGTGCTGGCTGCATCATCTAGCGCTTCAATACCGACTTCAATGTCAGTCTCTATTTCAGCTGTGATTTGCGCCGGTTCGGGGGTGAATTCTGGTGTGAACTTTGGCGCAAACTCCGGTGTCGTTTCGAAGGTCGGCGTCTCAGGCACGGGGGTAGGCTCCACCGACGTCTCTAAATCTGGCGCAACCTCTGGCGCAGCGTCTAGCGCAACGGAGGCTTCAAAAGACGTTTCAGCGAAAATCTCGTCCGGCGCTTCGACAAGGGACGCGGCAACTGGCTCTGGCATGACCTCTTTGAGGGTATCCCGCATCACCTCTGGCTCAGCCTTAAATGTCGGCGCCCTGCGGTACGGCTCTGCTTCGAAGGTAGGTTCGGGGGCAGGCTCGATAGCCACTTCAGGCTCGTGCGCCTCAACGTCGTTCCATTTGAGCGGCTCGATCGGCTCTGCGGCAAGCTCAGGGTCTGGCACAATCGTCGGCGCGGGCTCAGGTAGGGGCTCTGGCTCAGGCCGATTTGCAACCAGCGGCGTCTCGGGCGAAAGGGGCGGCTCTTGTTCGAACTGCGCAGCAGAAGGCATGGGGCGCTGGGTGATGGGCTGGGCCAGTTTCTGGGCCAAAGAAGCCGCTTTCGCCGCCATCAAACTGGCTGCTGTGCTTTGGCCGTTCTTCAAAGCCGAAGGCTCAGTCAAATCATCGGCTGCAACTTCATCTGCAGGGTGATCTGCAAGGTCGTCCGAAATAGCATCATTTAAAGTTGACGGTACAGGTGCGCCAGCCAAAGCCAAATCAAGCGCGGCTTCGTCGTCGTCAACCTCTGCACTTGGGTTGACCTCAGTACGGGCTTCAACCTCCACCTGAGTATTCACAACATCCTCGGTGCCAACATCTTCAGAGCCAAAATCGTCAGGGATGATCCGATCGCTTGGGACATCGTCGCGGGCAAAAATCTCAGAGGCAAGATCAGCCTTCGATACATCTTGATCTAGCTTCGGCGCTGATGCCTCATCAATGGCGGCAACTTGGGTCATGTCAAAGGGCGCAGCCGCTTCGTGTAGCCCGTCAGCTTCTACAGCCGCGCGCGCGGCAGAGGCTTCGTGCGAGAGAACTTCGTCTAAATCTGCCTCGGGGCCGTTCGTGTCCTCATCCATGGCAGCAAGATCATCCGCCGCCGCAAGATGGGCCGCCGCGTCAATCTCGTCGCGCGCACCAAGGCCCGCACCAAGGCCCGCACCAAGGGTCGTGGCCGCAACACTCGCAGCTGCTGTCGTCGCAGCGATTGCTGCCGCAGTCTTGGCTGTAGCCCCCGCTGTGGCCCCAGTCGTTGTTTCACTCGTTGTTTCAGTCATTGCTTCAGCAGTGGAGGCCAAAACAGACGCATCGCTGGCCTGCGGCTCTACGTTCAAATGGGTCGCTGCAAACTCGGGGTTTTGCGCCGCTTGCTCTTGAAAATAGTCCACCAGCTTTTGCATCACGGGCACCGGGTCGTCATAGCCTTCGAGAACGCAGGAAAAAGCGCCGAATGAAACTGACATTTTCTTATTGTGATCCATCGTGTTTCGCTCCGTCTCCCCGCGGCATCAACCTGCCGCCGTCCCTTGACCCCAAGGTGCACATGTCTCAAGTGGGGTTGATTATGCTTGATCCAGACGCGCACGTCGAGCCTCTCGTTACGCTTTTAGGCGGTGGGCCGCTTAACTTTGCTGACCTTTTTGCAGCACGGGCGATTGCGCCGTGTCTTGTGGCGGCGGATGGGGGGGCGCAGCACGCCAAAACTGCGAATTTGGCGCTCGACCGGATCATCGGCGATATGGATTCGCTAGGCGATTCCTCCCATTGGCAGGCCACAGGCACCAAGATCACCCATCTACCCGAGCAGGACAGCACCGACTTTGAGAAGTGTCTCTACACCCTCTCCGCTGATCTGATTATCGGCCTAGGGTTTCTGGGTGGGCGGCTCGATCACGAACTGGCAGCGCTAAGCGCCTTGGCGGCTTATCCCGCCCGCGCGGTGATCTTAATCGGCCCCGAAGATTTGGTGTTTTTGGCACCTTTGACCCTCGCCCTTGATCTGGAACCGGGGGCGCGGGTGTCGTTCTTTCCCCTTGGGCCTGTAACCGGGCTTAGCTCTACGGGTCTGAAATGGCCGATCAAAGGCTTGCAGTTCCGCCCCGGCGGGCAAATCGGCACTTCGAACGAGGCGGCATCCCAGGAGATCACCGCCAGCTTCGATGCACGCAACATGCTGGTGATCTTGCCAAAGCGGTTTTTGAGCGCGGCGGTCCTTGCGCTCAACATTCAGTATAGTTCACCGCCAGCCCCCCTGTAGAGGTCTCTTTATACTTATCCATCATGTCGCGCCCGGTTTGACGCATGGTTTCGATACAAGCGTCGAGCGAGACCAGATGCTGCCCGTCGCCGCGCAGGGCCAGCGAGGCCGCTGCCACCGCTTTGATCGCCCCAAGGCCGTTGCGTTCGATGCACGGGGCTTGCACCAGACCTTTGATAGGATCGCAGGTCATCCCCAGATGATGTTCAAGGGCAATTTCAGCGGCGTTTTCAACCTGTCCGGGCGTGCCGCCGAGCACGGCGCAAAGCCCCGCCGCCGCCATGGCCGCAGCGCTGCCCACCTCGCCTTGGCAGCCAACTTCTGCGCCTGAAATCGACGCGTTCCATTTCACGATGCCGCCAATGGCCGCCGCCGTGAGCAAGAACTCAGGGATTTTTGTGCTTTGCGCCTCAGGCACGTGATCAAGATAATACCGCAGTGTGGCGGGGATCACCCCCGCCGCCCCATTGGTTGGCGCAGTGACGATCCGCCCACCATTGGCATTTTCCTCGTTCACCGCCATGGCATACATCGAAATCCAGTCGTTGATGACATGAGGCGCGGATAGATTTTGCCCACGCTCGGCCATAAGCGCCGCGTGAATATTTCTGGCGCGGCGGCGGGTGTTTAGACCGCCTGGAAGGATACCGCCTTGGGCCATTCCTTCGTCAATCGCGTTGTTCATGACGTCCCAAATCCGCATCAGCCCATCATCAAGCTGGGATTGGCTGCGAAAACACAGCTCATTTGCGCGTTTCATCGCCGCAATGCTCATCTCACTATCCGCCGCCATTTCCAGCATCCTGCGCGCCGTGCGAAACGGGTAGGGCACATCGGGCAGGGGGACGCTTTTGGTTTGCGCAGCCAGTTCGGCTTCGGTCAAAACGAACCCGCCCCCTACCGAAAAATAGCGTTGGATAAACGCCGCTGCGCCCTGCGCATCAAAGGCGGAAAAAACCATGCCATTGGCATGTTGCGGCAGCGCTTTGTCGTAATCAAAGATCACGTCTTTGGTGGGGTTGAATTTAAAGGGGCCTTGCGCGGGCGGCTGAATTTCTCCGGCCTCCACGATATGTGCCAAGGCGGTCTCGGCGGCGTGTGGGTCAAAATCTTCGGGCGTAAATCCCGCCAGCCCCAAACTCACAGCCCGATCCGTCGCATGGCCCTTGCCAGTAAACGCGAGCGAGCCATGGAGCGAGACTTGAAGATGCGTGGGGATGCCAGAGCCGGGGATGCGATCTGCGCCAGTTTTGATCATCTCCAAAAACCGCGCTGCGGCCACCATGGGGCCCATGGTGTGACTAGAAGACGGGCCGATCCCGATCTTAAAAATCTCGAAGACACTTAGAAACATGCAGCTATGGATAGAGTAGCAACATGCAGCCAGACCCTCCAGTTGCGACGCTCCGATGCGAAATATTACCAAACGGACCGAGGTTTGGCCCCGCAGGTGGCCAAAGCGATCAAGTTTTCGCTATTCAGGTCCATTATCCCGAAAATCGTTTCACAACTTTGTGTCCGCAGAGTAAGACCTGCGCACAACACTGTTCGGCTAGGATTACCGATGTCTGTGAGTGCAAATACTAAAATCGAAAACGGCAAGCTCGCGGCAGCGCGTCTTGCGGTTGGGCGGGTTGAAACCGGGATGCGTTTGGGGCTGGGTACAGGCTCGACCGCCAATATCATGATCGAGGCTCTGGCGGCGCGTGTACGCGAAGAGGGGCTTTTGCTGACCTGTGTGGCAACCTCGTTGAGAACTTACGATTTGGCCGCCTCGCTGGGGCTGTCGGTTAAACCGCTGGACGAAGTGGGCTGGCTTGATCTGACCATCGACGGGGCGGATGAATTCGACCCCGCGCTCAATCTGATTAAGGGCGGTGGCGGCGCGCTATTGATCGAGAAAATCGTGGCCACGGCCTCTGATCAGATGATCGTGATTGCCGATGACACCAAGCAGGTGGCGCGTTTGGGTGCCTATCCTTTGCCCGTCGAAGTCGTGCGTTTCGGTTGGGAAACCACCTGCGCGATTATCGAGGACATGCTGAGCGAAGCGGATGTGGGCGGCGATAAAATTGAGTTGCGCATGGCCGGATCAGAGCCTTTTGTTACCGATGAGGGTCACTATATATTGGACCTGCATCTGGGCCGGATCGCTGCGCCGCGGGTATTGGCGCTGATGCTCAACCAAATTCCCGGCGTGGTAGAAAGCGGTCTGTTTGTCGATATTGCCGATCTGGTGATGCTCGGCCAAGCTGACGGCACCGCCAAAGAGGTCATGTCGGTTGACGCCTAAGGCAGCCGCATCCCCGCCGATAAAATTCGCGTAAAATGGAGCTTCCCATGGCTGAGAAATATGATCTGTTTGTCATTGGTGGCGGCTCGGGCGGGGTGCGTGCGGCGCGCATTGCGGCGGGCCACGGCGCGAAAGTGGGGCTGGCCGAAGAGTTTCGCATGGGTGGCACCTGCGTGATCCGCGGCTGCGTGCCCAAAAAGCTCTTGGTCTATGCCTCGGAGTTCTCTCACAGCTTTGATCTGGCGCGCGGCTATGGGTGGTCGTTCGATGATCCTGTGTTTGACTGGGCCAAGCTTTCGGCGGCGCGCGCCACTGAGATCACCCGACTAGAAGGCGCCTATCGGCGCAATCTTGAGGCCTCGGGGGCCACGATTTTCGACCAACGCGCCACGATTGCGGGCACCCATGAGATCAAGCTGGCCGATGGCACCCAAATCCAAGCCAATCACATTCTAATTGCCACCGGCGGGCGGCCCTTTGTGCCGGATGTGCCGGGGCGTGAACTGGCGATCACCTCGAACGAGGTTTTTGACCTGAAAACCATGCCAAAGCGCATCGCGATTGTGGGCGGCGGTTATATCGCCTCGGAGTTCGCGGGAATTTTCAACGGTCTTGGGGTCGAGACCCATCAGATTTATCGCGGCGATATGATCCTGCGCGGCTTTGACGAGGATTTGCGCGCCCATGTGGCCGAGGCCATGGTGGCCAGCGGGATCAATCTGCATCTGAAGACGGATGTGGCGCAGATATCTAAAGGCCAAGTGACCCTGAGCGACGGCAGTACTCTTGCGGCGGATCAGGTGCTTTATGCCACGGGGCGGGTGCCCAATGTTGAGGGTCTGGGGCTTGAGACCGCAGGCGTGAGCCAAAAGCCAAACGGGGCCATCGCAGTTGATAGCTGGTCTCAAAGCAATGTGCCGTCGATTTTTGCCGTGGGCGATGTGACGGACAGGCTGCAACTGACGCCGGTGGCGATCCGCGAGGGCCATGCCTTTGCCGACACGCTCTTTGGCGACAAGCCTTGGCGCGCGGATCATGAAACCGTGCCAACGGCGGTCTTTACCCAGCCGGAAATCGGCACCGTCGGCCTGACCGAGACGCAGGCGCGTGAGACCCACGAGATCGACATCTATCGCACGTCTTTCACCCCGATGAAGGACAGTTTTGCCGGGGGTGGTCCCAAAATGCTGATGAAGCTGGTGGTAGATAAGGCCACGGATCAGGTGCTGGGGGCGCATATCGCGGGTCACGGCTCTGGCGAGTTGATCCAAGCGGTTGGCATCGCAGTGAAACTGGGGGCGACCAAAGCGCAGTTCGATGCGACCGTCGCGGTTCACCCAACGGCAGCCGAGGAACTTGTGACCATGCGACAGCCTATTTCGTGAGACCTATTGCTTAAGAAGTTGTGTGAAACTGGTCTTGGGCGCGGTTTGCCCTTGAAATTTCTCAACGGCTTAACAATTAACGTACAAACCATTATAGCGTGCTGTGATCGGCACGCGTAAACAACTTAAGGACGATTTATGCCCTATAGCAACGATGGTGGCGGCCCTTGGGGCAACGGCTCGAAGGGTGGCTCTGATAAACAGGGCGGCTCTGACCAAAAGGGCGGCAATGGCAACCCTTGGGGACCCGGCGACCGCAATTCTGGTAATCGCGGCGGGCCACAGCGCCCCGGCGGCGGCAACAACGGCGGCGTGCCTGAGATCGAGGATCTCGTGCGCAAAGGGCAAGAACAGCTCAAAGTGCTGATGGGCGGTCGTGGCGGCACAGGCGGCAACGGCAGCGGCGGCGGTGGAGGCGGCGGTGCCAGCCTCGGGCGCGGTCTTTATGTGATCATCGGCCTTGTGGCGATTGCGCTTTGGCTCTTGGCCTCGTTCTACCGCGTCGATACCTCGGAAAAGTCGGTCGAATTGCTCTTTGGCGAGCATGTGCAAACCGGCACCGAGGGTCTGAACTTTGCCCCTTGGCCCATCGTCACCCGCGAGATTGTCCCTGTGACCCGCGAGAACACCGAGCAAATCGGCGTCAATACTGCCTCGCGCACCACGGTTGGTCGTGGCCGTGCGGATGAGGGTTTGATGCTCACCGGCGATGAGAACATCGTTGATATCGACTTCGAGGTGGTCTGGAATATCGATGATCCGGCCATGTTCCTGTTTAATCTGGCTGAACCGCGCGAAACCATTCGGGCGGTGTCGGAATCGGCCATGCGCGAAGTGATCGCGCGTTCGTCCTTGGCCCCGATCCTCAACCGTGATCGCGGTGTGATTGGCGCAGAGGTCGAAGAGCTGATCCAGACCACGCTCAACAGCTATCAAAGCGGCGTGAATATCGTCCGGTTGAACTTTGACCGCGCCGATCCGCCCCGTGAGGTGATCGACGCCTTTTTGGACGTGCAAGCGGCGGAACAGGATCGCGACACACTGGAAAAGCAGGCGGATGCCTATGCCAACCAAGCCCTCGCCGAGGCCCGCGGTGACAGCGCGCGGCTCTTGCAAGAGGCCGAAGGGTACCGTGCGCAGGTCGTCAATGAGGCCCAAGGTGAGGCCAGCCGTTTCGTGGCGGTTTTCGACGAATACGCCAAGGCCCCAGAGGTCACGCGCAAGCGGCTTTACTTGGAAACCATGGAGCGGGTCTTGGGCGATGTGAACAAGATCATCCTTGATGACAGCGTCAGTGGCGGCGCAGGCGGGGGCGGCGTTGTGCCTTACCTGCCGCTTAACGAATTGCGTCGGGGAGCAAACCAATGAGCCGTACAGGTATCCTAATCGGGGGCGCCATTTTGGTGCTGGCCCTGATCCTAAACTCGCTTTTCGTGGTCGATGAGCGCGAAAAAGCGCTGGTCTTGCAATTTGGTGAGGTGAAATCCGTCAAAGAAGAGCCCGGCCTCTCGTTCAAACTGCCGTTTGTGCAAAACGTGGTGAAATACGATGGGCGGATTTTGTCCCTCGACACCCAGCCCCTTGAGGTCACGCCGCTGGATGATCGCCGTTTGGTGGTCGATGCTTTCGCGCGCTGGCGTATTTCGGACGTGGTCATGTTCCGCCAGGCGGTTGCGGGCGGCGGCACGGTTGGCGCTGACAACCGGCTAGAGCGGATTTTGAACTCAAGCCTGCGTGAAGTTTTGGGTTCGGTGACCTCTGGGTCGGTGCTCTCGGCGGATCGTGTGGGCCTGATGAACCGCATTCGCGACGATGCCAAATCCTCGGCGATCAACCTTGGGGTTGAAATCATCGATGTGCGGATCAAACGGGCGGATTTGCCCGAGCAGAACCTGAACGCGACCTTCGCGCGGATGCAGGCCGAGCGGCAACGTGAGGCGGCGGATGAGCGGGCGCGCGGGGCCGAGGCGGCCCAGCGGGTGCGTGCCACGGCGGATCGGTCGGCGCTTGAGATCGTCTCAGAGGCGCAGCGCGATGCGGAAATCACACGAGGTGAAGCTGATGCACAGCGTAACGCGATCTTTGCCGATGCCTTTGGCCGCGATCCTGAGTTCTTTGAGTTTTACCGCTCGCTCACAGCCTATGAGCGTTCGCTCAAAGGTGACAAATCCACCATGGTGATCTCGCCGGACAGCGAGTTCTTCAACTATCTGGAGAGCGACACCGGTCGCTAGTCTGGGCCGGTTGCAGGGGGCGTTAAACATGACCATCCTGCTGATCGGTATAGGATTTTTATTTGTGGTTGAGGGGCTGGTGCTTGCACTGGCCCCTAACATTTATAACCAACTCATTGAGCTGGTCGCTGCCATGTCAGACGATATGCGCCGCACCATCGGTCTGACGCTAGCGGCGCTGGGCGTGGCGCTTTTGTGGCTCGGAGCCTAGAGTACATTTAAGAAAATTCGTTATCACACACGCTTTAGGTGAATTTTCGTAATATTTGTTTTATATCAGTTAAAGACACCCCGAGCGCGCGCGCGATTGCGCCCGCGTATAGCCATTTTCTGGAGACAAAATATGCGTCAGGCGGCCCGCTTCTTCCCCATTGCTCCAATGCTCGTTCTTTTTGCGTTTTTTCTGGCCAACCCTGCCGCCCATGGGCGCGGCGTGCCCGATAGTTTCGCCGATCTGGCCGAGCGGATCAGCCCCTCGGTGGTCAATATCACCACACAAACCGATGTGGCAGGCTCCGCCGAGCAGCCGATTGTCCCCGAAGGCTCGCCGCTTGAGGATTTCTTCAACGACTTTTTGGACCGCCAAGATCGTGGCCCCGCGCCGCGCCGTGGCTCTGCGCTGGGCTCGGGCTTTGTGATCTCTGCGGACGGTCTGATCGTCACGAATAACCATGTGATCGAAAAGGCCGACGAGATCACCATCGAGTTTTTCGATGGCTCGGAACTTGAGGCCGAACTGATCGGTACCGACCCCAAAACCGATATTGCGCTGTTGAAAGTGACCCGCGATGAGCCTTTTGAATTTGTGCCCTTTGGCGATAGCGACATTGCGCGGGTGGGTGATTGGGTGATGGCCATCGGCAACCCGCTGGGGCAGGGGTTTTCTGTCTCGATCGGGATCATTTCCGCGCGCAACCGTTCGCTGCGCACCTCTTATGACGATTTTATCCAGACCGACGCGGCGATCAATCGGGGTAACTCGGGCGGGCCGTTGTTCAATATGGATGGCGAGGTTATCGGCGTGAACCCCGCGATCCTCAGCCCCACCGGCGGCTCTATCGGGATTGGCTTTGCCATGTCCTCGACGGTGGTCACAGGGGTGGTTGAGCAGCTTAGGGAATATGGCGAGACGCGGCGCGGGCTTTTGGGCGTGAAAATCCAAGACGTTGAGCCAGACGTCGCTGAGGCTCTGGGCCTTGAAGAGGCTGCGGGTGCTTTGGTGCAAGCGGTGCCAGATGGCCCGGCCAAAGATGGCGGGATCAAAACCGGCGATGTGATCTTGTCCTTTGACGGCCAGGCGATTGAGGACACCCGCGGTCTTGTGCGTATCGTCGGTGGCACGGATGTTGGCAAGGTTGTCGATGTTGTCGTCTATCGTGATGGGCAGGAGGTGACGCTTAAGGTTGTCATTGGCCGCCTTGAAGAAACCGCCGCTAGTGCCGCAGCGGCCACCCCTGATCTTGCACCCGACATGCCTGCCGAGCTGGAAATGATCGGCATGACCCTTAGTGTCATGACCGAGGATTTGCGCAACGAGTTTGAAATTGAGCCCGATGTGGCTGGTGTTATCATCGCCAAAATTGCCGAAGATAGCGATGCTTATGGCAAGGGGCTGCGCGCGGGGGATGTGATCACTGAGGTTGCGCAAAAGCAGGTGGCGACGCCTACGGATGTCTTGGAAAAGCTTGAAGGGGCGACAAAGGCGGGGCGCAAGTCGATCCTGTTGTTGGTGCTCACCGGGCGCGACCGCCAGCCGCGCTTTGTGGCGGTGAACCCGGCAGAGGCCGAATAGCCGCACATCCTTTTGGTGGTTTGCAATTTGCGCAAATTCGGTGTCGAAGGGGGCTTGATTAACCCAAGCGTCTGAGAGCCGATGCATCGCCATCAAACCTTTACCTTCGCGGATTTTCTGGCCAATGCCGCGCATCTTGGGCTGCGCGAAACTGGCAGGTTTATGTCCTATGAAAAGCGGGTCTTAATGGGGCGCGCAGTGGCGGCTGGAATTTTCACCCGTCTCAAGGGGTTTCGTAGGCGGGTGGACGGCAATTTACAGCTTATCTTTCCCGAGCGCTCGCCCGAATGGCGCCGCTACATGCTTGAGGAATGCGCGCGAAACATCGGCCAAAGCCTCTCAGAGCATATGCACATCGATGCGTTTGCCGAACGGATTGGCAATTTGAACATCACCGGGGCGGGTGCACCCTTGCTCGATACAGGGCGCGGCGCGGTGTTTATCACCGGGCATTTCGGGCAATGGGAGGGCATTCGCCTTGCGTGGCGACATGCAACAGGCGGTGATTGCGGCTTTTTGTTTCGCCCCAATAATAACGGCTTTTATGACCGCAATTGGCAGCACTATTTGCGCCAAGCGGGTCAGCCGCTTTTTGCGACGAATAGCGAGGGCAAGGCGGCAATGCTGGCGCATTTGGCGGCGGGTAAAGCCGTTCTTTTTGCGAATGATCAGCACCGCTCTAAGGCTGATTACTTGCAGTTTCTGGGCCACCCAGCCCGCACGGCCACCACGGCGGCCAAACTGGCGCTGGATTATGACCTGCCGCTGATCCCGGCCTTTGCGACCCGGCGCAAGAATTTGTTTGATTACGATGTCGAGTTCAGCGCGCCCATCGCGCCGTCCGATCCCGTGCGCATGACGCAGGCGGCGACGGATGTGCTGTCTTCGCGGGTGTTAGAGCGCCCGGAGCAGTATTTTTGGGCGCATCGGCGGTGGCGTTAAAGCTGCGCCCAAAAGAGGCTTACCGAAAAACCTGAGCCGCTAAAATCGGCCCGGCGCCCTTGGTTTGGACGACCACGGCAAATGGCCGCTCGGCCAATAGATCAGCCTCAAAGGTGGCAGGCTTGCGCCCGGCCCAATCCGCCACACCGTAAAACCGGGTGACGACATTGTGGTAGGACAGGGTGCGATTTGCGTTCTCGCCGCGCTCCACCGCCACTTTGGTTTTGGGGGTGAAATGGATGATCTGAACGATGGCATTTTCAGCCAATCGCGCTGGCGACGCGAGATCAACAACCACCCGATCCCCGTCAACCGCCGCTGTCATGGCGATCTGCGGGTCGCTTTTTGCATGACGTTCAATGTAATCATCGACCATATCGCGAAATTTATTGCGCGAGAAATCCGTACCCTGCACCACAAATTGCGGCGTCCAAACTGAGCGTTTGCCAAAGGATTTGGCATAGGCGTATTGGCGCTGGGTATAGGATTTATCGCCAAATGTGTCGGTCCAGCCCAGCCGATCCCAATAGGTCACGTGAAAGGCGAGGGGCAGCACGTCGTCGCGTTTGGTCAATTCGGCCAGAAACTTATCCGCCGGGGGGCAGGACGAACAGCCCTGCGAGGTGAAGAGCTCAACCACCACCAGATTTTCCGCGCGAGCCTGCGTGTTCAGGGCGAGGGCGAACATGAGAGAATAGACGATGGTAAAAACTGGGGCGAGCTGTTTCATTTTGATGGCACCAAGTTGCTAAGCGGTGTGATCGTATAACGCGAATGGTAAATGACATAACAATCAATCCTTCGCGAGGGCAAGCTTTTGTGAGGGGCGGGCTGCTGAGGCGAGCGAGCGCGTGCTGGGCGCGGAACATCCTCAAGGCTACTTTTCGCTAGAGGCCTAAACAAACTGCGCGAATTGACTGCCGAATGATACGGGCGCTCGCCTCTTGGTTTTGAGGGGGTGAAAGAGGGGGGGGCAGCCTAAGCCGCCGCTGCCGCGCCGCGCCCGGCAAGGTTAAG
>CAYLLD010000003.1:38042-45874 GCA_964384315.1 uncultured Rhodobacterales bacterium | reverse complement strand
CGCGGTGGCCAATACACCTATCATGGGCCGGGCCAGCGCGTGGCCTATGTGATGCTCGACCTGACCAAACGGGGCCGCGACGTGCGCGCCTATGTTGAGCAGCTTGAGACTTGGGTGATTGAGGCACTGGCGTCTTTCAACGTCAAAGGCGAGATCAAACCGGGCCGTGTTGGTGTCTGGGTGACCCGCCCTGAAAAACCACCCCTGCCCAGCGGCGCACCTGCCGAGGACAAGATCGCGGCCATCGGTGTGCGCCTGCGCAAATGGGTCGCCTTTCACGGCGTGTCGATCAATCTTGAGCCGGATCTAAGCCATTACGATGGCATCGTGCCTTGTGGAATCGCCGACTATGGGGTCACCTCTTTGGTCGATTTGGGCCTGCCGGTGACTATGGGTGATTTGGATCAAGCTCTCGCTCAAGCCTTTGCGCAAGTTTTTGGGAAAAAAACCCCTTTTAACACCCCATAAATTGCCCCTGCGACCAAATGGAGCATGACTAAGCAGCAATTGCGACTATCTTGCCCATTGAGCGTTAACCCTCCTTTGTTTAAAGGAACGCTAAAAGCAAGTTAGAGCCGCGTCGAAGCGGCGGCACCGCGTGTCAGGAGATCATAATGGCAGACGTAGCAGCGCACGGGCATGACGACCACCAGCAGGGCTTTTTCACCCGCTGGTTCATGTCGACAAATCACAAAGATATCGGGATCTTGTACCTGATCACGGCCGCTGTGGCCGGCTTCATTTCGGTCGCCTTTACAATGTACATGCGGCTAGAACTGATGCACCCCGAGGTTCAGTACATGTGTATGGAAGGTGCGTCGGTAATTGCCCGCGCCGCTGAAGACTGTACGCCTAACGGGCATCTTTGGAACGTTATGATCACGGGACACGGCATCTTAATGATGTTTTTCGTGGTAATTCCGGCGCTATTTGGCGGTTTTGGTAACTATTTCATGCCGCTGATGATCGGCGCGCCGGATATGGCTTTCCCGCGGCTCAACAACCTGAGCTACTGGATGTATCTGGCGGGAACGACCCTTGCGCTGCTTTCAGTGGTCTCTCCGGGGGGCAACGGCCAACTTGGCTCTGGGGTTGGTTGGGTACTCTACGCGCCTCTATCGACCAATGAGCAAGGTTACTCGATGGATTTGGCGATTTTCGCGGTCCACGTGTCGGGCGCCTCGTCGATCTTGGGCGCGGTGAATATCATCACAACATTCCTGAATATGCGCGCACCGGGCATGACGCTGCACAAAGTGCCGCTGTTTGCATGGTCGATCTTTGTCACAGCCTTCCTGATTCTTTTGTCCCTGCCTGTTCTGGCTGGCGCGATCACGATGCTTTTGACCGACCGTAACTTTGGAACAGCCTTCTTTGATGCGGCAAATGGCGGTGATCCGGTTCTGTACCAACACCTGCTTTGGTTCTTTGGACACCCAGAAGTGTACATGATCATTCTGCCGGGCTTTGGTATCATCAGCCACGTCATCGCAACCTTTTCGCGCAAACCGATCTTTGGTTATCTGCCGATGGTTTACGCGATGGTCGCCATTGGTGTTCTGGGCTTCGTCGTTTGGGCGCACCACATGTACACTGTTGGCATGTCGATCACTCAACAGACCTACTTCATGCTCGCCACCATGGTGATTGCGGTGCCAACCGGCATTAAAATCTTCTCTTGGATCGCGACCATGTGGGGCGGCTCGATCAGCTTTAAAACGCCTATGCTATGGGCCTTCGGCTTCCTCTTCCTCTTCACCGTGGGCGGTGTGACCGGGATCGTTCTAAGCCAAGCGGCCATCGATCGGTCTTATCACGATACCTATTATGTGGTCGCTCACTTCCATTACGTGATGAGCTTGGGTGCGGTCTTCTGTATCTTTGCTGGTATCTACTACTGGATGGGTAAGATGACTGGACGGCAGTACCCCGAATGGATGGGTAAACTGCACTTCTGGATGATGTTCATCGGTGCAAATATCACCTTTTTCCCGCAGCACTTCTTGGGCCGTCAGGGCATGCCGCGCCGCTACATCGACTATCCAGACCAATTTGCGCTTTGGAACTATGTCTCATCAATTGGCGCATTCATCTCTGGCCTGTCGTTCCTGTTCTTCTTCTTCATCGTCTTTTACACGATCCGCTTCGGCCAGCGGGTGACCGAGAACGCCTACTGGGGCGAGCATGCGGATACGCTTGAGTGGACTTTGCCAAACCCACCACCGGCACATACGTTTGAGACCCTGCCAACTCAGGATATGTGGGATAAAAACCCACACCACTGATTGGGATCAGATAAAGTTCGAGAAAGCCGCGACGAGTTCGCGGCTTTTTCTTTGGGAAAGGTATATTTGGAAAGACTTAAACGACGCGTCAGTTTGTCCATAGACCGACAAAGGTTTTGCACTAATATTTCTAGAATGACGCCCGCCGATCAAACCGCCCAAGATCACTTTTTCGTTTCGCGCAACGAAGAACCGCTGCTTGCCTTGCGCATTTGGCCCCATCGTTCTTTGCCGCGAAAAGGGTTCCGCGCCGTACTTGGCTTCACCGCCGCGATGCTTTGCGTGCCACTGATTCCCCTGCTCGGCACATCTGTGGGTCTAGCCATGATCCCCTTTCTTATCGGTACATTGGCGCTGCTTTGGTACTTCATCGAAAAAAACTACCGCGATGGCGCGGGGCTGAGCGAAGAGCTGCGGATGTGGTCCGATCTCATCGCGGTCGAGCGGCGCGACCCCGGTGGGCGGGTGCGCCATTGGCAAGCCAACCCCTACTGGGTCCGCACAAAAATGCGCACCACCAAAACAACCGAAAACTACCTCGTCCTCACCGGAGGTGAGCGCGATATCGAACTGGGTGCGTTTTTAAGCCCAGAAGAACGGCTAGCCCTTGGTGCCGACATCGACGCGGCCCTTTCCAAAAATCGCCTCATCCAGCAACCTCAGAGCCCTCTTTAAGTCCGCCCACATCTGTGGTCTTCCTTAGCAAAACAATTGTGACGGGAGGCACGCCAATGAAATTTTTGAGATTCGGACCTAAAGGGGCGGAAAAACCGGGCTTGATTGACGGCGACGGCCAAATTCGCGACCTCTCTGAGCATATCGACGACTTTGCTGGCGAAGCGGTTTCCATTCCATCCCTTGCGCGCCTAAGTGCGATTGATCCGGCCACCCTGCCAATAGTCGACGGCACCTCGCGCATCGGCGCATGCCTTGCCCGTGTGCCAAACTTTTTCTGCATCGGCCTAAACTATGCACGCCATGCCGCCGAAACCGGGGCCGAACCACCGTCGGAACCGATTATTTTCTCAAAAGCCACAAGCGCGCTATCTGGCCCATTTGACCCTGTCATAATCCCGAAAGACTCGCAAAAAACCGACTGGGAAACCGAGCTGGGTGTGGTCATTGGCGCGCCCGCAAGTCATGTGAGCGAGGCTCAGGTCATGGATGTGGTCGCGGGGTATTGTCTGATCAACGATGTGTCCGAGCGCGCGTTTCAAATCGAGCGCGGCGGCCAATGGATAAAGGGCAAATCTGCACCCACATTCGGACCAACCGGGCCTTGGCTGGTGACCAAAGACGAAATCGCCGACCCGCAAAATCTGGCCATGAGTTTACAGGTGAACGGCGAGACGCAACAACAGTCCAACACCTCAGATATGATTTTCTCGGTTGTTGAAATTATCTCGTATATGTCCCGGTTCATGGATTTGCAGCCCGGCGACATCATCGCAACGGGCACACCCGAAGGCGTTGGCATGGGCCAAAAGCCGCAACGGTTCCTAAAGCCCGGCGATGTGATGGAGCTTGAAGTCGCCGGCCTTGGCAAGCAGCGGCAAACCGTTGAAGGATACGCCGCGTCTTAGACAGCTACCCTATTTTGCAGAAGCCGCAAGAGCCGGGATCGCTTTGAGATAGGCCACTATGGCGGCGACATCCGCCGCCGGAAGCTTTGCCAGATTTTCTACAACGTCGGCCATCGAGCCACCGGCAACGTCATAATCCGGGGTAAAGCCTGTGGTCAGGTAGTCGGCGATCTCTTCGCTCGACCAAGTGCCGATCCCATCCGCATGGGGTGTGATATTCGGCACGCGGCCGCGCCCGTCGGGATTCGGCGCACCGCCCATCCAAAGGCCGCGCCGCAGCCCGCCAGCAACATTGCGCGAGGTATGGCACTGTGCGCAATGGCCAAGGGTTTCCACCAAATACTGCCCCCGCAATAGCTTAGGGTCTTGGCCCACGTCAAAGACCGGGTCAGCCGAAACAAAAGCGCGTTTCCACAGGCCCAATCCGCGGCGCATGTTAAATGGAAACGGCACCTCATGGGGGCGATTGGGCGTCGCATCGGGGGGCAAACCATCCAAATAGGCCTTTAAATCCGCCACATCTTGCGGGCGGGTGCGGGCGTATGAGCCATAGGGAAAGGCCGGATAGTAATGGGCGCCGCTTGGGGCCACGCCCTTGATCATCGCATTTGCCAGATCACTCACCTGCCAGTCTTGAATGCCTTGGGCCGAGGGCGAGATATTCGGGGCGTAGAATGTCCCAAATTCTGAAGGAAAGGCATGCCCGCCTGCAAGAATAAGCTTTGCCTCACCAGTGGCACCGGGCGCAGCATGGCAAGAGGCGCAGCCACCTGCATCAAAAACCACTTTGCCCCGCGCCGCATCACCGCTGAGCTGCGCGAAATCCGCTTGATCCACGCGCTGCGGTGCGCTGAGCCACCAGCCGACGCCGATCACAATCATTCCAAGCAAGAGCATCCATCGCAAAAGCCGTCTCATGACATCATCCGTTTTGTTAGCTCTGTCTTTTCCTAAGCAGGCTCTGGACGCATTTCAAGCGGGAGCAACCGAAACACATCAACGCTTGCGCCCGGCGCGCCCACTCGTCAAGACTGCAACTATGACCAAAGCCCCTAGCCTAACGGGTTTCGCCCCCGACAATTTACGCGGCATCGCTTGGCTGATGGCATCAGTTATCAGCGCCAGCATCATGGCGCTTGGGGTGCGGGAACTTTCCGGGGCCATCGATAGCCGCGCAATTGTGTTTTACCGCGCCCTCATCACGAGCTTGGCGCTTTTGATTTGGTTCGCATTTTCAAGCCGCGAACGCGCCGCGCTACGCTTTAGCCAACCAAGCCTGCATATTTTGCGCTCACTCGCCATCGCGATCTCAACACATTTGGGCTTTTACGCCATCACCCAAATGCCCCTCGTGACGGTCTCGGTGCTATTTTTCACCGCACCCATCTTTGCAACGCTTCTATCGATTTTTGTCCATAAAGAGCGGCCGGGCATCCGTCGCTGGTCTGCGATTTTGTTAGGCTTCGCCGGGGTGATCGTTGTCTTACGCCCCGGCGTAGAGCCATTGGATTGGCCCACCATTGCTGCATTGCTCAGCTCGCTACTTTTTGCACTGGCCCTCGTGGTCTCACGCAAACTCGCACAAGCCGACGGGCCAATTTCGGTGCTGCTCTCAGCCACAATCGTGACCTTGATCGTGTCCACGCCGCTGGCTTGGTCAGTTTTTTCGGTGCCCGCCGAGATTTGGCCGCTCGGGGTCCTAGCGGCGGTCATCCTCGCTGGTGCGCTACGCGGTTTGGCAGATATTCAGGCCTATCGTTGGGGCGAGGCCAGCGTACTGGCCCCTTTTGCCTACACGCGGCTTTTGTTTATTGGCGCGGGGGCCTACGTGTTTTTCGGCGAAGTGCCAGAAATGCGCGCACTCATTGGCGCGGCCATCATCGTAGCAGCCGCGCTTTATATCGCTCAGCGAGAAAGACGCGCTAAAACTTAAAGTTCGACTGCAGCGTAAAGACAGGCCCTGACTGGTTTAGACCGGGCGCAAGACGCACGCGAAACTCGTGGTTGCTCGTGGTAGGGATCGTGGCCTGCAAACCACCGACCATGATGTAATCACCAGCGGTTGGCAAACTGGTACGCCCAGCTTCGCTCGGGTACTCGGCCATCCCCAAAAAGCCGCCCATGCGCAACCGCCGCGGTGCGCGGCCCAAAACATCATATTCCCAATAGCCCGCAACATAGGTGGACCAATGTTCGAGCGAATTTTCAAACAGCCCGGTTTCAAGCCCAACCGCCAGCCTTTTGTTGCCCTTTACAGGCGCCTCAGAGCCAAAGCCGATGCCGAGGTTTTTCTCGCGGAATTCCCGCTGGGCATCCACGTGATGCGAAGCGTGGCTGACCACGAGATAATTATAGGCCCGCGAAGTGTTGATCTGATCCCAGATCGCACAGCCCTGCAAGGAGGCCGCCCCGATCAGCAGCGCCGCGAATTTCACCATTTTGCCCATAACCAGCCTCCAGCCGTCAAAATTCCTTGCGCGCCTTGAGCGCCGCAGAAATCGTCCCTTCATCAAGATAGTCAAGCTCGCCACCGATTGGCACGCCTTGCGCCAGCGATGTGATTCGAACCCCAAGCCCATCCAACTGATCCGCAATGTAATGGGATGTGGTCTGACCGTCGATAGTGGCCCCCAGCGCAAGGATGACTTCGCCGATTTTTTCGGCCTCGATGCGGTTTAAAAGATACGGTATGCGCAAAGTGTCGGGGGTGACGCCGTCTAGGGCGGATAGGACGCCGCCCAACACGTGATAGCGCCCCTTAAAGACCCCTGCCCGCTCCATCGCCCAAAGATCGGCGACATCCTCGACCACGCAGATCTCGGCGGTGGCCCGCTTGGGGTCTTGGCAAATCTCGCAGATTTCCGCGCCCGAGACATTGCCGCAGCTCACACATTCACGCACGGTGGCAGAGACGGCGGCCATGGTTTGGGTCAATGGCTCTAGCAGGCGGCGACGTTTTTTGACCATTTCAAGCACCGCGCGGCGCGCCGAGCGTGGGCCCAGCCCCGGCAAGCGCGCCATCAGGTCGATCAATCGCTCTAGATCAGGCTGGCCCGACATCGTCGCGGATCAAAAAGGCAGTTTCATTCCGGGGGGCAGCGGCAACCCTTCGGTCAGCTTGCCCATTTCTTCCTGCTGCGCCTCAGCCGCCTTGGCCTGCGCATCCTTGATCGCCGCGAGGATCAAATCCTCGACGACTTCTTTATCGTCAGGGTTGAAAATCGAAGGATCGATGGACAGCCCGACCAGCGTGCCCTTGGCATTGGCCGTCGCGACCACCATGCCCGCACCCGCCTCGCCGGTCACCGTGACCTCTTCAAGCTTGGCCTGCGCATCGGCCATTTTGCTTTGCATTTCTTGGGCAGCCTTCATCATTTTGCCCATATCACCAAGGCCTTTGAGCATCTTTAGTCCTCCTCAAAAGGATCAAGCGGGTTCCAATCATCATCCCCTTCGTCGATCGGGGTAGCGGGGTCAAGACTGGGCTCATCGTGGGGCCGCACCTCTGTGATCTGCGCGCCGGGAAAGGCCGCGAGGGCATTTTTCACGAAACTATGGGCCTGCGCCTCACCGTGAAGCGAGCTGCGCGCAGCCTCATTCACCTCGGCCATGGTCTGGCCACCGCCTTGTTGCACAACGCTGACCGCCCAGCGCACACCGGTCCAGTTCCGCAGCGCCCGCGCAAGCCGCTGGGCCAAATCCGATGCCGCCTCGCTGGTGGGTTCAAACTCGATACGTCCGGGGGCGTAGGAGACCAGCCGCAAATGGCTTTCGATCTCGATTTGCAGGCCAATATCGCGGTTCCGCTGGGCCAGCGCCCAAACGTCTTCGAACCGCGCAAAACGGGCCAGCGCAGAGGCATCTGTCGCCTCAACCGCCGCTTGTTGCGGGGCGGCTTGGGTTGCCACAACCTCAAGCGCTGTGGCCGCACTCCCTTTGCGCCCCGAATGGGAGATTTGCGTGC
>CAYLLD010000003.1:1896-38032 GCA_964384315.1 uncultured Rhodobacterales bacterium | reverse complement strand
CGCACGTGCCGTCGGGGCAGCGCCGCCGCCGCCAGTAGGCACAGCGCCGGAGCCGCCGCCCAAAGTTCCGCCCAAAGTTCCGGTGGGGTGCGTATGCAACCGACGCACCAAATCCTCGGGAGAGGGCAAATCAGAAACATGGGTCAGCCGGATGATCGCCATTTCCGCCGCCATCATCGCGTTCGGGGCATAGGCGACCTCGTCGAGGGCTTTGAGCAGCATTTGCCACATGCGGCTAAGAACCCGCATCTGCAATTGCCCTGCAATATCAAGCCCCCGCGCGCGCTCATCGGGACTGACCGTGGGGTCATCCGCCGCTGCCGGAGAGATTTTTACCACGGAAATCCAATGGGTTACCTCGGCAAGATCACGTAGAACCGCCATCGGGTCCGCGCCATCGGCATATTGCGAGGCCAGTTCCTGCAAGGCCTGCCCGCACTCACCGCGCAGGATATATTCCAACAGATCAAGCACGCGGCCACGGTCAGAAAGCCCCAGCATCAGGCGCACCGCCTCGCGATCGGTCTCGCCGCCGCCATGGGCAATCGCCTGATCCAAAAGCGAGAGCGCATCGCGCGCCGAACCCTCTGCCGCGCGGGTGATCAGCGCCAGCGCCTCATCGGTCACCGCCGCGCTTTCCTTGGTCACAATATCGCGCAAAAACTCGATCATCACCTCGGGCTCAAAGCGCCGCAGATCAAACCGCTGGCACCGCGACAGCACCGTCACCGGCACTTTGCGAATTTCCGTGGTGGCAAAGATGAATTTCACATGCTCAGGCGGCTCTTCGAGGGTTTTGAGCAGCGCATTGAACGCACTGCCCGAGAGCATATGCACCTCATCGATGATAAAGACCTTGTAGCGCCCTTGGCTCGGCGCATAGGCCACCGTGTCGATGATCACATCGCGCACGTTTTGCACGCCGGTGTTCGAGGCCGCATCAATCTCAAGAATATCGACGTGATTGCCGCTCGAGATCGCCTGACAATTGCTGCACACCCCGCAAGGCGCAATCGTCGGCCCGCCCTTACCATCAGCGCCGATGCAATTCAGCCCCTTGGCAATGATCCGCGCCGTGGTCGTCTTGCCGATCCCCCGCAGCCCTGTAAGCACAAAAGCATGGGCAATCCGCTCGGCCTCAAAGGCATTTTTGAGCGTGCGCACCATGGCGTCTTGGCCGCGCAAGTCGGCAAAGGTGGTCGGGCGATATTTGCGCGCCAAAACCTGATATTCAGATGGGCCGTCCCCATTTGTCACGGCGAATCCTCCAAGCGACCGGTGGCTAAGCGTAGATTGCACCCACCAGCGTCGCAAGAGCGGCAAGGCGGCTCACTCACCATCGGAAGAAAGCCGCCTATGCCGT
Organism: uncultured Rhodobacterales bacterium; assembly: GCA_964384315.1. Classification (GTDB taxonomy): domain Bacteria; phylum Pseudomonadota; class Alphaproteobacteria; order Rhodobacterales; family Rhodobacteraceae; genus CAYLLD01. Next base: position 36,669 of record CAYLLD010000003.1, on the reverse strand, counting down.
TGTAATTACAACGTTTTTTGTGAATTAGTCGCTATTGACCAGTTGTCACAGCCGTCCAAATCCGCGTGATAACACGGTCGATCTTGGGCGATTTCACCTCGGTGGGCCAAAGGTTCGCCTTGGCGGCCTCTGAGGGGAAAATACCCGGATCCAGCAAGATGTCCTGCTCGATCATCGGGATCGCGTCTTTGTTCGCCGAGGCATACCACACATAGTTGGTGATATCGGCGGTGATCTGCGGCTCCATGATAAAGTTAATAAAGGCATGGGCCGCTTCAGGGTTGGGCGCATCCACGGGGATCGCGAGCATGTCAAACCACTGCAGCGCGCCCTCATTTGGGATAGAATAGGCAAGCGAGACGCCGTTGTCCGCCTCATCCGCACGGTCGCGGGCTTGGAACACATCGCCGGACCAGCCAACAGAAACGCAAATGTCGCCATTCGCTAAGTCATTGATATACTGCGAAGAATGGAAATAGCGCACATGGGGGCGGATCGATTTAAGCAAGGTCTCCGCCTGCGCCAATTCATCCAAATCCTCGGAATTCGGGTTAAAGCCCAGATAGTTCAACGCCGCAGGCACGATCTCGGTCGGCGCATCAAGCATGGTCACACCGCAGTCCGCAAGCTTGGCAATCGTCTCGGGGTTAAACACCATATCCCAGCTATCAACCACGTAATCAGGGCCAAGCCGCTCAGCGATCATATCGAGATTATACCCGATGCCGGTCGTGCCCCACATGTAAATCACCGAATGGGCGTTATCCGCATCATAACCCGCAGCACCGGCCATCAAATCGGCGTCCATGTGCTTTAGGTTTGGCAAAAGCGCTTTGTCGAGGGGCTGATAAATGCCCGCTTCGATCTGGCGCTGCAAAAAATCCGAGGTCGGCACAACAATGTCATAGCCCGATGCACCCGCCAGCAGCTTTGCCTCAAGAACTTCGTTGCTATCATAAACGTCATAGACAACGTCGATTCCGGTCGCAGCGGTAAATTTTTCGATCGTGTCTTCGGCGATATAATCGGACCAGTTATAAACGTTAAGCGTTTGCGCCGATGCCATAACGGGCAAGCATAGCGCAGCAAGTGCGGATGCGGTGAATTTCATGAGGGTACCTCCGAGGCGATTTGGTTAGCGCAAGTTTAATTACGCAGTCGCAAAGGTACAAGCGCGAAGGCCCAATGGGCGCAGATGCCGCGTTCATTCTCGTAAGATATTCATTCTCGTAAGATATTGCGATTTCGTGGAGTGGCTCCGGCGGTAGGGATCGAACCTACGACAAATTGATTAACAGTCAACTGCTCTACCGCTGAGCTACGCCGGAATACTGTCCACGAAGCGCGCGTATAGCAATGCAATGAGACCTCGTCCAGAGGTTTTGAACGGTTTTCCTACGGGATTTTTTTCCATTTGACGCAAATTATTTTTATTCTGGTTACGCAATATCAACCACGTTTGTGGCATCGATGAAGGGTTACAGCGGGAGCCGTGCCTTGTTTGCACTAAAATACACTATGATTGCTTTTATGGGCCTATGGATTTGCACCACGCAAAGCCGTGCCGCGCCCCTAAATGCTGCGCTGTCTCAGATTTGCTATGATGCGATCAACCGAGCCACCGCGCGCATTGATGTGCCCCGTGAGGTGATGCTGGCGATTACGCTGACCGAAACTGGACGAAATCTTGAGGGCCGCGCACAGCCTTGGCCTTGGACCGTGAATATGGAGGGCGCCGGGCATTGGTTTGAGGACCGCCCCACGGCACTGGCCTATGTAAAAAAGGAATTCGCTCGCGGCGCGCGCAGTTTCGACGTGGGCTGTTTTCAGATCAATTATAAATGGCACCATCAGCATTTTCGCAGCATCGAAGACATGTTCGATCCAATAATTAACGCGACATATGCCGCCAAATACCTATCCGAGCTCTATGCAGAAAAAGGCAATTGGCCCGATGCGGCCGGGGCCTATCATTCGCGCACGCCAAAGTTTGCAACCCGCTACTCCGCCCGCTTTGAGCGATATCTGGCGAGAATCGCGGCGGGCGAAATGGGCCCGGCGCTTGGCGGTCACGGGTCTGAACCGATCGTTGCCAGCGCACCCACGCAAAATCCACAAGGATCGCCGCCCCTTTTAGGTCTGCTCGCACCGGGCCGGATCAATGTCTCAAGCACCGTCGCCACCCGCGGCGGTTTGGTGTCTAAATCGACCACGCAAGGGCTTTTGACCCGCGCAAATGGAGCGCTCTACTAATGGCCATGGCAACCGATCAGTCCGACACAAGTTCGGGCATTTTTCAACCCACGGTCCTCATGGCCCTCGCCTTGATGGCAATCATTGTCATGATGATCTTACCCATGCCTGCATGGGTTTTGGATATCGGCCTGGCCGCCTCATTCGGTCTATCAATTCTGATCTTTACCACGACGCTCTTCATCTCGCGGCCCTTAGACTTTTCGGCATTCCCCACGGTGCTTTTGGCATCTTTGATGCTGCGGCTGTCGCTGAACGTCTCTTCTACTAAGCTGATTATCGGGCAAGGCCACACGGGCACCGATGCTGCCGGGAATGTCATCGAAGGCTTCGCCAATTTCATCATGGGCGGCTCGGTTTTCCTTGGTTTGGTGGTCTTTGGCGTCCTTTTGATCGTCAATTTTATGGTGATCACCAAAGGCGCGGGGCGCATGGCCGAGGTTGGCGCGCGTTTTGCCCTCGATGGAATGCCGGGCAAACAACTTGCCATCGATAGCGATATGGCCGCCGGGGCCATCGACCATGTCGAGGCCAAGGAACGGCGGCGCATCGAGCAGGAGGAAACCACGTTTTTTGGCTCGCTAGATGGTGCCTCAAAATTCGTGAAAGGCGATGCTGTCGCTGGTCTCCTGATCACATTGCTCAATCTAGTGATGGGTTTGGCAATCGGCATTTTCCTTCACGATATGCCCATCGGCCGCGCTGTCGAAACGTACTCGATCCTGACCGTTGGCGACGGTTTGGTAAGCCAAATACCCGCGGTTATCATTTCGATCGCTTCGGCGCTTTTGTTGTCAAAGGGCGGCGCTTCGGGTTCTGCAGATCGCGCAATCTTGGAACAATTCGGCAGCTATCCAATGGCTCTTGGTACCGTTGCGGTTTTAATGGGACTTTTCGCGCTGGTGCCGGGCTTGCCTTTTGTTCCCTTCGTGGTGGGGGCGCTGGTTCTGGGCGGGGCGGCCTATGCTGCAAAGCAAAAACACGAGAAAATAGCTGCGCAATCCGCAGTAAAGCATGAAGACAGCACGGTTATGCCGCAAAAAACACTCGGTGACCTGCTGGATCTTGACGAAATTCACGTTGAATTCTCAACAGACCTAGTTGCGACCATTATGGATGAGGCCACCGGGCTAGATACGCGGATTTTGAACATGCGAAACCATCTGGCAATCGTGTTTGGTCTTGTGATCCCTGAGATCAGGCTGACGGATAATGCGGCGCTGCCCATGGGCAGCTACGTCGTCCGCATCCAAGGCGTCGAGCAAGCACGCTCGGTGATCGAACCGCAAAATGTCCTGATTTTGTTAGGGGATGGGGCCGAAGATGCGCCCCCCGGACGCAACGTTGCAGAGCCAGTTTACGGCGCCCCCGCCAGATGGATTGATCGCAAGCATTTAGAAGAAGCTGCACGCGCAGGTTTTTCCGTGGTGACCGCCACCGAAGTCGTTGCCACGCATTTGCTGGAAATTATTAAACAGAACTTTGCCAAACTATTCAGCCGCCGCGCTCTTCGCAAACTCTTGGATGAATTCGTTTCGGTCTCCGAACCGCGCCGCGCAGAGGCAAATCGAAAGATGGTGGACGAGTTTATTCCCGACAAAGTTCAACTCGAACTATTGCAAGCGGTGCTAAAATTGATGCTAGCCGAGCGGGTCTCTATTCGAAACCTACCCTTGATACTCGAGGCCACCGCCGAAGCGAATGGCGCGCTCACGTCTGCTGAATCCATCGCTGAGCACGTCCGCCAACGACTTGGCTTTCAGCTCGTTTCAGAATTCTTAGAAGAAGACGGGGTCCTGCCACTCATTCAGCTTAAACCTGAATGGGAAGAGCTATTCCGATCCTATCAAACTGAGGATAAGGACGGCCAAACCGACGTTGCCCTGCCGCCAGATGAGTTTAATCGGCTTGCTAGATCCGTGTCCGAAGCGCTGACCCAAGCAAACGCAAGCGGCCGCTATCCCGCCATCGCCACAACGGCAAAGCGGCGGCGTTTCTTGCAAACTGTTCTAAGTGCGAAAGGGATATCCAATCCCGTTCTATCTTACGAAGAAATCGGGCAATCGGCACGCCCGGCGCTACTTGGTGCAGCCTGACCCATGCTATCAGACCTTGCCCAACTCGCAGGTTTTGCCGAAGCCACATCTCTGTCATTTTTTTTGGTTTTTGCACGCATAAGCGGTATCGCCGCAATGCTACCTGGGTTTGGCGAACGCTCTATCCCTATGCGCGTTCGGGTCGGTCTTGCTCTGAGTTTCACGCTATTGGTTTGGCCAATGATTTCCAGCAACATATCGCCTCCAGGGCCACAAGCGACCGCACTATTTCTTGCTTTGCTCGGCGAGATTGTTGTGGGCCTAGCTTTCGGACTTACAATCCGATTGCTGGTTTTGGCACTTCAATTTGCGGGCTCCGTGGCCGCGCAATCAACAGCACTTGCCCAAATCATGGGCGCCAGCGCCACACCGGACCCGATGCCCGCAATGGGCAATATTTTGATCATCTCGGGAATTGCCTTGGCAGTTGCCAGCGACCTTCATGTAAAAGCAGTTCTCACTATTTCATCGACTTACGACATCATTCCAGTCGGCGGATTTCTCCCGTCCGCAAATGACATTACGAACTGGGGCGTAGCCCATGCAGCCCGCGCTTTTTCGCTCGGCCTGTCGATGGCCGCTCCATTTGTGATAGCCTCGCTTGCTTACAATATAACGCTCGGGTTCATCAGTCGTGCAATGCCACAGCTTATGGTTGCTTTCATTTTCGCCCCGGCAATCACCGCTGGCGGCTTAGCACTTTTGTTGATTAGCGCTCCGATTACGCTAACGCTTTGGCTGCAACACTTGGATATGCTGTTATCCATGCCGTTTGAATTGCCTCGATGAGCGATCCCGAACAAAATTCGGGCGAAAAATCTTTTGAGGCTACGCCACAAAAGCTCGAGCAGGCTCGCAAAAAGGGGGATATCCCCCGTTCAACAGACCTTAGCGCTGCCTTTGTGATCGGCGGGTTCCTCTTGTCGATCACGACTATGGGAGGATTCGTGCTAGAGCGACTGATGCTTATTCTTCAGCGTTTTCTGTCGGACCCAGACAGGATTGGCGCCTCTGCACTTGGACCAAACGCAAGAGACTTTTTTGCCGACCTTTTCAGCCAATTGGTTATAGGCTTTTCCCCCGCAATCGTAGTTCCCTTTTTATTTGCGATAGCTGCATTTGCTGTTCAGCGTGCAATTATTTTTTCGCCCAGCAAAATTCTCCCTAAAATGTCGCGCTTGTCGCCAATAGAAAACGCCAAAAACAAGTTCGGTGCAGGTGGCTTGGTCCAGTTTGCAAAAAACCTTGTAAAGGCCGTTTTGGTTAGCTGCGCTCTTATGTACTTCCTAAATCAAAGTTGGAGCGAGTTTCTTGGCCTATCGAGTGCAAATTCACGCCAAGTCGTTGGCGAAATGGGGAAGGTTCTAGTTTCTCTAACAACGATTGCAGCAATTATATTTGGAGCAATCGCGCTTCTAGACCTCTTGTGGCAGCGTTATCACCATGGGCAAAAAATGAGGATGACGTTTCAAGAGGTTAAAGATGAACACAAACAATCCGAAGGCGATCCTCACCTAAAAGCAGAACGTCGCGCTAAAGGCCAACAATTGGCGACAAACCGCATGTTAGTCGATGTGCCAACTGCCGATGTCATTATTGTGAATCCCACGCATTTCGCAGTCGCATTAAAATGGTCTAAGCAACAAGGCTCAGCACCGGTTTGCGTTGCAAAAGGCACCGACGAAATCGCCTTTAGAATTCGTGAGATCGCTATGACTGCGAACATACCGATTTACAGTGATCCGCCAACAGCACGCGTCGTTTACAACCAAACTGAAATCGGAAGCGAGATCGATCCGGAACATTACAGAGCTGTAGCCGCGGCAATTCGCTTCGCTGATAAAGTTAGGAAGAAAGAGTCGTTTATATGAAACGAGAACAATCTCAATTTTCCCGAATTTCGAAGGCAATTAATGCAAAGCATGACACTGAAGTTCGAAAGCTAAGCGCTCTACTTCAAACAAAGGGAGAAATTGAAAATGGCATCAAACAGATACAAGATTATCGATCGACTGTTTTAGCGGAGCCGTATTCCCAGGCAAACTCAAAGTGGCTAACGCATCTGGATGACCAAGAAGCCAAATTGAAAAACAATCAAGCAGAAAACCTTAGACAGACTCGCAATCAAAAAAGACGATGCGCGATCTCTTTGAGCAAAATCATGGGTCTCGAAAAACTATCAAGTCAAAAAAGATAATTGCGGTTCAATGCGCCTAAATAGCTTGCTTTACTAATTCCGTTATTAACACGTCTTGAACGATTTCTCCAGCAGATCGCCTTGCGGCCTCCTTAAGAGCGCCACGCAAATCGCGCATACTTTCTCCCGTCGTAAATGCGCCATCGAATCCTCCAGTATTTGCGTGTTCAAACATAACACGCAAGAACCCGTCCCTAAGCTTTGGTTCGCGTTCAAAAATTTGGTCGGTAGAACCAGTCTCTACTTCAAGCGTTATTGACATCACGACCAAAGCGCGAACGCGCTCGTTTTTTACTATAGGAATGACAAATTGCTTTGGAATTTTTGCGAACTCTGAACTTTGCTCGGGATCATAAAGCTCTTCAGGTTCAACGACCAGAACCGGGCGAGGAATATCTGCGCAGCCTTCTTCATCGCCGTTTGAACAGTCTTCAGACAATTTTTCTTCATCAATTGGCGGCGCTGGTTGAAGCAATTTACCACCGCCCACTCCCGCAACGAGTGCAATTACAACAACAATAATTGGAAGAAGCTTCTTCATAAGGGTTCCTAAAATGGAGAGATTGCGTCGACGAGTTGTTGGCCCGCTCTTGGCTGTTGCATGTTGGTAATTTGGCCGCGTCCACCGTAAGAAATACGTGCACCCGCAATCTTATCATAGGTAATTTCGTTGCGACGCGAGATGTCTTCTGGGCGCACAATTCCAGCAATTTGAAGGTCGCGTAGCTCAAAGTTAACCCGAACCTCTTGATTTCCCTGAACGACTAAATGACCATTGGCCATCACATCAACCACCGTTGCGGCAATCCGTAACGTTATCTGTTCATTTCGACTTACAGATCCATTTCCAGACGCAGAAGAATTTGAAGATAGGCCAATCGCGGGATCCAAAGTTGCACCTTCCGGCAACTTTGGACCCAATACTTGAGGCAATCCAAATAAATTTGGCACAGACATATTTTCGGATCCGCTTCTTGCGCGGTTTGTTGAGTTATTCATCTGCGCCTGTTCGCTAATTTCGATTACAACCGTAACGATGTCGCCTTGAAGGCGTGCTCGGCGATCACCAAAGAGTGAACTCGGACCGGACTGCCAAAGTGAGCCACCTTGATAGCGTGCGGCATCAGGTCGGGGAGCCTGTTGAACTAGTTCCTGTAGATTTGGGTCCACGCTTGAATAATAGTTAGAAGAGTGGCCAATCCGCGTCATCGTGGGAGCCATTCCAATTTCATTCAACTGTCCCCCACAACCAAGTAACGAAATGATCAGCGGCGCTAATACTAATGCTCTCAAGGCGCGACCTCCACTTGACCTGCCTTTAGAACCAAAGCCTGAACTGTGGCTCTACTGGACAAATTCATAACGGAAATCGTTTCTCCCACAGCAGCTCTATCGAGCGCGCGACCTTCGGTGATAATTTTTAGTCCGTTCCGGCGATACAGCATTCGAACAATTTCGTTCCTTGAGATTGATGCCGGTGGTCCAATGTCTCCCAATCGAACAGGCCGTCCGGGGTACAAGTTTACACGAGCTTCCAATCCAATAATGTTACTTGGGTCGACATATGTTCCAGGTAGAGTTTGTCCCATAAGTACGAGATCATCAGCAACAAGCACATGGGCCGTAGAAATAGGCCGTGAAACAGTCACACTATTGGCCAAAGCCGCGGTGTTGACAGCGAATGCTGAAAGGAGCGCTAAAATGAAACGCATTTTAGCGGATCTGACTTGCGGAGCCGAGCATTTGGTCGGCAGCGGAAATGACTTTTGCATTGAGTTCATAGCCTCGCTGCGCCTCAATTAGTTCGGTAATTTCTCGTACCGGATCAACGCTACTTTCTTCTAGGTAGCCCTGTCGAAACCGGCCTAAACCGTCTTCTCCCGCGTTTCCTTGTTGGGGTTGGCCAGATGCAGCGCTTTCGCGATAAAGATTAGAACCAATTGCCTCCAACCCTTTTTCGTTTACGAAGTTGACAAGGGTTAGCTGACCTAACAATTGCCCCTCTGGCTCATCGCTAAAGTAAACGAAGACCTCGCCTGAACCATTAATTGAAACATCTCGGGCGTCGGCAGGAATTGTGATGTTGGGCACAAATGGATAGCCGTCAGAGGTCACAACGTTGCCGTCACCCGTAAGCTTTAAAGAACCGTCACGCGTATATGCGGACAGCCCTGAAGGCATTGTCACTTCGAGGTAGCCCTTGCCCTCAATCGCGACATCCAAGTCACCTGTAGTTGCCCTGATGGAGCCGAAAGCCGGGTTCATTGATACTGCAGCGGGCCGAACACCAAGGCCTAGTTGGACGCCCGTTGGGACCATTGCGCCTGTTGTAGCATTGATCGTGCCAGGAAGTTGGAGTTGCTTGTAGTGGAGGTCGGCAAACTCAGCGCGGCGCGTGTTATACGCCGTCGTACTCATGTTCGCTAGATTGTTTGAAATAACATCCACGCGCATTTGCTGCGCATCCATGCCTGTTGCTGCGATTCTCAATGCCTGCATTGTTCACCCCTTAAAGTTCATTTTTTAAGCGCTTTGGCCAAGTGTTCGAACTGTTTCGCGCACCCTTTGATCTTCTTTGTTCAACAGCTTTTGCCCCAACTCGTAAGCGCGCTGCACTTCGATCATGCGCGCAATTTCTACGACTGGATTAACGTTGGAGTTTTCCAAAAACCCCTGAAACACAACGCCGTCTTCAAGAGGTTGCGCCCCGGTTGCACTATGTAGCAAGTTCGACCCATCGCGCGTCAAGGCATTGGGACTGTCTACTGAAAAGATGCCCAAGCGGCCTTGAAGTTGGCCGTCCGCAGAGATTGTCCCGTCTTTGGATACCAAAATTGACGCTGCATTTGGCGGCATGAATATGGGAGCGCCGCCGGCATCAAGCACACGGTGCCCATCCAAGGTCACCAATTCGCTATTTTGATTTGTTGCAAAAGCACCAGAGCGGGTAAGGCGCAGCCCTTGCGGCGCTTCCACCTGAAAGTAACCGGGACCAGAGATTGCGAAATCATAGGTGCCGCCGGTTTGCGCAAGCGCGCCTTGCGTATTATTGACAAACCGGCCGCGGGCCGTGGTCATGGCCACAGAGCCACCATCTGTTGCTAGTTTCTCAAGGTGCTCTGCGAAAACAACCCCTTCAGCCCGAAAGCCAGTGGTTGCCATGTTGGCCACATTATTTGCCACAACTTGCATCTCGTTTCTGAGAGCCGTTTGCCGTGTCAAAGTGACGTAAGTTACAGTATCCATTTTGGATCACCACCGAAGGTTTTTGGCATTAGAGCCGGACTGTTTGGTCTGGCTCTGTTATGATGTGCTTAAGTTAAGATTGGCGGAAGATGGGGTCGAATCCGTCTGAGCAAATCTCTAAAATGCGAGTGAATTTAGGGAAATGAGACAGCGGGAATGACATGATCGTGGAAGAAGGAAATTAGGGTTTGCCCCATAAATCCCATACTCATCCAGAAGACCAAAAACACGGCAGCCAGTTTTGGCACGAATGTCAGGGTCAGTTCTTGGATAGACGTCAAAGCCTGAAAAAGACCGACGATCAAGCCCACGACAAGGGTCGCGGTTAAGATCGGTAGAGATAGAATGAGCGCCGCCCAAAGACCGGCGCGCAATGCATCAAGTATTTCCGCCTCGCTCATGTTGTGATCAAACCGGCATCCGAAGAATTTCTTGATAGGCCTCGACAACTTTGTTGCGAATTGCCACCGCCGTTTCGACCGCCAATTCAGTTGTCGCCAAAGCCTCAACCACCGAAAGCGGATCAGCTTGACCGACAAGGCCAGATTGCACCGTAGCTTCAGACTCGCGCAATACGTTCATGAAGCTGCCAGCAAAATCGCTTACAGGGTTTGCCGTGGCCGCTTCAGCCGGAGCCGCGGCTTTCAGTGTATTTTGCGCTTGCGCATAGGCCTGCGCCGCAATCGTGTTCTTCAGTTCCATCTTAAATTTCCAATTCGGCTATCGGCGGAGGAGTTCGAGCAGTGACGACGACATTTTGCGTGCCTGATCGAACATTTTTAGATTTGCGTCATACGAGCGCTGCGCCTCACGGGCATCGGCAACCTCGATGATCGAATTGACATTCGACCCTTCAAAATAGCCCGCTGCATCGGCCATTGGGTGCCCTGGCTCAAACCGGCGTTTCAATTCTGATTGGTCAATCTGAATTTGTCCCGCCGCAACGCGATTGATGCCCGTTTCAGAGTCAAACACTTGATCAAAGGGCAAAACCTTGCGCCGGTACCCCGGCGTGTCTGCATTTGCGATATTCTCGGCGGTCACCCGCAGCCGGGCTGCTTGCGTGGCCATTGCACTGGCCGAGGCGGCCATCGTTCTACTTAGATCATTCATGATTACTGACGTCCCAAGGCGGCGCGCATGATTGATAGGGATTTGGAATAGACCCCAAGCGCCAACTGATGTTGTTGTTGAACCTCGGCGCTTCTGACCATTTGGTCCTCAATCGCCACTGTGTTCCCATTAGGGGAATCCGACCCGAATGCTGATTTCAGCTCTACCGTCAGCTCTGCATAGCGGTCGTTATAGCCGATATGATTGGCTCGGGTCTGGCGCAGATTGCTACCGCTGCCAAAGGCCCGTTGCGCGGCCTCGGTAAAATCGTGAAAGTCACGCGCCTTATAGCCGGGCGTGTCGGAATTCGCGATATTCTGCGAAATCAGGTTCTGGCGCGCATAAGCATATTTGCCAAGCGCACTTGCCATTTGTAGCAAGTTTATTTGCGAAGACATCGGGGGTTCTCCCTCACTGGTTAAGCAAAGAATTAAGGGTTCGTGGTGAATAAAACCTTTCAAGAACATCGAAAAATCAAACGAAAGTCAAAATTCATGACCGAGCTTGCCGCCCTGACCAAGTGCTTTGCCAAAATCTCGCCTATTCGCCGCTATGGGCGCGTTGAGACGGTGAGCAACACCGAGGTTGAGATCGTCGGTCTTCAGGTTTGCGCCACAATTGGCGATTTGGTTGAGCTGACCCCTAGGGCCGCCGCGCCGATTTTGGCTGAGGTGGTGCGCATCGACGACACCCGCACAACGGTCATGACCTATGAGGAGCCTGACAATATAAGTATAGGCGACGAGGCCCGGCATATCGGCCCGGCAGAGCTGACCCCTAGCCCAAACTGGATTGGGCGCATTATAGACGCCTTTGGGCGGCCTCTGGATGGCGCGCCCCTGCCCCAAGGCAATACCGATGTGCCGCTGCGTGCAGGCCCGCCCCCTGCCGCCGCGCGCCGCGCTTTGGGGCCGCGTCTGCGCACCGGGCTCTCGGCCTTTGATACGATGCTGCCCCTAGTAAGCGGCCAGCGCATTGGCATTTTCGCTGGCAGTGGCGTGGGCAAGACGACGCTTTTGGCGGATTTGGCACGAGGCGTTGATGCTGACGTGGTTGTGATCGGGCTGATCGGTGAACGGGGGCGCGAGGTGCGGGACTTTGTGACCGATGTGCTTGGCCCTCAGGGAATGGCACGGGCGGTGGTGGTGGCCGCAACCTCTGACACCTCACCTCTGGTGAAGCGCCGCGCCGCTTGGACCGCCACCGCCATTGCCGAGGGGCTGCGCGATCAAGGGCAACGTGTGCTTTTGATTATCGACAGTCTGACCCGTTTTGCTGAGGCGCACCGCGAGGTGGCGCTCACCGCAGGCGAGGCCCCTTCGCTACATGCCTTCCCCCCAAGCACCGCCCATATGCTCGCCAGCCTTACGGAACGGGCAGGCACAGGGGTCGGGACCTCGGGCGACATCACTGCCATTTACTCGGTTCTGGTGGCAGGTTCGGACATGGACGGGCCGATTGCCGATATCGTGCGTGGGCTTTTGGATGGGCATATCGTGCTTGATCGTGAAATTGCCGAACGCGGCCGCTTTCCGGCAATCGATGTGCGCCGCTCGGTTTCGCGCGCCCTGCCAGGCGCCGCGACGGCCGAGGAAAACGCGCTAATCGGGGCCGCGCGCAAAATCGTTGCGGATTATGAAAACTCCGAGGTTCTGATCCAAACCGGCATTTATGAGGCCGGAAGCGATCCGGCCATTGACCGCGCGATTGCCCTATGGCCTGCGCTCGATCAGCTATTCACCAAGCGCGGGGAGGCGACGGTTGAGGCCAGCTTTGAGATTTTGGCCCAGATCATATCCTCTTATGAGGAACCGCCCAAAACCCAAGGTTCAACCGCAGTTGTACCGGTAACAGCGGCCTGAGGCCCCTAAACGCTTGCTCAGGGGCAGACAAACGCGCTAACCCCGCTTCATGTTTGACGACACCGACCTGCCCCGATTGCTCGATGGCGCGCCGCAAACCACGGCGTTTCGCAAGCTGCGCAAGCGTATCATTCGCTCTACCCGCGAGGCGATTGACGATTTCGCTATGGCGCGAGAAGGCGAGCGCTGGCTGGTCTGTCTTTCGGGCGGCAAGGACAGCTACACCCTGCTTGCGGCCTTGGTGGAGCTAAAATGGCGCGGCCTTTTGCCCGTCGATTTGCTGGCGTGCAATTTGGACCAAGGGCAACCGGGCTTTCCGGCAACGGTCCTACCAGAGTTTTTGGAAAAATTCGAGATCCCGCACCGGATCGAGTACCAAGACACCTATTCTGTGGTCACCGAAAAAGTGCCCAGCGGGCGGACTTATTGCGCGCTATGTTCGCGGCTGCGGCGCGGCCATCTGTACCGGATCGCCCGCGAAGAAGGCTGCAGCGCCGTGGTCCTTGGCCATCACCGGGACGATATTCTTGAGACGTTTTTCTTGAACCTGTTTCACGGCGGCAGGCTGGCCTCGATGCCCCCCAAACTCTTGAACGAAGAGGGCGATGTCATGGTGATGCGCCCCCTCTCTTACGTGTCAGAGGCAGATTGCGGGGCTTTCGCCAAGGCGATGGACTACCCGATTATCCCCTGCGATCTATGCGGTTCGCAAGAGGGGCTTCAGCGCATGCAAATCAAGGCGATGCTTGATGAATGGGAGGCGCGTACACCCGGGCGGCGGCAGGTCATGTTCCGCGCCCTTTCGCATGTGCGCCCAAGCCATATGCTCGATCAAAACCTCTTTGATTTTGCCAGTTTGAACGAGGCACTGCAGCAAGCCGCCCCCAAGGAAAAGCCACCGATCAACGACGATTAAAATTGTCGACAAAATGGCATGAGGACGGTCCACTCGATTAAGTCGATTGTAGGGTGCATTCTTGTACAACCCGGCCATGGATCTGACTTTGGCAAAAAACCGGGTACAATCGCTGCGCAACTGGCTGCCGCGGTACACGATGATTGGCGCGGGCATTATTGTCGGCATTTTGGTGGCAGGCTATGTCGCCTTCTCTGTTTTGACCGCATCGCTCAATGATGACAGCACCAAACAAGAGGTCGCGACCCAACAGGCGACCCGTTTGGTCCAATTACTTGTCATGATCCATGAGCTATCAGAGCCAACGACACTGGCGGATTCCTATAAATTCCGCAAACAAATCGAGATCGTGCTGCAAGATTTGGTGCGCGAAAACCGCCGGATCGAGGCGATTGCAACGGTTCAGGACCTAAGCAATGAAAACCCGATAGAACGGGCTTTGCGCAACGAAAACAAATCGCTTTCAAGCACGGTTTCGCGTCTTGAGCATTTGGTGAATGATCTGGTTTTGCAAACCACTGGCCGGATCAATGGCCGAACCATGACCACCATCGAAAAACACGCCCGACATGAGGTCTTGCCCGAGCTAAATCGGGTCAGCATCCGGCTAGCGGACCGCGTTGAGAATGCTCTCAATCTAGGGTTAATCACACGGCTGGGCAGCCTAATGCTGGCGATTATCGGTGTCATCGCTTTTGTAAGCTTCTTATCGCAGCGCGCTTTGCAGGCGCTAGATCAGGTTTTTGTTGTTGATAGTGCCAAAGATGACAAAAAACGTCTCCGCTACGATGAAGTGACTGGGCTGCCCAACAAGATGCAGCTCACCGCACATCTTAAAAGCCTGATCTCATTGAGCCAATCAAATGGCACATCGGCGGTGGTCCTAAAAATTCGGGCAAGGATACGCTCGACCACCGGCGCGTTGATCGCAGCTAAAGTGCGCGCGGATGTCTCAAGGGAAATCGGGTATCGCATCCAGTCTGTCTGCCGCGGTGGCGACTTTTTGGCCTGTACAGGCCCAATTGAATTCTTCTTGGTGGCCTCTACATTTGATGATCAACGTGCGCTGGTTGAATTGGCCGAAGCGGTAAATACCCGCATCAAAATGTCCTTAAACGACCCGATTTTCGATGATCTCGAAATATCCTGTTCAATCGGCGCCGCGTTTTTGGATCATAAAAATAAGGCAGCTCATGTTGTTGTCGCCGCAGCCGAGGCAGCGCTGGGCGCCGCTGAGTCCAATCAATTCGCGGACATCCAGTTCTACTCCGACGACATCGTTTCAAACAGCCATCGCCGCGCTCAAATCAGCCAAGCACTCGGCGAAGCGCTAAAACAAAAAGAAATCATCCCTTATTTTCAGCCCGTGTTCGGCGAAGACGGGAAAACAATCGTCGCACTTGAAGCTTTGGCACGCTGGCAACACCCAGATGATGGCCTATTGTCCCCGGTGCATTTTTTGGACATCGCCGAAGAGTTCGATCAAGCCCAATTCATCACCCGCGCCATTTTGGGGCAGGCAATTTCGTTCTTAAACAACCTAAGCACCAGCGATGGCGAGCGTCCAAATCTCTGCGTGAATGTAAGCGCCAAACAGTTGCTCGACCCGCTCTTCGCCGATGATATTACATGGATTTTAGACGACGAAGGATTTGATCCAACGCGCCTCGCATTTGAAATCCCCGAAGAGCAATTCGCAAATCTATCTGACGAGACCGGCATTGCTGCAATCAAACGGATTACAGACAGGGGCATTGGACTTTATGTTGACGACTTTGGCGCCGGGCACCTAAACATTAGCGTGCTAAAAACGTTGCCTGTGCAAACTGTTAAAATCGACAAAGCCTTTATAGCCAATATCGACAATTCTAACGCTCAACAGGCGTGGGTTGATTCCATCTTAAAGCAAGCAGCAAAACTAGGGATCAGCGTCATTGCAGAAGGCGTGGAAACAGACGCTGAGCAACGCAGCCTTCAAAATCTTCAATGCCCCAAAATGCAAGGTTATTGGCTCGCAAGACCTATGTCAGCCGCGGAATTTTCATCTTGGCACAGAAATTGTGAAAAATCGGACGCGGCCTGAATTTTTGGCCGCTGCATCTAGTATTCTTTTTCTTTTTCATCTGTTGAAACGCCCACACTCATTCAAATCCCTGCCCTAAGTGCTTTAATTGCCCCTCAAGGTTCGGTTACACCTTGACCTTTGAGAGGCATATGGTTTGAACGCGCCTTGATGTGACGAGCCAATCGCGGAAGAGATGAGTAATGGATGAACAGAACAAAAACCTGTTGCTAGCGGTCGCGCTTAGCTTCCTCGTGATCTTTGTTTGGACTGTCTTTTTCGCACCAGACCCCCCCGTGCCAACCGAGCAAGCCTCGACAACAAGTGAGCAGGGATCAGGTGATGGCGTGGCTTTGGCACCGCCCGCACAACCGAATGCCCCTGGCTCTTTGGATGCCACCACCAATGTTGCGCCCACGCAATCCGAAGCCGTACCCGCACCGCGGATCACGATTGAAAACGCCAGTTTAACGGGCTCGCTTTCCCTAAATGGTGGGCGTATCGATGATCTCTTTTTGAAGTCTTACCGCGAAGAACTTCCCGAAGACTCGCCTGCCGTCAAACTTCTTTCGCCCTTTGGCACAGAAAACGCCTATTACGCCCTGCACGGTTGGGCCCCAGCTGGTGATCTTGGCTTTGATAAAGTTCCCGGCGCAAATACCCTTTGGCAAGTCGAAAGCGGCACCACTTTGACGCCGGACACCCCGGTCGTGCTAAAATGGGACAATAGCGCTGGCCTGATTTTCCGGCGCAAAATCTCAATCGACGACCAATATATGTTCAACATTGAGCAATCCGTCGAAAACCTAACTGGCAGCAACCTAAGGCTCTTGCCCTATGGCACGATTGCCCGCCACGGCGAGCCCGAGCTGGAGAATTTCTTTATTCTTCACGAAGGGATCATTCGCTCGACAGATGGCGAACTTGGCGAAATGGACTACGACAATGTGCGTGATCTTGAGATTGACCCAGACGAGCGCGCGGCAATCGAAAAACAAACCATCGCCGAAAGCGGCTGGATCGGCTTTACGGATAAGTATTGGCAGACAACGCTTATCCCTCAGATGGGCCAGCCCTTCACGTCAGTTGTAAAATATTCTGCCAGTTCAGATACTTACCAAACTGACATGCGCCTGCCAGTGATGGACATACCTGCAAATCAGACGACCCAAATCACCACTTCATTTTTTGCTGGGGCCAAGGAATGGGAGGCGCTGCGCAATTATCAAGAAGACGCAAAAATCCCTCAATTCCTCGACACAATCGATTGGGGTTGGTTCTACTTTTTCACCAAACCACTCTACTGGCTTCTTCACACGCTCAACGGCATGATCGGCAATATGGGCTGGGCAATCATCGCCTTGACCGTGGTGATCAAGGCGGCCCTGTTTCCGCTTGCTTATAAGTCAGCCGTTTCTATGGCACGGATGAAAGAGCTTCAGCCTGAAATGGAGAAAATCAAAGAGCGCGTTGGTGATGACCGCCAGAAAATGCAGCAAGAGATGATGGGCCTTTATAAGAAAAAGAAGGTCAATCCGGCATCCGGCTGTCTACCGATCCTCGTTCAAATTCCGATTTTCTTCTCACTCTACAAAGTGATCTTCGTTACCATCGAAGTGCGCCACGCACCCTTCATCGGGTGGATCAAAGATCTATCCGTCGGCGATCCAACCAGTTGGATGAACCTGTTTGGCGCCTTGCCCTACGACATCCCCGGTTTCCTTGGTCTCTTGTCTATCGGCGTCTGGCCGATCCTGATGGGCGTGACCATGTGGCTTCAGCAAAAGCTGAACCCGGCCCCCACGGATCCAACCCAAGCGATGATTTTCAACTGGTTGCCATGGGTGTTTATGTTCATGCTCGGCACTTTCCCCGCCGCGCTCGTCATCTACTGGGTGGCGAACAACACGATCACCTTCATTCAGCAATATGCAATCATGCGCTCACAGGGCGTTAAGCCGGACGTCTTCGGAAACATCTTAGGCACGTTCAAAAAACGAGACGCCGAAAAGACCGTCGAAAAATGACAAAGCTGACCGATATCTGGCGTCATCCGATCAAAAGTCTTGGCCGCGAGCGCTTGGCTAATGTGGCGCTTGAAACCGGTTCGGCTATGCCTTTTGATCGTCGCTGGGCAATAAACCATGAGGCGAGCAAATTCGATCAGACCGCGCCCACATGGGTCAGTTGTGCCAATTTCATCCGCGGCGCGAAGGTGCCGGGCCTCATGGCAATTGAAGCCTCAATCGATGAAACGTCCCACATCGTCAGCCTAACACACCCTGACCTGCCAGCGATTGCGGTCAATCCTGATGATCCGGCGGATGCCGCAAAACTGATCGATTGGATTGCCCCCTTGGTCCCGAAGGATCGCGCTGCCCCTACGGGCTTGGCCCATACCCCCAAATCCGCCTTCACAGATCACGCGGATCAAACGGTCACAATCGCCAATCATGCGTCATTGCGGAGCATGTCAGATACCCTTGGCATCAATCTGGACCCCCGCCGCTTTCGCATTAACCTTTGGCTAGACGATGGTCTGACGCCATGGGAAGAGTTCAATTGGGTTGGACAGCGCGTTCAAATCGGCGACGCGGCATTCGAAGTGGTCGACAGAGTTGAGCGGTGTCGCGCAACAGAGGCCAATCCAAACACGGGCGTAATCGATTTTCCCACGCAAAAGGCGATGATCGAAGCATTCGGCCATAAAGATTTTGGCGTTCATGCGGTGGTAAAATCCTCAGGAACAATCGCCATCGGCGATCAGATGAGCCTGTGACCATGACTGTTCCCTTTACCCGCACGCCGACGCCGGATCACGCCACGCTTGAACGTGGACGCAAACTATTCGCGGGTCCCTGCGACTTTGTTAAGGGCGTGGTGGATTTGCCCGGTCTTCCGCCAGAGATGCGCATGGAAGTTTGCTTTGCGGGGCGCTCTAATGTCGGAAAATCTAGTCTCATCAACGCGCTTACTGGTCGCAAATCCCTTGCGCGCGCCTCAAACACCCCCGGGCGCACCCAAGAAATTAACTTCTTCGATCTGGGCGGCTCGCATTATTTGGTGGATTTGCCCGGATACGGCTTTGCCAAAGCACCCCCCGCGAAGGTGGAGGCTTGGCAGCGCTTGCTCAAAGCTTACCTAGCAGGCCGCAGCAGTTTACGCCGCGCTTTCGTGCTGATCGACGCGCGCCATGGCGTAAAGTCGGTTGATACGCAAATCATGAGCGCTTTGGATAGTGCGGCGGTCAATTTTCAGATCGTTCTGACAAAAATCGACAAACTGAAACCAAACACGCTTGAGCCGATGTTTGCGCAACTAGCGGCAGATTTACAGCGCCACCCCGCAGCCTACCCTGAATTTATCGCCACATCCTCGGAAACAGGCGAAGGCATGGCGGACCTGCGCGCCATTATCGCAGGGCTGGTTTAGGCGCCCCAAAATCCCAAGCGGCGCATTCGACTTGAGCCGCCGCTCTTTGACACGTATTCAGGGCGCTTAATCCACGACGGATATGAAGACATGAGGAAATCTCTCGCCATGACCCGCGATCCGGTTGCCATTGCGCAAACGCTTTCAGAGGCCCTGCCCCATTTTCAGCGCTACGACGGCGCGACCATTGTTATCAAATTTGGCGGCCATGCCATGTCCGATGACGATGCGATGGCAGTGTTTGCCCGCGACATTGTGATGATGAAGCAGTGCAATGTGCACCCCGTCGTGGTGCATGGCGGTGGTCCGGCGATCAATGCCATGCTTGAGCGGCTCGATATCAAAAGCGATTTTGTGCGCGGCAAGCGGGTGACCGATGCGGCCACCATGGAGGTCGTTGAGATGGTGCTGGCGGGTCAGATCAACAAGCGCATCGCCCAAGCCATAAATATGGCCGGCGGTCAGGCGGTGGGCATCACCGGCAAGGATGCGCAGTTGATTTCTTGTATCCCGGCTGATCCCGAATTGGGTTTGGTGGGTAAGCCTGTGGGCATCAACACCGATGTGCTGACAACATTCAGAAACTCGTCGCTCATCCCTGTCATCGCGCCGATTGGCATGGGGGCCGAGGGCGAGACCTATAATATCAACGGCGACACTGCAGCCGGGGCGATTGCTGGCGCGCTGCAAGCAGAGCGTTTGCTGCTGCTGACCGATGTGGCCGGGGTAAAGGACAAAGACGGCGATGTGATAACCGATTTATCGGTGAAAGCGGCGCAAGAGTTGATTGCCGATGGCACCATTGGCGGCGGTATGATCCCCAAAACCGAGACGGCCATTGGCGCGATTGAGGCTGGGGTGCGCGCGGTGGTTATTCTTGATGGCCGCGCGGCGAATGCTTGTTTACTTGAGCTTTTCACCGATCACGGCGCGGGCACGCTTATTCGGGCCTAAGACAGGTTGCGGGCCGCGCGTTGCATGCCTTGATCGTCTTGGAAATCCAATCTTGATGCAGCCCAAGATCGGTGAACAAAATCCGGGTTTGGGGGCGGTCGCAAATTTGGCCCAGACGGTCTTTTTCCGTTGGATGGCTCGCAACGGCACTTAAGATACCCAAAAGCCCCCCGGTTTTCGGATCGAAAATCCCGCTTCCGCTTTCGCCCCCGCAAGGCGCTTTTTGGTCCTCGCGGGTTTTCTTGGCGACGATCAAACCAAGCGCATGACGCCCCTCAACCTGCCAAGCACTTTCGCGCAGCGGCAGGTTCCAAGGCGCCCGCCCGCGCACGGGCCAAGAGGCCAAAGTTACATCGACGGAGGTGGGCGCCAATGGGGCGAGTTTGGTTGGGATTTGCGCAAGGCGAACTGTTTCGGGCATGAAATCATTCAGTTGCACCAATGCCAGGTCCATTTCCAAAGAACCGGGCTGAGCCGTAAGAGGGCATAAAGCGATGCGACCGCCTTGCGATGCACCATGCGCCGCCCCCGCAAGATTAGACCCCGCAAAAACCCGCAAACTCTTCCAAATCTTGCCATCAACGCAGTGCCGGGCCGTGAGCACCCAGTCGCGGGCCAAAAGCGTGCCTCCACAAAACTCCGGCGCCGCTTGCTCGGGGGCGTTTCGGCGCAGCAGCACAACCCCATCGTTGGACGGTGAGGCCAAGCGACCAACGGCGGCATCTGGATCAAGTGCACTGGCCGCTTGCCACCCGCACACACGGAATGGAACCGCAGATTGTTGCGCACTAGATTGTGACATGAAAATCGTCAGAAATAGGCTAGCTGTAAGCACGATATATCGCATGGGGCGAATTAAACACGAAAGCTGTTGGCCATGACAGCCCCCCATGAGTTAGGGATGCGCAATGGAACACGAAGCCACGATCAGATTGACCGTTTTTCTGGGCCTATTCGCGGTGCTTGCACTCGCGGAACGCCTTTTGCCCCGCCGCATCCCCCATGCCGCCCGAACACGGCGCTGGGGCACCAATATCGCGATCGTCATCATCGACAGCATCGCCCTGCGGCTGGTGGCAATCGCTTTGCCGCTTTTGGCAATAGGGGCGGCGCTTGACGCCCAGAGCCTTGGGTTTGGCCTGTTTCACAACCTTGATCTGCCGATTTGGCTCGAGTGGGTTTTGGTGATCCTGATATTGGATTTTCTGATCTGGTTTCAGCATTTGATGACCCATAAAATACCGCTGCTATGGCGGCTTCATCAGGTGCATCACGCGGATGTGGACATTGATGTGACCACGGCAATTCGGTTTCACCCCCTGGAAATCGCCCTGTCGATGCTGCTGAAAATTGGGGCGATCTATCTGATTGGCCCGGCCGCAGGTGCGGTTCTGCTGTTCGAGGTTTTGCTCAATGGCGCGGCCATGTTCAACCATGCGAATTTGCGTCTGCCCCTTGGGGTTGACCGGGTGCTGCGGCTGGTGATTGTCACGCCGGATATGCACCGGGTTCATCATTCCACCGACCGGGCCGAGCATGACAGCAATTACGGCTTTTCGCTTTCGATTTGGGATCGGCTCTTCGGCACCTATATCGCCCAGCCCGCCCAAGGCCATGATGCGATGGACATTGGACTAAGGTGGCGCGACGAGCGGCCTTCGCGGTTAGGCTGGTCGCTGCTTTTGCCGTTTCGCAAGTGACGCCAGATCAAATCCGCCAGTCCCTAGCCCCTTGTGGCTTGAAAGTCGCAGCAATCGTGGATGCCCCTTTACCCGCTCCACTTGATGATGCGGCGCAGGTGCTTCTGCTCTCGCCGGATGAAAACTTCTGGGGGATTTTCACCAGCGCAGCCGAATTCAATGACGGCGCGAGGCATCCATTGGATCGATGGTCGCGGCGGGTGATTGAGCGCTGCGCGGCAGACCTTGGCGCGGCAGCTGCCTACCCGTTTGAGGGGCCGCCCTATGTACCCTTTATTCAGCTTGCCTTGGCCTCAAACCAAATTTGGACTTCGCCCGTCGGGATGTTGGTGCATGAGACCGACGGGCTGTTCACCTCGTTTCGCGGGGCGCTGGTACTCAGCGAGGCGTTGGTTTGGCCCCATGAGACGCATCTAGCGCCCTGCACAACCTGCGCAGCCCCCTGCCTAGGGGCATGTCCTGTAAACGCCCTGAGCGCAGATGGCTATGATGTGCCCCGTTGTGCCGCGCATCTATCGAGCCCTGCGGGCGCGTCTTGCTTAAGCGGTGGGTGTTTGGCGCGGCGGGCTTGTCCAGTTGGCGCCGGTTTAAGACCCCTTGCGCAAAACGCCTTTCATATGGCTGCATTTTATCGCAATCACGCCTAAAGACTTCAGGACCTGCCAATGCGAACATTGCTACTTATGCGCCATGCGAAATCCGATTGGGCCAGCGGCGCACGGATGGATAAAGAGCGCCCGCTCAATGCCCGTGGGCGCAAGGATGCGCCGCGCATGGCGCAGTGGCTGGCCGAAAGCGGGATCACACCAGATTATGCGCTGGTCTCGAACGCACAGCGCACTGCCGAGACTTGGGAGCTGATGCAAAGCAGCTTTCCGGCGGCTCAAACGCAGTACTCAAACGTGCTCTATCACGCAGGGCCTGAGGATATGCTGGATACGATCAATAGTGTGGATAGCGAGACGAGCACGACCATGCTGCTCATTGCCCATCAACCGGGCATGGCGGCTTTAACACGGCTGCTCACGGGGGCGCTCAAAGAGCCGCATCTGGACGCGGCTTTTGGTCATTTTTCCACGGCAGCGATTGCGGTGCTGCAAAGCCCGGCGCAAAGCTGGCACGATGTGGCGCATGGCTCGTGCGAGCTGGTGGCCTATCAGAAACCCAAAGCGCTTTAGCCGCCGCTTAGTGCCCCAAAATTTGACTCAGGAACAGCTTGGTGCGGTCTGATTGAGGGTTATCAAAGAAGGGCTCAGGCTCGTTTTGCTCGACGATCTGCCCCTGATCCATAAAGATCACCCGGTTCGCCACCTGCCGCGCAAACCCCATTTCATGGGTCACACAGAGCATGGTCATGCCCTCTTCGGCCAGCGAAATCATCGTATCCAGCACCTCTTTGATCATCTCTGGATCGAGGGCCGAGGTCGGCTCATCAAAGAGCATGATGCGCGGGCGCATGCAAAGCGAACGGGCAATAGCAACGCGCTGTTGCTGGCCGCCCGAAAGCTGGCCGGGGAATTTCAACGCCTGCTCCGGGATTTTCACCTTTTCCAGAAAATGCATCGCAATCTCTTCGGCCTCGGCCTTGGGCGTTTTGCGCACCCAAATCGGGGCCAGCGTGCAGTTTTCCAAAATCGTCAGATGGGGGAACAGGTTGAAGTGCTGGAACACCATCCCCACCTCGGACCGAATTTTGTCGATGTTTTTCAGGTCGGAGGACAACTCAGTGCCATCCACAACAATCTGACCCTTTTGGTGCTCTTCGAGGGCGTTGATACAGCGGATCAGCGTCGATTTACCGGACCCCGAGGGGCCACAAATCACAATCCGCTCGCCGCGGTTCACCGTCAGATTGATATCGCGCAGCACGTGAAACGAGCCGTACCATTTGTTCATGCCCGTGATCTGAATCGCGATCTCATCGGACACCTGCATTTTTGCCGCTTCAGCCATGGGACGATCTCCTTATCTGTGATCTGTGGCGAGACGACGCTCTAGCCACTGGGAATATTGCGAAATACCGTAGCAGATGACAAAGAACAGCGCCGCCGAGAAGGCGAAGAGTTCCCAGTAAATGCCGTTCCATTCAACGCTTGCCACCAGAGGCCCGCGGATCATACCGATCAAATCATACATCGAGATGACCGACACCAGTGTGGTGTCTTTGAACAGGCCGACCGCGACATTGACGATGCCGGGGATTGAGATTTTCAGGGCCTGCGGCAGGATGATAAGCTGCATGGCTTGGGGGTAATCGAGGCCAAGACTATCGGCCGCTTCGTATTGCCCGGTTGGCAAAGCCGCCAGACCGCCCCGGATCACCTCGGCGATATAGGCCGCCGAGAAGAACGTGATAACGATGATCACCCGCAGCATCAGATCCACGGTTGTCTCTGCCGGGAAAAAGAACTGCAGCATGACATTGGCCACAAAGAGCAGCGTGATCAAAGGGACGCCCCGGATGAACTCAATAAAGATGACACAAAGCACTTTGATGATCGGCAGGTTCGACTGACGGCCCAGTGCCAAAAGAACGCCCAAGGGCAACGAGAGCGAAACGCAGACGGTGCCGAGGATCATGTTCAGCATGAACCCCCCGATTTGGCGCGATTCCACCGCTGGCAGCCATGTATCCTCACCAGTGACGGCATCGGTGATATAGCCGCCGATGATCCAGACCGCGAAGGCGGCAAAAATGGCCGTGCAAAACGCCATCAGGAATGAGCGCCGCAGCAAGAGCGTATAAGCCAGATAGGCTGCAACCAGCCCCAAAAGCGCAAAGATCGGCGTCAGGATCGGCCCCCCCCAGATCAGCCAATAGGCCAGAAACGGGAAAATAGCCGTGAACAAGAGCAGCTTGCGCGGCAGATCAAAAAACATCACTGGCGCTGCGGCGAAAAACAGCAGCACAAAGGCTACAATCAGCCGCCAGCGCTCTTCGATCGGATACTGAAAGCCAAAGAGCAATTGACCAAGGCGTTCGCGCAGAACCGCGAAACAAGCGCCAGTTTTACCCTCAAGAATTTCACGGCATTCAGACAGGCTAGAGGCTTGCCAAACACCGTTAAAGAACCACCCGTAGGAGTTTTTGATCAAGAGATAGAGCAAAAGAATGGCCACGAGTGTGAGAACCGAATTGAACCAACCATTGAAGAGGTTCTTTTGCATCCAGCCCACGACCCCTGCCTCAGAGACTGGGGGCGGTTGCTGGGGCAGCGTATCGTGGCGGACGAATGCGGCACGGGCCTTTGATGTATCGGCCATTCTAACGCTCCTTCAGCTTAACAGAGCGATTGTAGACATTCATGCCCAGCGAAATCAGCAGGCTGATGACCAGATAGCACAGCATCGTCCCCATCACCGCTTCAATGGCCCGGCCCGACTGATTGAGCGTGATGCCCATCAGCGTGCCCGTCAGATCCATGTAGCCCACTGCAATCGCGAGGGAAGAGTTCTTGGTGATGTTCAGGTAATGCGAGATCAGCGGCGGGATGATGACCCGCAGCGCTTGGGGCAGTACCACAAGGCCCATAATCCGGTTGGGCCGCAGTCCCAAAGAGGCCGCAGCTTCGGTCTGGCCTTTGGAAATCGCTTGGATGCCAGCGCGCACGTTCTCGGCGATAAAGGCCGCCGTATAAACCGACAGGGCAAACCAAAGCGCGATTAACGAGCCGCGCAGATACATGCCCCCCTCAATGGGTTTGAGTTTTTTGCCCGTCAGCTCAGGGCCGCTCAGGTGAAAGCCCAGGATCAGCAAAAGCGCAATCAGGGGCACCAGCCAAATTGCAAGATTGGTCCAAAGGGTGTTGGGCCGGGCGCCGGTGGCGTCTTGCACAATTTTGGCGCGGCCATTGTTCCAACGCGCCGCAAAAAACGACGCCACGAGTACCGCGATAATGGCCAGCAAATCGAGGCTGACGTCAAAGCGGAACGAGCCTTCGGGAATAACCGTTAAATTACCCAAGGCATTGGCGAACGCCGGTTCTGAGACCCAAAACCCCTGCTTGGTAATTGCCATGGTCTCGAAAAACGCAAAGCTGTTCTCGGCGTCTTCGCCGTGAAAGCTGCGCGGATGATCAAATACGTTGATGAACAGACCAAAGATCATCAAGATCCAGATCAGCACCGGGATATTGCGGAAAATCTCGACGTAAATAGCGGTGACACGCGCCACCAGCCAGTTATTCGACAGGCGCATCACCCCGACAAAGACGCCGATCACCGTAGCCGCGATGCAGGACAAAACCGCAACCACCAGCGTGTTAATCAGCCCAACAATCGTGGCGCGCATATGGCTGTCGCGACTATTATAATCAAGAAGACGTTGGTTGATGTCGTAACTCGACGGCTCGCCCAAAAATCCCCAACGGATATTCAGGCCGCGTTCGGCAAGATTTGCGAAAAGATTGGACATCAGGCCCCAGATGGCGAGGCCTAGTAAAATAATGGCGATAACTTGGATCGTGATCGATCGGTATCGCGTATCGTAGATGAGTTGGCTTAGACGGAATCCGCCCTGTGGCTCCGATGTGGTCGCCATAAACGCTGCTCCCCAAACTTATCCAGAACTTACCCCCGCGCAGCCGACGCCCTTAGGTCGTGCGGCTGGATATGCTAAGGGCGTCTGGTCGCTAGACCAAACGCCCCTGCAAAGTCCTAGCGGAAAGGTGGCGAGTAGATCAGACCGCCTTTGGTCCACTGAGCGTTCAAGCCGCGTGCAAGACCGATTGGTGTGGCTTCACCGATGTTCTTTTCAAAGATTTCACCGTAGTTGCCGCCAACCGAAAGCGCTTTTACAGCCCAATCAGCTTCGAGACCGAGCATCGCGCCCAGCTCACCTTCTGTACCCATCAGGCGGTTAACCTCTGGGTTGTTGGTGCCGTTTTGCATTTCAGCCAGATTTGCCGATGTGATGCCCAGCTCTTCAGCTGTGATCAGCGCGTTCAGCGTCCAGCGCACAACGTCGCCCCAAACATCGTCGCCGTGGCGAACAAGCGGGCCAAGTGGCTCTTTCGAGATGATCTCAGGCAGAAGCGTGTGCGCGCCTGGGTCCTCAAAGGTCGCACGTGTCGCGGCCAGACCAGAAGCGTCTGTCGTGTACACGTCACAAGCGCCGCCAAGGTACTGCTGCTGTGCTTCTGCGTTTGTTTCGATCGGCACAGGCTCATAAGAGATGCTGTTCGAACGGAAGAAGTCAGCGAGGTTCAATTCGGTGGTTGTACCAGTTTGGATACAGATGGTCGCGCCATCAAGATCCTTGGCCGAACCGACACCCAGATCTTTGCGAACCATAAAGCCCTGACCATCATAGTAGTTCACGCCAACAAAGGTGAACTTCAGGTCAACATCGCGCGAGAACGTCCAAGTTGTGTTACGCGCCAACAAGTCGATTTCGCCCGAGGACAACGCGGTGAAGCGCGTTTTGCCTGTGGTCGGAACGAATTTAACAGCCGATGCATCGCCCAGAACCGCAGCAGCTACTGCGCGGCAGACCGAAACGTCAAAGCCCTTCCATTCACCAGCAGCATCCGGTGCGGCAAAGCCGACCAGACCTGTGGAAACACCACAAGCCAACTCGCCCTTAGCTTGCACGTCTTCTAGTGTCCCTGCGGATACCATGCCTGCTGCGAGCGTCGCTGCGGCGATGGTTCCGAAAAATACTGATTTTGTCATTGCTTCCCTTCCTGTCGTGAACCGGCTCGCTGACATTTTGTCGCGCTATCGCCGATGCATCGTTTTAACACCATTGTGGACCAGCCTTCTAAAGCCTCTGAAACAATGAACGTGATTGCGCGAAGACGTCAAGGCGGAATCCATTCACAATTCGGCCCAAGGCAAAAAATATACCTAAATCTGAGTAATTTAGCGGCAACTATCGCACCAAAGGGTCAGAAAAATGCGCAAGTCTAGGTAATTAGCGCCACTTGAGGCGCAATTTTACGCAAACCTAAGACGGTCAAAAGTGCTCAGGGCGTAAAATTCATACAGGTGGTCGATCCTGTGGCATGCAGCTTTGAGGTGCTCAGATTGATCATTTTACCCCGCGCCACACCAGTGCGCCGCCCCGAATGTTCAACCTCGCCAATCACCTGATAGCGCGTCCCATCGGGCATCACCGGCCGCAGAATATTCACCTTATATTCAAGAGTGGTGTAAAGCTGCCCCGGCGCCAAGGTTGTCTGAACCGCGCAGGCCATGGCGCTGTCCAAAAGCGTGCCGAACCAACCGCCGTGAACCGAGCCAATCGGGTTCATGGCACCAAATTCCGGCTCACTTTCAAAGACAACCCGCCCCGGCGCGGCCTCAACCATCCAAAAATTGAGGGTTTTACAAATCGGCGGCGCAGGCAGTTGCCCAGTACAAATCCCTTGGATGAACTCAAGCCCCGAGAGCGCCGTGATCTGATCAGGGTCCATCAACTCGTTTGGGGCGTTCACGAAATGCATGTTGGAGGTCATGATTTTAACGCCGACCAAAATTCATGGGCACGCGTGAAGGCATCGAACTTAAGCGCCGCCTCTGCCTCGGCCACCTCATCCTCGCCCCAAGTCTCAGCTTGCCAAATTTCATCGACCCGCGAGGCCGCCCAAGCGTCTTGGATGTTTAAATGTCCATCAGCCACAGCCATGGCCATGACCGCAGAGCCCAAAAGCGTGACGAACTCATGCAAAGCCATCAATTCAAATGCGTCGTGACGGGCAAACCACGCCGTAACCGCCGCAAGCGAGGTAGCAGGCTGGGGCACCGGGATCACGCCCGTTGTTGTGACAAGGGCGACGTCATGCTCGGTCTTGGCCCAGCGCAACAGCGGATCCCAAACCGCCCCTTGGCGGTCAACCAAGGCATCCGGGAAGCCCGCGCGATAGCACAGCAAATCCGTTTCCGAAAACCCGCTGAGCATGGCAATCACATCGTCGGATTTCGCCTCCATCCGGTCCGCCGCCGCATTGGCCAAGCGGGTAAAGGGCATGGTCTCAGGATCGATGACCGCATCGACTGCGTTCCACTCTAAGGCGATCAGATGGGCCAGCGCTTTGGTCGGGACCACCAGATCAAGCTTGGCGGGGGTTTTCAGCCGCCGTCCGTCCAGCTCTACGCCCCATTGGCCACCCGCCTCAACGGCCAGTGCCTCTTTCCAGAACCGCTTTTTGACCCACTCGCTCATTTTGTACCCCGAATTTCATCGATCAGCGGCGCAATCTCGGCGACGCTTTGCGCCACTTGATCCGCCCCCGCCGCCCGCAGATGCATGGCATCGTGATAGCCCCAAGCCACACCGATGGCGTGAAACCCCGCCGCTTTGGCCATGTCGATATCAAAGGTCGTATCGCCAATCATAATCCCCCGCGCAGGCGCGATACCGGTTTGGGCGCTGGCGGCCTCAAGCATCGCCGGATGCGGCTTTGAGGGGTGCAGATCGGCGGTCTGTTTGGTGATAAAAACCCCCTCAAGCCCATGGCTCTCGATCACATAATCCAGCCCGCGCATGGCCTTGCCCGTGGCCGCGCCCAGCACAAGCTCGGGGCGCGCATTTAGCTGGCTCAGCATCGGCTTGATCCCGTCATAAAGCGTGACCGTCTCGCGCCCCGCCTCGCGTTCGCGCCAAAAATATGCGCGAAATTCATGGGTGAGCTGGGCCTGCACCTGCGCACTTGCCTCGGGGGCAAGCCGTTCAAAAACCACCTCGGGGGAAAGGCCCACCAACGCTAGAATTTGCGCGCGGCTTGGGGGGGTGAGCCCTGCGGCGGCGTAAGCGGCCTTGGTGCCCGCCACGATTTGGTGCTGGCTGTCGACCAAAGTGCCGTCAACGTCAAAGACGATGAGCCACGGGTCCTGTGTGGAGTCCTGCATGGCAGGGGCATTCAAAATTCCATCTCCTCGAAGGGGTCATCCGCCGCCAAATCCCATGCCAGAAACGACCATGTATGGGCCATATGTTCGGGCAAAGGCGCGGTAAAGCTCATGGGCGTGCCGCGCACAGGGTGGTCGATCGTGATCCCCCGCGCGTGCAGATGCAGCTTGCGGCTGATGGCCCCGCCAAGCTGCGCGCCCCAGCCATCGCCTTCGTTGGTTTGCTTGTTCGTGCCGTATTTACCATCACCAACAATGGGATGGCCCAGCGCCGCCATATGCGCCCTCAACTGATGGGTGCGCCCCGTCACCGGCACCATTGCCACCCAAGCCGTGCGCGTGCCCGCGCTTTCAACCACCGCATAATGGGTCTGGGCGGTCTGCGCGCCGGGGGTTTGCTCAATCAAATCAGGATGGACCGTCACCATCTTTTCGCCCGCCCCGTGGGGGCCATGACC
The DNA here is from genome assembly GCA_964384315.1 of uncultured Rhodobacterales bacterium. Classification (GTDB taxonomy): domain Bacteria; phylum Pseudomonadota; class Alphaproteobacteria; order Rhodobacterales; family Rhodobacteraceae; genus CAYLLD01. The sequence continues at coordinate 6,529 of CAYLLD010000003.1, read as the reverse complement.
CGCCTGTTTGACCAGCCCGTAGCCGATGGTGCCACGGCGCGGCGTCGGCTGACCGGCGACGGCGGCCCAGTAGAGCTTGCGCGTGGCGCGTTTGGCGAAAGAGCGGGTCAGCGCCTTGGCCGCCTGCCCCGATTTGGCCAAGAGCAAAATGCCCGAGGTGTCTTTATCGAGCCTGTGCACAAGGCGCGGCTTCGGCCCTCGTTTTACCAGCGCGCTTGAGAGCCCATCCACGTGAACCTCGGTTTTTGAGCCGCCCTGCACCGCCAAACCTGCCGGTTTATTCAGCACGATCATCGCGTCGTCCTCAAAAATCACCGCATCGCGGATCATATAGGCCTGCTCATCGGAAATCGTCGGGGTTTTGGGCGCGGCAACCGCCCGCTCGGGGTCGCGCTCATCGGGCAGCGGCGGGATGCGGATAGTTTGCCCCGTCTCAAGGCGCGTGTTTGCTTTGACGCGGCCCCCCTCGACGCGAATTTCGCCCTTGCGGCACATCTTTTCGATCCGCCCTTGGGTCAGATGCGGGAAATGCGACTTGAACCAGCGATCAAGGCGCATGCCATCGGCCTCTGCATTGGCCTCAACCAGTTGCACGCCGCTCATGCGAAGGCCCTCGCGGCCGCGATCCCGAGCATGAGGGCGGCGAGGGATAGCCCCACCGAGCCGGCTATATATAGAAGTGCTTGGGTCATATGTCCGCTTTGCAAAAGCCTCATGGCGTCGAGGGAAAAGGCCGAAAAGGTGGTGAACCCGCCCAAAAGGCCGGTCATGATAAAGACGTGCCAGCGCATGGTGCCGCCCTCGCCCGCGCTGAGCCACACGAAAGCCAGCCCCATGGCGAAACTGCCAGCGACGTTCACGAAAAGCGTGCCGAAGGGGACCGCGAGCGCCGTGCCCACCGCATACCGCAAGCTGGCGCCCAAAGCGCCGCCCAATGCGACCAAGATCAATGTCATGGCGCCCCTGTCGCGCTGTCGGGGGCGCTTGTCAACTCTTGCGCTCATCGCGCAGCTTGGCGAAATAGGCGACCCGCTTTTTCATATCGCGCTCATGGCCACGATCCACCGGCTCATAGTAAGCCCCGCGCGTCATCTCATCGGGAAAATAGCTCTGGCCCGAAAACCCGTCCGCCGCGTTGTGATCGTATTCATAGCCCGCCCCGTAGCCCTCATCCTTCATCAAAGACGTGGGCGCGTTCAAAATATGCTTGGGCGGCATCAGCGCGCCGGTGCGTTTGGCGTCTTTCATCGCCGCTTTATAGGCCACATAGGCCGCGTTCGATTTGGGCGCGAGGGCCAGATAGAGCACCGCTTGGGCGAGGGCCAATTCCCCCTCGGGCGAGCCGAGCCGCTCATAGGTTTGCCATGAGGCCAGACAGACCTCTTGGGCCTGCGGGTCCGCGAGGCCGATGTCCTCGACCGCCATGCGGGTGATCCGGCGGGCCAAAAAGCGCGGGTCCTCGCCCCCTTGCAGCATCCGCGCCAGCCAATAAAGCGCCGCATCGGGGTCCGAGCCGCGCACAGATTTATGCAAAGCGCTGATCAGATTGTAATGCTCATCGCCGGATTTATCGTAATTCACCGCCCGCCGCGCGAGCCGTTTGCCAAGCTGCGCAGGATCAACCGGCGCGCCGTCCCACTGGGCGATTTGCTCCACAAGGTTCAAAAGCGCGCGCCCGTCCCCATCGGCCATCTCTAAAAGCGCCGCACGCGCCTCGGTGGTCAGGGGCAGGCTCGTGGCCAGTTCGGCCTCGGCGCGGGTCAGCAATTCGGACAATTCGGCGGGCTCAAGGCGTTTGAGCACCAAAACCTGCGAGCGGCTCAAAAGCGCGGCGTTCAACTCAAAGGAGGGGTTCTCGGTGGTCGCGCCCACCAGCACGATGGTGCCGTCCTCCATATGGGGCAAAAACCCATCCTGCTGCGCGCGGTTAAAGCGGTGGATCTCGTCGACGAACAAAAGCGTGCCACGCCCGTTCGTGCGGCGCAGCTTGGCGGCCTCAAAGACCTTTTTCAAATCCGCCACCCCAGAGAAGATCGCGGAAATCTGCACAAAGGCCAAATCGACCTCATCGGCCAAAAGCCGCGCGATGGTGGTTTTCCCCACCCCGGGCGGTCCCCAAAAAATCAGCGAGCTGAGCGCGCCGCTGGCCAGCATCAGCCGCAAGGCCCCTTCATCGCCCAAAAGCGCGCCCTGCCCGATCACCTCATCGAGATGGCGCGGGCGCAGACGGTCGGCCAAGGGGCGCGGCGCCGCATCTGCGGTTTGGCGATTTGCAGGGGTAGCGCCGGGCGCGGGATCAAATAGGTCAGCCATGGGCGGCAAATTGCGCCCGCGCGCCCGAATTGTCCATTGAAACCGAAGGAGGGGAACAAAACCGCAAAGTCCTATTGATTTCGTCAAGACTTGCTCGTTATAGAGGCCCCCTCAGCGGAGAGGTGGCCGAGTGGTCGAAGGCGCACGCCTGGAAAGTGTGTAGGCGGGAGACCGTCTCCAGGGTTCGAATCCCTGTCTCTCCGCCAGAGCTCCTTTAGATATACAATATAGATATACGGGTGGTCCCTCGCCGCGCGGGCACTTGCCTCCGGCGCCGCCCTGACCGTACTGTCATCAAACGATCCATAAACCGACCTAGACTTATTCCATTCGATTGTTTCTTTCACGGAGGCCACAATGGGCGCGCGCGATATTTCTTTTGCTAGTTTTAATCTCTTAAATCTCCACCTGCCGGGTGAGGCGATTTACGGCGACACCGATGGGTGGGACCGCCCCGTCTATGACAAAAAGCTGGGCTTTACCGCCGAGGCGCTGACCCGTCTGGGGGCGGATGTCATCGGATTTCAAGAGCTTTGGGCCCCAGAGGCGGCGCAGGCAGCGATGGATCAATCGGCCCTTGCGGATACCCATGAATTGCTAGTGCCCAAGGATCATCGCAACAACAAAATCATCTGTGCCGCTGCGGTGCGCAAGGATATGCTTGTGGGCGAGCCCGAGTGGATCGAGGATTTTCCCGACGAATTTGCCCTGCAATCCACCGGCGATGACCCGCAGCAGCCCGATATCGCCGTGAGCCTTTCTGGGTTTTCGCGCCCTGTGATGCATCTACAAGTGCAACCCGACCCGCGCACGCCGGTGATCCACGTCTTTGTCTGCCACTTCAAATCCCGCCGCCCGACACAGATTTGGCGCGAGCGCAGCTGGTATGAAAAAGAGGTCCACGGCCCCCATGCAGGCGCGCTTGGCTATGCGATTTCCACCGTGCGGCGCACCGCCGAGGCCGCCGCTTTGCGGGTGATCATCACCAAACTTACCAAAAAGACCGACACGCCCGTCGTGGTTTTGGGCGATATGAACGATGGCAAGGACAGCAACACGCTGAATATATTGTCCGAACAGCCAACCTACCTGACGCCGCTCTCAAGTGGTGGCGGCGACAACGCGCTTTATACGGCGCAAACCATGCAGGAATACCGCTCGACCCGCGACGTTTATTATACCCATGTCTACAAAGGCCAAAGGGACAGCCTCGATCACGTGATGTTTTCCCAAGAGTTTTATGACAACTCGAAAAAGCGGCTCTGGGCCTTCGAAGAGATGCTCGTGCAGAACGATCACCTGAATTACAGCGATCACAAGACCAGCGGCACCAATGATCACGGGATTATTCGCGTGGGCTTCAAATGGAAGCCTGAGCCGCGTTTGACCAGTTAAGCGGGCATCACTTAAGCGCTAACATGGGCGGTTCGGATTGAATTCCCGCGCGGTTGTCGTATTGATCGGTCATGGACAAATGGACCGAATTGCGAACCGCCCATCAAGTGGCAAAACTGGGCACCGTGAGCGCGGCGGCTGAGGCCTTGGGCCTGCACCGCGCCACGATCAACCGCCATGTGGATGTGCTTGAGGCCGAATTGGGCGCGCGGATTTTCATTCGCCACTCACGCGGCTATGCGCTCACGGATTTTGGCGAAGAGGTTCTCAAAGTCGCCGACAAAGCCGAGGTGATGCTCGCCGAGCTATCGGGGCGCGCGCGGGCCACGGATGCCAGTTTGGACGGCGAGATTGTGATTTCCGTGCTGCCAGGTGTCTCGCGGCTCTTGATGGCACCGGTGGCGGCGTTTCGCAAAAAACACCCCGGTTGCCGCGTCAATATTCTGGCAACCGAGGCCCTGACGCGGCTGGAATTTGGCGAGGCCCATATCGCCCTGCGCGCGGGCAAGCCGCCGGAGCATCCCGATTATGTGGTGCAAAACTACTGCGAGATGGAGGTTAATCTATTTGCCAGCGAGGACTATCTGGCGCGGCGCGGCACGCCCAAAAGCGTCGACGAGCTGGCCGATCACGATTTCGTCGGCATGCCCGAGCGGCTGAACCGCGTCGAGTTCATCGCTTGGTTCGCCCAGAACGTCTCGGCGGATCAAATCTCGGTTACCGGCTCGGATATTCTGGTTCTGGCGCAATTGGTCCGCGAAGGCTTTGGCATCGGCATTTTGATGGGTGATTTGGCCGAAGGGCATCAGGGGTTGCAGCGGGTTTTGCCCGATAAGCTGCACTGGAGCGCGCAAATTTCGCTTTTGACCCATGTGGATCAGCATCGCAGCGCCAAGGTGCAAGAGATGATGCGGTTTTTGAAGGC
>CAYLLD010000003.1:0-1796 GCA_964384315.1 uncultured Rhodobacterales bacterium | reverse complement strand
ACCCCACCATATTACCCCACCATTCGGGCAATATACTGCGCAAATTCGAAATTCGGCCGCTCTAGATGGCTCAGCGGCCCCGGCGCGCTTAGCCCCGCGCAAAGCCCCTCATAGACCTTCTCGGTGCAGCCCTTGTCCTCCATATTCACCGCATCAAGCACCTCTTGAATTTGAGCAAAATGCGCATCCGCCTCGGGATCGGCGCAAAACTCGGGGGCCAGACCGCCGCCATAGAGCACTTTGACATGACCCGGCCCGTCGGGGCGCAGTGACAAATACCAAAAATACCCCGGCGTCAGGGTGATCAACAGCGCCGGATAGACCGATAAAAGCCATGTTTTGCGTCGGTCATCGCCTTCAAGGCGCGTGTTATCGGGGTGCGCGAGGGTCAAAGCGAAGCTGTCGTTTTTCAAAATCCAGTGATAATTGAACGCCCGCTCACCCTCGGGGCAGGTCATTTCCGCCAAATCAACAGTGCCGCCGATGGTGCCCGCATGGCAGACCGGCAGGTGATAGCTTTCCATGAAATTCTCGGCCAGAACCTTCCAGTTGGTGGCCCAGCGGAACTCTTTTTGGAAGGTCTCTTGGTAATGCGCCATCCCGTAATGCCCGACCAAATCCCGCAGCCCCGCCAGCGCCTGATCCAGCGGCGGCGCATCGGGGTTCATAGTGACCATGATCCAGCCGTCCCAATCTTCGCAGCGGATTTGCGGCAGACAAATCTCCGATTTTTCAAAGGCCTCGTTATGCATCATCGCCGGCGCCCCCTTGAGGCGGCCATCGAGGCTATAGGTCCACGCGTGATAGGGACAGACGATCGAGCTCGCCCGCCCGCGCCCCTGCAACAGCGTGCTCATGCGGTGGCGACAAACGTTGGATTGCGCCTTGATCGTGCCATCGGCCTGCCGGATCACCATCACCGGCTCGCCCGCAATATCAAACGTGATGTAATCGCCGGTTTCAGGGATCGAGCTTGCCCGCCCCGCGCAGAGCCACTCTCGGGCGAAAATGCGCCTCTGTTCCAGATCGCAAAACGCCTCGGAGGTATAGACCGACTTGGGCATGGCGTGGGCTTGCTCGAAGGGTACCGCGACATTCGCCTTTAGCTCGGCAACAGGGCCAGTCGCAGGGTCGGTCGCAGCGTCGGTCGCATCAAAAGGGGCATCAAGGTGGGTGTCTACTTGAGTATCGATCTGAGTATCGGGCGGGGCCATCGCATTTACCTTTCCACGCATCCAATTCATCAGCTAGAGTACCTACACAAACAAAGGGTGCAAGACATGATAACCGGATTTTATGCAGCGCTGATCACCATCGTATTCGTCGTGCTATCGGCGCGGGTGATCCGCTATCGGCGCGGCAATCAAATCTCGCTCGGTGATGGCGATGACGGCGAGATGCGCCGCCGCGTGCGCGCACAGGGCAATTGCGCCGAATATGCGCCCTTGGGGCTGATTTTGATGACGCTGGTTGAGCTGCAATCGGGCCCGTTTTGGTTGATCCACGCCACCGGCACGCTTTTGGTGCTGGGCCGCGTTGTGCATGGCATCGCCTTTTCGCGCGGCAAACTGTGGATGGCCGGACGCGTGGGCGGGATGATCATGACCTTTACGGCCATCGGGCTTTTGGCGGTGGTTTTGATGTGGCTGGCCCTAAGCTGAGCGGCTTGATCGCGCTTCGCTGGTCTTAGTCGCCCGTTTCAGTCGCAGGGCTCAAACGTATAAGTTGCGCGTTATAAACTCGGGCGGCTTGGGTGAGAGGCTGACAACGACCCAAACGGGACTCGTTACGGCTGC
>CAYLLD010000002.1:27104-46575 GCA_964384315.1 uncultured Rhodobacterales bacterium | reverse complement strand
ATTTCTCTGGTTGGATCTGGCAAATTAGCCGCATTTGCGTGCCAAAACCATAAAAACACCGAAGATATGGGCTCCGATTGATGTCAAATTGACACCCACAGATGGCCTCGATCCTAAAAACCACACCGCAGTGCACAAAAGACTTGATCCACTCGCTGGGTAATGTCATTAATGTTTGGGTCGCAATATTGTAATATTATTGCGCACAGATGCAAGAAAACATAGAATTGGGTTGGATAGAACATGGCACCTTTGGACGTTGACACCGCTATACCGAGCTATGACGCACCGCAAAAAGACCTCTACGAAGTGGGGGAAATTCCGCCGATGGGCTATGTGCCCAAGCAAATGTATGCATGGGCCATTCGCAAAGAGCGCCACGGCGAGCCTGATACCGCGATGCGCCTTGAGGTCGTGGATGTGCCCAAACTTGATAGCCACGAGGTGTTGGTCTTTGTCATGGCCGCAGGCGTGAATTATAACGGTGTTTGGGCTTCTCTGGGATTGCCGATCTCGCCATTTGATGGCCATGGCGCGCCGTTTCACATCGCGGGTTCTGATGCTTCGGGTATTGTTTGGGCCGTGGGCGATAAGGTCAAACGCTGGAAGGTCGGAGATGAAGTGGTCATTCACTGCAATCAGGACGACGGCGACGACGAACACTGCAACGGCGGCGATCCGATGTTTTCGTCCAGTCAGCGCATTTGGGGTTACGAAACACCCGACGGCTCTTTCGCCCAGTTTACCAATGTGCAGGCACAGCAGCTTATGCCGCGCCCCAAGCACCTGACTTGGGAAGAGGCAGCCTGTTATACGCTGACGCTGGCGACTGCCTACCGAATGCTGTTTGGTCATGCGCCCCACGAGCTGCGGCCCGGTCAAAACGTGCTGGTTTGGGGGGCATCCGGCGGGCTTGGCTCTTATGCGATCCAGTTGATCAATACGGCTGGAGCGAATGCGATTGGTGTGATTTCCGGCGAAGACAAGCGTGATTTCGTCATGGGTCTTGGCGCCAAGGGCGTGATTAACCGCAAGGATTTTAACTGTTGGGGCCAGTTACCCACGGTGAATACACCTGAATATGACACTTGGTTCAAAGAAACCCGCAAGTTCGGCAAGGCTATTTGGGACATCACCGGCAAGGGCAACAACGTTGATATGGTCTTTGAGCATCCGGGCGAGGCAACGTTTCCCGTTTCAACCTTTGTGGTCAAGCGCGGCGGCATGGTGGTGATTTGCGCGGGGACGACCGGGTACAATCTGACCTTTGATGTACGCTACATGTGGATGCATCAAAAGCGCCTGCAAGGGAGCCATTTTGCCAACCTTAAGCAGGCCTCGGCCGCAAATCAGCTAATGCTAGAGCGGCGGCTCGATCCTTGCATGTCCGAGGTATTCTCGTGGGCTGATTTGCCTGAAGCGCATATGAAGATGCGCCGCAATGAGCATAAGCCGGGGAATATGTCGGTCTTGGTCAGCGCGCCAAATACTGGATTGCGGACCCTAGAAGACACGGTTGAGGCGAGTTTAAAAGACGACTAAGCCATGCCACCATGGATTGAATCCCCCCGGCGCGAAAAAAGCTTGCGCCGGGGCGTTAACTTTTAGATTTTTTGGCATTTTACGTAAAATCAATAACTTAGACGCCAGCATCTCACTATTTTGGGGTATATTATTTTCGCGAATTTCCCGTCATGCGTGTATGTGATAAGCTTGTTTAACCTTTTGTTAACCAATCTAAATGAGTGTCCACATGACTGACGACTGGATTATCGACGTCTTAAAAGACCTAAGAAAGGTTGCTGCCGGCAACGCAATGTTGGAGCTGGCTGAAACCTTGGACGATGCGATACTGGTCGCTGCCGCTGAGCTGGGGGAGCAGCCCGGGGAACTTGTGACGCTGTTGGGACATGACAAAAATCGAGAATTTTCTGGACCGGATAGAGGCAACGTCGGGAGAGTCTGAACTCCAGTCGCTTGTCGAGGCCTTTTGCGATATCTACGATGTCGAACACGCCGTCTATCACGCCGTCTCCGTGCAGGGCCAACACAAGGTGTCCTTCACCTACGGGCTCGATTGGGCCGTTCAATACGAAAAGAGTGAATTATGGCGCGATGACCCGGTTATCGGCGGGGTCTTGCAGCAATTCGCGCCGGTTGACTGGAAGCGCCTCGATTGGTCGCCCAAACGCGCGCGCGCCTTTTTAGGTGAGGCGGTCGCCAATGGCGTCGGCAATCAAGGTCTCACGATCCCGATCCGCTCGCCGGGCGTTCAATTCGCCGCCTTCACAGCAAATCACAAAGCCAATGACGATGAATGGGCGAGGTTTCGCAAAGACTATAACCGCGACATGCTTTTGGCGGCTCATTACTTTCACCAGAAATGGCTCGAAATATCGAACCAACTGCCCGACACCGATCTGGCCGAACTTAGCCCACGCGAACGAGATGTGCTCTCGCTTTTGGGTGTGGGCAAAAGCCGGGGGCAGATCGCTGAAGTGCTCAAGATCTCAGAGCATACTTTGCGGGTCTACATCGATACCGCGCGGCACAAGATGGGCGCGCTTAACACGACCCATGCTGTAGCGCGGGCGATGAAGGCCGGAAAAATTTTCCTTTAAGATCTTCTTGTAAGATCTGAGGCAAAATCCCCTTACCTATCTAAAATCTTGCGACGTTGGCTCGGGCGGCATTGGCCGTCCGTTCTCGCACGCGCATCTGTTGCTTTCCACGCGCCTTCACCGCACGGCGCCAGCTTTTCGCATTAACCACCCGCGACTTACACCTTTTGCCATCGCTCATGGCTCAAAGGAAGGCTCGCAATGATCCGCTATATCTACGCCGAAGATCTCGTAAAATTTCCAAAACTGCGTCGCACTATGTTCACTGATCGCGCCGCTCAGTTCAAAAACCGCCTCAACTGGAGCGTCACCGTCGACGCCAATGGGTATGAGATGGACGAATATGACGTCATCAACCCGATGTATGTGATCTGGGAAATGCCCGACGGCACGCACGGCGGTTCAATGCGTTTGCTGCCCACGATCGGCAAGACGATGGTCAACGACCACTTCCTTGATCTGACCGACGGTGTGCCCATCCAAAGCATGCTGATTTGGGAATGCACGCGGTTTTGCATCTCGCCCAGTCACACTGAGAAAGCGGCGGATATCGCTACGGCGCTGCTGTGCGCAGGCTGCGAAATTGGTTTGCAATATGGTTTGACCGATAGCGTTGGCGTCTACGATCCGCGCATGACCCGCATCTATCGCCGTATCGGCTGGGAGCCCACTTGCCTTGGTTCAAAGGGCGCGGGCAAAGAGCGGATTTCTGTTGGCCTTTGGGAAGTTTCCGAAGACGCCCGCGACCGTATGTGCAAAGCCGGTGGCTGGACAACAGATTCGCCCGCAGCATGGTTCGAAGCCTCGTTCCCAACCAATCAGGATTTTGCAGCAATTGCAGCGTGAGATGAACGCCGATGTGGGCGCCGCGCTGGGGGGCGTCACCACATCGACGATCTTTCGTTGCACGGCCATTGCGCATAAGCGCGGCGAACCGACATTACCTAAAACTCAAGAATTTGGGGAAAACCCGACACGACCGCCTAATGCCAAATATGTAGTGGGGGCTACTGAAAGGCATCAGGCGGACCGTGCAACGAGGGTGTCCGCAATGGTACGAAAAGCGGACAAGACAAATATGATCAGCGGTCGCGGTAATGACTACCGCATAGAAATCTCACAGTAATTTTATGCGGAAACTTGCTTATTGATCGCTTGCCAAAGTCCTATTTCATTTGCCAGTATCAACTTATGCACAGCTCCAGCGGAGATTCCGCCTCGCCATCAAGACCCGCGCCACAAACGGTTTCATTTCACCGAACCGAACTCAATGTGATTCTCGCGCTTTATGGGAAAATGGTTGCGGCGAATGAGTGGCGCGATTACGGGATTTCCATGCTCAAAGAGAGCGCGGTCTTTTCTGTATTTCGGCGCGCGGCCGAGTTCCCGCTTTATAAAATCGAAAAGCATCCCAAACTGCGCGGGCGGCAGGGTCTGTTTCAAGTCGTGGCGATGGATGGGCGCATTCTCAAACGCGGCGATGATCTAAAGCAGGTCTTAAAAGTCTTCGACAAAAAGCTCTTGCGCGCGGTGTGAGCTAGCGGGTCGGCGCTATCCGCTTTAGCCCCAAAAATGGCCCCTCGCCTGCGGCCTCGATGCGCGATTGCACCAGCCCCAAAGGCTCTTTGACGACGGCCATATGATGCGCATTGGCATGGAGCAGCGTTTGCGCATCCCACATCACCCCAACATGACCGCGCCAAAATACCAAATCATTGCGTTGTGGCGCAGCGTTTTGCGGCAGGCTTGCGCCAAACTCGTCCCACTGCATATCGCTGTCGCGCGGGGCGGCATGGCCAAGGGCGCTGGCAGCAAGCTGCACAAGAGCCGAGCAATCCAGCCCCGCCGGGGTGCGCCCGCCCCACAAATAGGGCGCGCCTTCGAATTGTGCGGCAACCTCGGCCACGTCGCCCACGCGCGGCGCAAGGTTTCGCTGGTCTACAAAACTTCCACCGACTTCTAGAAAATCTCCATGGGCCGCGCCGGTCGCCAGGCGCGCGCCAAAGGGCAAAATTTGCACCGGGATCGTCTTCATATCTGGCGCAGGATAAAGCGGTGCATAGGCGCTGGTGACCATCTGGTTTTGTGGGGCGGATGGCCCGAGGCCCGCGGGATCAACATAGCCAACATAATCGTCGGTGCCCGATTGCCCCCAAACCAAACCGCTTGCCGCATCCGCGCCTAAAACCGTGAACCGCTCGCCACACAAAAGCTGCGTGGCTAGAGCCCTGCTATCCGCTTGAAGCCGCAAATCCAAATGGGGGACCGTAACAGCGTGCAAAACGCCTTTATCCGCCCCACCACCGCGCATCGGCACACGGCGCAGATCAGCCAAAGCGGGCGCTCAAATGCTCAAAGATCGCCCGCGCCGCTTGGGAATCGCCGCCTCTTGGCCGAGCAGGCAGAGGCTTGGGCGTCCAGCCATAGACATCAAAATGGCCAAAGGTTTGGGCCGCGCTGACAAATCGCCGCAAAAACAACGCCGCCGTGATCGACCCGGCAAAACCGCCCGCTGGCGCATTGTCCAAATCGGCGATGCCCGGTTCGATCATCGTCTCGTAGCCGGGCCAAAACGGCATGCGCCACATGGGGTCCGCGACTTTCGCGGCAGCGGCGCTTAGATCGGCAGCAAAGGCATCGCAATCGGTGTAAAACGGGATCACATCTGGGCCCAGCGCCACCCGCGCCGCGCCAGTCAACGTGGCCATGCAGATCATCGTGTCTGGCGCTTCTTCGTCGCCAAGGGCAAGCGCATCGGCCAAGACCAGCCGCCCTTCGGCGTCGGTGTTGTTGATCTCAACCGTCAGGCCCTTGCGCGACGTCAGGATATCGCCGGGGCGAAACGCACCTGCCGAGATCGAGTTTTCCACCGCTGGCACCAAAAGCCGCAACCGCAGCTTGAGCTTTGCCGCCATGATCATATGCGCCAAACCGATGGTCGTGGCCGCGCCGCCCATGTCTTTTTTCATCAGCGACATGGAATTGCCGGGCTTGATGTTCAAACCGCCGGTGTCGAAACACACGCCTTTGCCCACCAGCGTCACCTTGGGTGCATCCGCAGGGCCCCATGTCAGATCAATCAGCCGCGGCGCCGTGTCCGAAGCACGCCCAACCGCGTGGATCATCGGGAAATTCTTTTCGATCAAATCTGCGCCACGGGTTACATCTACGGCGGCACCAAATTCTTCGGCGAGGCGATTAATTGCCGCCTCAAGGTCACCGGGGCCCATGTCATTGGTCGGGGTGTTGATCAGATCACGGGTCAGCGCCACACCTGTCGCAATCGCCTCAAGTGCCGGGGCATCTTGGCCAGACGGCACAGCCAGCTCAGCCGCGGGAGACGCTTTTTTGTCTCGGTAACGGTCGAATTTATACCCAGATAGCAGCCATCCCAAACCGTCGAGTGCAGCCTCGTCAGCGGATCGTGCGGTGGTGATGTGATAGACGCCAGCAGGCAGTTTTGCGCGCAAAGAGCCCAGTGGAAACTGCAACCGCGCTTGGTCTTTATCTGCACCAAGCCCGTAAAGCACCTGCGCCAGACCACCTTGAGCATCGGGCAGCAGTGCGACCTCGCCCAATCCAGCGGCAAAGCCAGTGGCGCGCACCCAAACGGCAGCCTCCGGGGCAAGCGCGCCCAAAACGTCCTCAAGCCGATTTTTCTCGACCAACTCTACGGGGATTGCCCCCTGAGCATCTGCGGCAAATTTTACTGACACGCGTGTTTCCTGTCGCTCGAAAATAAGATGTCCGACAGGCTACAATTTTCTAACGAGGGATTGAAGCCTCATCGCGCGGATCGTCTTTCGGATTAGACAATCGATCTGTCAGTAAACTCGATCAAAGAGAACAAACTGTCTTCGCCCACACGGATCAGTCGCATGGTAACAGCCGCCACCGCCGCCTCTTCCTCGCTGATCACGCAATCGAGCAAGTCGTTTGCGATATCCGTAATGCACACCAGACCCGCCCGATTGGACAGATGGATCAAGCGTTCCACATCGGTCTTAACCGCATCGTAACTCTTGGCGCCCACCGCGCGTTCGATGTTACACAAAATATCCGTGATTTCGAAAACCACACTGTCGATTATCGTCCGACAGCGTTTCTCGCCAAATTCACGTTTAAGCACCTGCACAGCATCGGTATCAATCGCCGATAACTCTCGCAGATGGAGTACAAACACGTTCTCCATTAGTCCCAAGCTCCTATTCACCCGAGAACATTGATATTCCGGTCAACTAAAAATTGGGTTATCAAGGGGGCTCAGGCGCAAGCGCCGCGACATAAAAACGCTTCGCCTTTTAAACTAACAAGATTTAAATCTTTTGGTCGCTAGATCGAAACCAAAGCTCTTTTTGTCTGTTCGAAAGTACCAACATGCCTCACCCCCCGCTCTCACCCTTATCTGATGATCTGGTTTCGCGGTATCATGCTTGGCATGCGGACGGCTTTCAAACACGCAAAGCGACCTTTGAACGTTTGGTCAGCGATGGGCAAAAGCCACCGCTAATGGTCGTATCATGCGCCGATAGTCGTGTTGATCCAGCGGTGATTTTTGGCGCGGTGCCCGGAGAGTTTTTTGTTCATCGCAATGTGGCGAATTTCGTGCCTGCCGCTGATGCAGGGGCGCTTGGTACGGGGACTGCTGCCGCGCTTGAGTTTGCAATTTTGCACTTAAAAATTTCAGGGATTTTGGTGCTTGGGCACTCGGGCTGTGGCGGAATTGCGGGCTGTCATGATCTTGCACTAGGCAAGGCGGATGCGCTCAAAGCGCCCAAGAGTTTTATCGGGCCGTGGGTCGAGGCGATCACACCGGCCTTTGATGTTTGCGCCGCCCATAGTGCAGAGCGTGCGGAAACTTTACCGATGATGGAGCGTGAAGGGGTCAAGCTGAGCTTAAGCAATCTGATGACCTATAGTTTTGTGCAAGATGGCGTGGCCGCTGACACTCTGACGCTTACGGGTGGTTGGATCGACATTGCCTCAGGTAGAGTTGAGATCCTAGATCGCGAAACGGGTTCCTTTGCACCGCTTTAGGGTTTCTTGATTGATCCAAGCGCCCAGCATCCGCCGCAATCCCAAAAATCACAGTTTGATTTGTCTTTTTGATCAGCATCCTGATAGGCCCGGTCGTAAATCCAGCCGAAATTAAACATGAGGCATCGCGCCGGGCATGCGCTTGAACCAACAGACATACATGGGATGGGGCCGCGTGCTGCGCGCCGAGGCTCAGGTTGCGCGGCCCGAACGTCACGGGCATCTGGCGGATATGATTGCGCAATCGCCGCATATTCTGGCCCATGGCGCGCTGCGATCCTATGGTGACGCCCCCCTAAGCGCTGAGGGGCTGGCGCTATCAACCGCGCGGCTTGATCGGCTGTTGGGATTTGATCCAGCCACTAAGGTTCTTGAGGCCGAGGCCGGAGTGGCTCTGGGCGAGATTTTGCGGGTCTTTGCCCCCTTGGGCTTTATGCCGCCTGTGCTACCGGGGACAGGCACGACCACTTTGGGCGGGGCTATCGCCAACGACGTACATGGCAAAAACCACCATATCGCTGGCAGTTTCGGGCAGCACATAGAGGCGATTTCGCTGATTGATGCCAATGGCAAGCAAATTTGGGTTTCTTCCACCCAAAACGAAGCGCTGTTTAAAGCCACGATTGGCGGCGTGGGGCAAACCGGACTGATCACGGCGGCCAAACTGCGTCTTGTGCCTTGTCCCGCGCAAACCATGGTGGTGGCCGAAACCCGGATCGATAATCTTGAGGCGTTTTTGGCCCGGTTTGAAACCGAGGCCGCCCCGTTTCAGGTGGGCTGGATCGACGCACTCGCCCAAGGCCCCTCTTTGGGACGCGGGATTTTTGAGGCGGCGCATTTTGGCGAGATTTCGGATGCACCAAGCCCAGCGCTGTCGACGAAGTCCCTGCCTTTCGCCTTGCCGAGGTTTGCCTTGGCCGCGCCCATGGTGCGCGCCTTTAATGCGGTTTATCGCGCAAGGGTGCCCCATGGGGGGCGCATCATCACGCGGGGGCTCCATCGGTTTTTCTTTCCGCTCGATCGCATCACGAATTGGAACCTCGCTTACGGGAAATCCGGTTTTCACCAGTTTCAAGCCATCATCCCCATGGAAAACGCGCAGCATAACTTGCGCGCCATGCTCCAGAGCGTCGCCAAAGGCCGCTTGGCCTCGCCCCTTGCGGTGATCAAAAAAACTGGGCCGGGTCGGGCAGGCTATTTGTCATTCCCAATGGAGGGAATTTCGCTGGCCCTCGATATCCCAAACCGCAAAGGCGCAGAGGCAACCTTGGCCGAACTTGAGCGCTTGACCCTTGAGGCAGGCGGGCGAATTTATCTGGCCAAAGATAGTGCCGCTGCCCCGGCAAGCATTGAGGCGATGTACCCCGAACTGCCCGCCTTTCGCGCCGCGCTAAAGCAGCATGATCCGACGGGTAAGTTCACCTCGGCCTTGGCAAAGCGCTTGAACCTGCGAGGCCACGCGTGACCCAGACTTGGATTATCCTTGGCGCGACCTCAGCAATGGCGCGCGCCTTTGCCCGTTTGGTGGCGGAAGACGGGGCGCATATTTTGCTGGCGGGTCGCGATATGGCGGATATGACCCGCACCGCCCAAGATGCCATGCTGCGGGGGGCGCCCCATGCCCAGCCTGTGATGTTTGACGCCCGCAAACCGGGTGCTTTTGACGAGATCGCAGTGAAAGCGGCGCTGCAAGAAGGCGAGATTTCCATCGCGGTTTTCATCGGCTCCATGCCCCCCCAAGAACAGATCGATGCGGACCCAAGCCTTGTTGATGCGACGATCAGGGATAATTTCAGCGGCCCCGCGCGGCTGCTGCAACGCCTCGCCCCGATGCTCGAAGAACGAGGCTGCGGCACAATCATCGGCATTGGCTCGGTTGCGGGGGATCGCGGACGGGTGTCCAACTATGTTTATGGCGCAGCCAAGGCAGGGTTTCACACCTATCTGGCAGGCCTGCGCAACCGCATGCGCAAATCAGGGGTGCATGTGCTCACGGTCAAACCCGGCTTTGTGGATACCGCGATGACTTGGGGGCTAGAAGGCATGTTCCTTGTGGCAAGCCCGCAAAGCGTGGCCCGCGACATCAATCGCGCGGTCAAACGCAAGCGCAACGTGATCTATACGCCTTGGTTTTGGCGCTACATCATGCTGATCATTATCCACATCCCCGAATTCATCTTTAAACGGCTGAAAATCTAACCGCGCATAAAGCCGCATCGCCAAGGCTCACAAGTGATTGCATTGCGCCCCGCGCGCGCTTATCTACGGCCCCTGACAGATTTGCTGAAGTAGACACGCCGATGAATTGGATTTCCAACTACGTTCGCCCGAAAATCAACTCGCTCTTTTCCCGGCGCGAGGTGCCCGAGAACCTGTGGCGCAAATGCGATGAATGCGGCACCATGCTGTTTCACCGCGAGTTGACCGATGCGCTGAACGTTTGCCCCAACTGCGACCATCACATGTTCTTTGAGCCGCAGGGGCGGTTCGATGATCTGTTCGATGGCAGCGTTTATGTGCCCGTTGAGGTCGATGCACCTCTGGCCGATCCGCTCTCGTTCAAAGACCAAAAGCGTTATCCCGACCGCATGAAAGCGGCACAGAAAAAAACCGGATTTGACGAGGCCATGGTTGTGGCCCAAGGCGAAGTTTGTCGCACCAAGGTCGTGGCGGCCTGTCAGAACTTTGCCTTTATGGGCGGCTCCATGGGCATGGGCGTCGGCAATGCGATTATCGCTGGGGTGAACCGCGCTATCGAAATCCGCGCGCCGTTTGTTCTATTTGCTGCCGCAGGTGGCGCACGGATGCAGGAGGGGATTTTGTCCCTGATGCAAATGCCGCGCACAACCGTTGCCGTGCAGATGCTGCGCGACGAGGGCCTGCCCTTTATCGTCGTTTTGACCCATCCGACAACGGGCGGCGTCACCGCCAGCTATGCGATGCTTGGCGATATTCATCTTTCTGAGCCGAACGCGCTGATTTGTTTCGCCGGCCCTCGTGTGATCGAACAGACCATTCGCGAAAAGCTGCCCGAGGGGTTTCAACGCGCTGAATATCTCTTGGATCACGGCATGATTGATCGCGTGGTACATCGCAAAGACATGCGCGACGAATTGGCGACGATTATTCGGATGCTGATGGGCATGACCCCGCCAGTGATGGGTGATTTGCCCAAACCTGAACCCGTGGCAGAGGCCGCAGCTGAAGGCGCCCAGAGCGATGCGCCTTAGCCAAGCTTTGCGCGGGCGATACCAGATATGAAAGACAATCAAAGCGATCTGATCTTGCAACGGATGATGGAGCTTCATCCCAAGATCATTGATCTAACCCTTGACCGGGTGTTTCGGCTTTTGAGTGCTCTGGGCAATCCGCACCATGATCTGCCGCCGGTCATTCACATTGCTGGAACCAACGGCAAAGGCTCGACGCAGGCAATGATCCGCGCCGGACTTGAGGCGGCGGGCAAGCGTGTTCAGGCCTTCACTTCGCCCCATCTAACCCGGTTTCACGAACGCATCCGCCTCTCAGATGGGCTAATCAGCGAGCCGGCCCTTGAGGCGGTTCTGGCCGAATGCGAGACGGCAAATGGCGATGCCTCGATCACCTATTTCGAGATCACGACCGTTGCGTCCATACTGGCTTTTGCCCGCGACAAGGCGGATTATTGTTTGCTCGAAGTGGGGCTTGGGGGGCGGCTCGACGCCACCAATATCATCGATCAGCCCCGCCTGTGTGCCATCACCCCCATTGCGCTCGATCACCAGCAGTTTCTGGGCGAGACCATCGAGGAAATTGCCTTTGAAAAGGCGGGAATATTAAAGCCCGGCGTGCCTTGCATTGTGGCACCGCAGAGCGAAGCCGCGCTTGATGTGATTGAGGCGCGGGCGCGCGAGTTAGACAGCCCGCTCTTGATCGCAAATCAGGATTGGCAGGTCTACGAAGAGCACGGCCGCCTTGCCTTTCAGGACGAGACCGGGCTGATGGACCTGCCCCGTCCCGCACTTGCCGGGGCGCATCAGGTGCAAAACGCCGGAACCGCCCTCGCGGCGCTGCGTGCTTTGGGCATTGATGCGGCGGGCTGTGCGGGGGCGATGAGTTGGGCAAAATGGCCCGCGCGCATGCAGCCTTTGCGCGAGGGACCGATTGTGGCGGCATTGCCTGAGGCGGAAATTTGGCTTGATGGCGGGCATAATCCTGCGGCAGGTCAAGCGCTGGCGAATGCATTTGACGCAGAGCCCCCGCGCGAGACAGTGCTGATTTGCGGCATGTTAAAAACCAAAGATGTTTCAGGTTTTTTGCAGCCCTTGCGCAAAGTTGCCACGCATCTAATTGCGGTGTCGATTGAGGGTGAGGCTGCGACTTTGTCGGCTGATGAAACGAAATCAGTGGCGCAAGAAGTCGGATTTGAAGCGCGCACCGCCGACTCTGTGATTGCGGCGGCGATAGACATCGCACGTGAAAAGCCACAGGCGCGGGTTTTGATTTGTGGATCGCTCTATTTGGCGGGGCAGGTTCTGCGCAATAATAGCTAAGACCGGAAATAGCTAAGATCGGGCACAGCTAGCTGCGCCGCGCCTCAATCGCATCCCAAATCGCACCGGCAACATCAATCCCATCAAAGCGCTCAAGCTCTTGAATGCCCGTGGGCGAGGTCAGATTGATCTCGGTCAGCCAGCCGCCGATCACGTCGATGCCCACAAAAACCTGACCCTTTTCGCGCAATAGCGGGCCAATGGCGGCGCAAATCTCGCGGTCGCGGTCAGTGAGCGCTACTTTTTCGGGACGCCCGCCCACATGCATGTTCGAGCGGGTCTCGCCCTTGGCAGGCACACGGTTGATCGCACCAATTGGCTCGCCATCAACAAGGATCACCCGCTTGTCCCCTGCTGAAACGTCAGGCAGAAACTTCTGCGCAATCAAGGGCTCACGATTGATGCCGCTGAAAAGCTCGTAGAGCGAATTGAAATTGCGGTCGCCCTCATCAAGACGAAACACACCCGCGCCACCGTTGCCGTACAACGGCTTGATGATGATATCGCGGTGCTCGTCCTTGAAAGCCTTCAGAACCTCGGGATTACGGGCGATTGTGGTGGGCGGCGTCAGATCGGGAAAGCGCAGCACCAAGAGTTTTTCGGGGTAATTGCGCACCCAAAACGGGTCGTTCACCACGAGGGTCTGCGGGTGGATCAGCTCTAGCAAATTGGTGGTGGTGATATAGGCCATATCGAAAGGCGGGTCTTGGCGCAGCCAAACCACATCCATATCCGCCAAATCAACAACCCGCTTTTCACCGAGCTCGAAATGCGCGCCTTGCTTGCGATGGACCTTAAGATCATGGCCGCGCGCGGTGACGCGCCCGCCGTCAAAGGCTAGATCGTCCGGTAGATAGTAAAAGACATCATGACCGCGTGCCTGCGCCGCCTCGATGATCCGAAAGGTGCTGTCGGCATTGATATCAACGGCCTCGATGGGGTCCATCTGGACCGCGATTTTTAGCCCCATTGAACTGGCCTAGTCGTCGAAGAACATCGCATTTTCCACTATCTCCACATTGCCGTAGCGGTCGGTTAGCGCCGCATCAAAGCGCATGAAACAATTCTGCGTTTCGTGACAGCTAGCTATATATATTTCAGCGGCGGCGGCAATACGAGCCCATTGTCGTGCCGAAATGGCATGGGCTGCGTCGTGGATGGTTTTGCGGTGCTTGACCTCGACAAAGACGATGGTGTCCTGCTCGCGAAGGATCAGATCAATCTCGCCCGCCGCATTGCGATGCCTTTGGGCTAATATCTGCGAGCCGCGGGTTTGATACCCACGCAGCACGGCCGCTTCGGCGTGAAGACCTGTGTCATAGCAACTCATTTACGGCTCCTTCTTGGCGGCAAGGGCGAGGGCATAGGCCTCCTTTTTGGGAATACCAAAAAGGGCCGCCGCGCGCGCTGCCACGTCTTTCACGTGCGAGTGTTGCACTTCTTCTTTAATGAAGCCTTTCAACTCGTCCGGATCAAACTCTACGGCGGTGGTTTTATCGATCAAAAGCACAAATTCGCCCTTAAGCGGTATCGCATCCCCCAAACGCCCCGCAATTTCCGCGAGCGGTCCGGTTTCCACCTGCTCGAATTTCTTCGTCAACTCGCGCGCCACACAAACGCGGTGCTGGGGCCCCAAAACTTCGGTTAGAGCGCCAAGCATGGCCTCGATGCGTTTGGGGCTTTCGTAAAGAATACCGACCCCCTGCGCCAGCGGCAGGTCTTGCAGAAACTTGAGCCGGGCCGCTGATTTGGGCGGGGCAAAACCTGCGAAAAAGAACCGGTCTGTGGCCAGACCCGAGACCGAGAGCGCCGCAATTGCCGCCGTTGGCCCCGGCGCAGAAGTCACCATATACCCCGCCTCGCGCGCCGCCTGCACGATCTCATAGCCAGGATCAGCAATCAGCGGCGTGCCCGCGTCCGAGGTCAGCGCCACCCTTTGCCCCGCCTCAAGCGCCCTAAGGATCCGCCCCCGTGCTGCGCTGGCGTTATGGTCATGACAGGCGATCAGCGGGCGATCCCCCAGGGCGATGCCGTGAATATCCATCAGCCGCCGCAACACCCGCGTGTCCTCGGCGGCCAGCACATCGGCGCTGGTGAGCACATCAATCGCGCGCAGGGTGATATCCCGCGCGTTGCCCAGAGGCGTCGCCACGAGATAAAGCCCAAGGCTCAGATCGGTACCAAAAGCGGTCGTGCCGCGGGGAAAGTTCGCCATAGGGTCGCAGTTTTGCATCATAGGTAGCCTAAGACGTTTACTTGTGCACATCCAAAACGTAAATTGCCCATGAAGCCGCGCTTGAAAACAGCTTTGGCGGCCAAATGCACAACAAGATTTACGGGCTAAAGATGCCCATCCCGGTCAGGAGCAACAGCAACATGACGGTCATTACCTATTTCATCAGCCGCGCCAAAAACATCTTGGGCGCAGGCGCGATCCTCTTGGCCACAGCAGCCTGCACCCAGCAAAACGGGTTCACCTTTGGCGGTATGGGCATAAACAGCAACGCCCCAGTTAAAGTCGCGCTTTTGGTGCCCCTGGAATCTGAGCAAGGGCAGGTGAACGCTCTGGGCGCATCTCTGGTAAATGCCGCACGCATGGCCCGCAATGATCTGGCCGGAGTTGAGATGGATCTGGCGGTCTATCCCACTGCAGGCGATCCCGCACAGGCCAGCATTGCCGCGCAACAAGCGATGGCCAATGGGGCGCAAGTGATCATCGGCCCGCTCTTTTCCACCGCCACTGCCTCTGTTGCGCCGATTGCCGCTGCGAAGGGGGTTTCGGTGCTGTCTTTCTCGAACAACACAGATGTGGCGGGCAATAACGTCTATCTTTTGGGCTCGACCTTCGACACCATTGCCGACCGCGTGGTCAGCTATGCGGTTGCGCAGGGCCGCCGCGATATTGGCATTGTCCATTCGGATGATGCGGGCGGGCTTTCGGGGCTGCGCGCTGCGAATAACGCAATCACGCGGTTTGGGGCGACATCCGCTGGCTCAATTTCATATAACCTCTCGCCCACGGGCATTTCAGAGGCCGCGCCGCAAATTGCTGAGGCAGTGTCGAGCAGCGGTGCAAACGCGATTCTCTTCACCGATGATCCGGCCTCTGGCCTGACATTTTTGACCCCAATGCTGGCCAATGAAGGCCTAGAGGCAAAATCGGTGCAGTTTCTCGGCCTGACCCGTTGGAATGAACCTGCTGCGGCAGCTCAGACGCCCAGCATGCAAGGCGGGGTTTTTGCTGCCGCTGATCCGACCCTCGTGGCCCGGTTTGCCGCGCGTTACACCGAAGTTTATGGCGCCGAGCCTCACGCTTTGGCCGGGTTGGCCTATGATGGCGTTGCGGCGGTTGGGGCCATGATTGCCGCCGCTAAGCAGGACGGCAGCAAAACAGCCCTGACCAATGAGCAAATTACGGACCCGACCGGATTTGCTGGCGTCAATGGAATTTTCAGATTTAAGCCCGATGGAACTCCGGATCGTGGCCTTGCCTTGATGCAGCTTCGTGGCGGCGAGGCGGTCATGATTGATCCGTCGCCGCGGTCGTTTGGCGCTGGTCTTTAACCTGCTGGGCTATAACCTGAGGACACAATGACGTCACCGATTGCGGCGGACGCGCTGGTTTGCGCGCCTGAAACCATATTTGACCGCGCGTCTTTTGATGCGTTTATTACTGATGCTCTGGCCACCTCGGACAAGACGCATCGGCAATCGATTATCGTTGATGACCTAAAGGCGCGCTATGCCGCCGGACATGACGCGGTGTCCGAAGCGTTTTTGAAAAACCCACTGGCAGCGCGCCAAACCGTGCGCTCTTATGCCTATCTTGCCGAAGAGCTGATCAAAGCCGTAGTGGATACAGTGGCCACGAAGTTCTATCCCAAGGTCAGCCCCACCGCCTCTGAACATCTGGCGGTTTTGATGGTGGGCGGCTCTGGGCGGCGCGAAATGGCGCCCTATTCCGACATCGATCTGCTGTTTTTGACCCCTTACAAAAAGACCGCTTGGGTCGAGAATGTGGTGGAAAGCTCCCTTTATATTCTGTGGGATCTCAAGCTGAAGGTCGGCTATGCGGTACGCTCTTGCGATGAATGTCTGGCGCAGGCGCACAGCGATTTCACCATCCGCACCAATTTGTTGGAGGGGCGCTTTATCTACGGCGAAGAGGCGCTGGCTGAAGACTTGGAAACCCGGTTGTGGAGCGAGTTGTTCTCAAAAACCGGGCCGGAATTTGTCGCGGCCAAGCTGGATGAACGAGAGCAGCGTCACGCCAAGAACGGCGGCACGCGCTATATGGTCGAGCCGAACGTCAAAGAGAGCAAGGGCGGTTTGCGCGACATGCAAACGCTCTATTGGATTGCGAAATATCTCTACGGCACGAAATCGGTCAATGATCTGGTCAAAAAGAAGGTGTTTGATCGGCGCGAGCATAAGGTTTTCACCAAGGCCGAGGCGTTTTTGTGGACAACACGCTCGCTTTTGCATCTCAAAGCGGGGCGCGCGGTTGAGCAGTTGACCTTTGATTTGCAGGTCGAGGTGGCGCAGGCGCTTGGCTATAAGGATAAGCCGGGGCGCCGCGCCGCTGAGCAATTCATGCAGGTTTATTTCACCCATGCGATCAGCGTTGGTGAATTAACCCGGATTTTCCTGACCAAGCTGGAAACTGAACACGTAAAGCCAAGGCCCGGTTTTGGCTTTCATGTGCGCAAGGTGCTTGGGTTTGAAAAAGACGAAACCGCGACCGGGTATCTAGAGCTGAACGGGCGGCTTGGCATAGCGGATGAGGACGAGTTTTTCCAAGACCCGGTGAATATCCTGCGCCTATTCCAAGAAGCGCGGCGCACCGGGCTGTTGATCCACCCCGACGCCATGCGGGCGATCACCGCGCGGCGCGATTTATTCACCGATGCGGTGCGGCGCGACCCGGCGGCGATAGAGGTGTTTCTGGATTTGCTCTTGGGCAACTCAAACCCCGAACGTGCCCTTAGACGCATGAATGAATTGGGGGTTCTGGGGGCCTTTATTCCCGAATTCGGCAAAATTTTCGCGATGATGCAATTCAATATGTATCACAGCTACACGGTGGATGAGCATTCGATCCAATGCGTTTCGATCCTCAGCCAAATTGAGCGCGGCGAGTTGCAAGAGGATTTGCCGGTGGTTTCGTCGATCCTTGAGGGTGGCGGCATAAACCGGCGGGTTTTGTATCTGGCGGTTCTGATGCATGACATTGGCAAGGGCCGCCCCGAAGATCACTCGATTATTGGCGCGCAGATCGTCACCGATGTTTGCACGCGCCTTGGCTTGCCCTCCGAAGAGGTTGAGACCGTGGCTTGGCTGGTGCGCCACCATCTGTTGATGTCCGATGTGGCGCAAAAGCGCGATATTTCCGACCCGCGCACCGTGCGTGATTTCGCCCGCGAAGTGCGCACAACGGGCAATCTCAAGCTGCTGGTGGCCCTGACGGTTTGCGATATTCGGGGGGTTGGCCCGAACACGTGGAACAACTGGAAAGCGGTGCTATTGCGCGAGCTATACGCCGCCACCCGCGAAGAGCTGACCGAGGGCACGACCGGCAATGTCCGTCTGGCGCGGATCGAACAGGCGCAGGCCGAGTTCGCCGAGGGCCTCGATCTGTCCCCCGCGCAGCTCACGCAGGAAATCGAGCGGCATTTCGCACCTTTCTGGCTCAATGGTGATGTGCCGACGCAGTTGACGCTTTCGCGGCTGAGCCGTTCGGTGGCCGAAGACGAAATTCGCCACGACTTTCAGCTCGACAAGGCCCGCGGCGCGACCCGCGTTTGTTTTGCCATGTCCGATCACCCCGGCCTGTTCGCACGGATTTCAGGTGCCCTCGCCCTTGCCGGGGCGGATATCAAAGACGCGCGGACGTATACCACCTCGGATGGGGTGGCGAATTCCGTGTTCTGGATCCAAGACGAGGCGGGCAAAGCCTATGAAAAGGCACGGCTCGGGCGATTACGCAAAAGCGTCGGTGACATTCTCGATGGCAAACGCAAAGCGGGCGCGGCTCTGGCCAAAAAGGATGCCCCCAAGCGGCGGGTGGCGGCGGTTACCGTGCCCACCACCATCAACATCGACAATGATGCCTCTGAGATTTTCACTCTGATTGAGGTCGACACCCGCGATCGTCCGGGGCTGCTTTATGATCTGACGCGGGCCTTCAAGGCGATGAACCTGTCGATTTCCTCGGCGATCATTGCGACCTATGGGAATCAGGCGGTGGATACCTTCTATGTGAAGGATCTTTTCGGGCATAAAATTCATGACAAAGACAAACGTGCCCGAATTGCGGCGCGGTTGCGCGAGGCGGTGCTTAGTCCTGATAGTGCCGAACCTGAGGCATTTTTAGAATGATCCGCCCGATCCGGCTTTTCTCGTCGTTTCTGACCGTTGGCGGCTGGACCTTGATAAGCCGCATTTTGGGCTTTGCCCGCGATATCCTCATCGCCTCGTTTCTAGGCTCCACCCCAGCGGCGCAGGCCTTTCTTGCGGCGCTGACTTTGCCCAATATGTTCCGCCGGTTTTTTGCCGAGGGCGCGCTGAACATGGCCTTTGTGCCGATGTTCTCAAAGAAACTTGAGCGCGGCGAGGATGCCAATGGCTTTGCCAATGACGCCTTCAACGCTTTGGCAAGCATCCTGATCGTTTTTGTGCTTATCGCCACACTGGCGATGCCGTGGCTGGTGCTGGGCATGGCCAGTGGGTTTGCGGGCGATGAGCGGTTCGATTTGGCGGTTGTCATGGGCCGCATCGCTTTTCCCTACATCCTCTTTATCTCGCTGGCGGCGCTTTTATCGGGGATTTTGAACTCGCTGGGGCGCTTTGCTGCCGCCGCCGCCGCGCCTGTGCTTTTGAACATCGCCTTTATCGCGGCGATGGGAATGGCCGTGGCTATGGACTGGGACATCGCCTTTGCCATCACTTGGGCCATCCCCTTTGCGGGCATGGCGCAGCTCGCGCTTTTGTGGATCGCCGCCGCCCGTGCGGGCTATGCCCCGCGCCTACAACGGCCAAGGCTCACCGGCGAGTTGCGCGAATTGGCCGCGATTGCCCTACCAGCCGCGCTGGCAGGGGGCGTCGTCCAGATCAACCTTATCGTTGGCCGCCAAGTCGCAAGCTTTTACGACGGCGCCTTCGCGTGGCTCAGCTATGCGGATCGGCTCTACCAACTGCCCCTTGGCCTTGTGGGTGTGGCCATTGGCGTGGTGCTTTTGCCCAGCCTCTCGCGTCATCTAGCCAGCGGCGACAGCGCAGGCG
>CAYLLD010000002.1:0-27094 GCA_964384315.1 uncultured Rhodobacterales bacterium | reverse complement strand
CAACGAATTCGCGATGCTCTTGACCGTGCCCGCCGCTGTGGCCTTGGTCGCGGTGCCCGTGCCTTTGGTCTCGGTCTTATTCGAGCGCGGGGCGTTTTCCGCATCCGATACCGCTGCCACGGCCATTGCTGTGGCAATCTACGGCGCGGGCCTGCCTGCCTTCGTGCTGCAAAAAACCTACCAGCCGTTATTTTTTGCCCGTGCTGACACCAAAACACCGTTCCGCTTTGCCCTTGTGGCGATGGTCGTGAACGCTGTGGTTGCGCTGGGTCTGGCGCCGCTGTTCGGCTGGGCCGCCGCAGCGCTTGGGACCACGATTTCGGCTTGGGTGATGCTGGGGCTTTTGATACGCCGCGCGCGGCATTTCGGGGCAGAGGCCAGCCCAGATGCCGCGTTCCGCCAAGTGCGGCTACCGATCATTCTAGCCAGCGTGCTCATGGGCATTGTCATCGCCATCGCCGGATGGGCGATTGCGGATTGGTTTACGATCCCCGGCGCAAAATACGCGGCACTTGCTGGATTGATCGGACTAGGCGCGGCCAGCTATGTGGCGGCACTTTGGGCCTTGGGGGGGCTGCGCATCGGCGCATTCAAGGCCGCCTTGAGAAAATAACGCGATTAACGAAACCCAATTCAAGTTCTGTGCAAAAGCGGATAAGGCTGCACAAAACACACCACCAATAAAACACAGCCCCACCAACGCGGGCATCTAGTGAGGAGCCACCGACATGGACGCCAAACCTTTTGATAAATCCCGCCTGCCCAGCCGTCATGTGACCGAGGGTCCGGCCCGCGCGCCGCATCGGTCCTATCTTTACGCCATGGGCCTGAGCGAGACGGAAATCCATCAGCCGCTCGTGGGCGTGGCCACCTGTTGGAACGAGGCCGCGCCTTGTAACATCGCGCTTAATCGCCAAGCCCAATCGGTCAAGCTGGGGGTGAAAACCGCCCTTGGCACCCCGCGTGAGTTCACCACGATCACCGTGACCGACGGGATCGCCATGGGCCACGAGGGGATGCGCTCGTCGCTGGTGAGCCGCGAGGCGATTGCCGATACGGTCGAGTTGACGATCCGCGGCCATGCCTATGACGCCATCGTGGGTCTAGCGGGTTGTGATAAATCCCTGCCGGGCATGATGATGGCCATGGTGCGGCTGAATATCCCCAGCGTGTTTCTCTACGGCGGCTCGATCCTGCCGGGCCGGTACGAGGGCCGCGATGTGACGGTTCAGGACGTTTTTGAGGCGGTTGGCCAACACCAAGCGGGCAATATGAGCACTTGCGAGTTGGAAAAACTCGAAGCGGTGGCTTGTCCCTCGGCGGGGGCTTGTGGTGGTCAGTTCACGGCGAACACTATGGCCTGTGTCTCTGAGGCCATCGGTCTGGCGCTGATGAAATCCTCCGGCGCGCCTGCCCCCTACGAGAGCCGCGATCAATACGGCGAGGCCTCGGGGCGCGCGGTCATGCATCTGGTTGAGAAAAATATCCGCGCCCGCGATGTGGTCACGCGCAAGAGCCTTGAGAATGCGGCGCGGGTTGTGGCCTGTACCGGCGGCTCGACGAATGCGGGGCTGCATCTGCCCGCGATTGCCCATGAGGCAGGGATTGAGTTCTACCTCGATGACGTCTGTGAGATTTTCAAAAGCACGCCCTATTTTGTCGATCTGAAGCCCGGCGGCCAATATGTCGCCAAGGATCTCTACGAGGCCGGCGGCGTGCCTGCGATCATGAACGAGCTGCGCAAAGAGGGGCTGATCCACGAGGATTGCATGACCTCTTCGGGGCGGACCATGGGCGAAGAGCTGGACGATATCAAAGCCGAGGCGGACGGGCGTGTCATTCATCCCATCGCAACCCCGCTTAGCAAAACTGGCGGTGTGGTTGGCCTGAAGGGCAATCTGGCCCCCGAAGGCGCGATTGTGAAAGTGGCGGGTATGGAAGCCCAGCACCAGATTTTCACCGGCCCTGCGCGGGTCTTTGAATGCGAAGAAGAGGCCTTTGAGGCGGTGCAAAACCGTGGCTACAAAGAGGGCGAGGTTCTGGTGATCCGCAACGAAGGCCCCGCTGGTGGGCCGGGGATGCGCGAAATGCTGGCGACCACGGCGGCGCTGTCGGGTCAGGGCATGGGCAAAAAGGTGGCGCTGATCACCGATGGCCGCTTCTCTGGCGCGACCCGTGGGTTCTGTGTTGGCCATGTCGGCCCAGAGGCGGCCCATTGCGGACCGATTGCGCTGCTAAAAGACGGCGATATGATCACGCTCAATGCCATCGACGGGGTGATCTCGGTTGATCTGTCGGATCAAGAGCTTGCCAAGCGCCGCGAGGCTTGGGCTGGTCCGCGCGAGACGATCTATGCCACGGGCGCGCTTTATAAATACGCGCAACTGGTCGGCTCAACCCATAAGGGGGCGGTGACGCATCCCGGTGGCGGGGCTGAAAAGCACTGCTACGCCGATCTGTAAAACGCGCTGATGCCCAGCCTGCGCGCGCGCTATCATCTGTTTCGCCTTAAGCGGGCCCGGCGCTCGCTTAAGGTTTTGGAACGGGGCGTGGACAGGTTATCTTTGGGCGAATTATCAAAGACCCGGACCCTGCTAGAGGGTCTGGATCGCGGCGCGGCGAAGCTTAGCCGCGCGATCACAACGCGCGACGCGCGCGCCTCGGCATCTCTGCCCACCCCCCCTGAACGCACGGATTGGCAGCATATCCCCGATCTTTGGCTGCACCGCATCAGCCCGAACCAAGCGCTTCCTGCAACCGGGCAAACCCGGCTTGGCGAGGCCGAAATTTACCACGACGCCCATATTTGCGAGACTGTGATCCTGCAGACCGCAAAGGATGCCGGGCTAGGGGTGACCATCGACACGCTGGGCTTCGATGGCAGTTATCTGTCCCTCGCAATTGCCGCGCCGCCCAGTATTTTGACCGGGCTGACCAAGCAGACCCTAATCGGCGCGCGGCTCACGGTGCGTTCGGAAAAACCAGCATCTGTTTATCTGCGCGCCAATGTGCGCCACGGCCCCAATACCGCGCGGATGGTGCGATCCGTGGACCCGCAAAAAGGCCAGCAGGACCTAGAATTTGATATTTTCCACACCGATATCGTCGCAAGTGATGTGACGGATATTTGGTTCGACTTTGTGCTAGAGAATGCGGCGATGAATATGGTGGAAATTTCGGCTGTGCAGCTTTATCGCCGCACGCGCGCGCAAGTTTAAGGCTAAGTGATGATGTACGTTGAGATCACTGACATTCGGGGCGGCAAAATTTTTGGCCGTGCTAGCGAGCGGCGCGCGCTGGTTCTGGCCTTGGGCCAAAGCGCTTTGGCGGATGTTGAGTTTTTGCCCGGCGACACCAACGAAAACCCGTGGCAGGTCGACCTGCCCAGCGAGGCGATGAACAACGGCGCATCAACTTTAAGTATTTGCGCACAAGACACCATGACACCCCTTGCCCATGTCCCGATTTTGATTGGCACTGGCCCGGTCGATGACCAAGAGGCCCGGCTAACGACACTCGAGGCCGAAGTTATGTATTTAAAGGCTGCCCTTAGGCGCGTTTTAAGCAAATAAAAGCATCTTAAAATGACCACGAGTTATGCTGCCGTTAGGTAACGAGTGACTTTTACGTCGGCCGGAAATTAATGTCGCACAGATTTTCGGATTTTTAGATGCCTTTTGAACATACATTCACGCCGCTTGACCTAGGTCATATCGTTTTGCCCAATCGAGTTCTGATGGGCTCGATGCATACGGGCCTTGAGGAATACGGCGATATCAACCGCGTCGCTGAGTTCTACGCTGAGCGCGCGCGTGGCGGTGTCGCGCTCATGGTCACCGGCGGCATTGCCCCCAATCCCGAGGGCGCGGTTTTGCCCGGCGCTGATGGGCTCTACACCGCCGAGGATATCACCAAGCACCGCCAAGTGACCGATGCGGTTCATCAAGAGGGCGGCTTGATCGCCATGCAGGTGTTGCACGCGGGGCGTTATGCCTATTCGAAGGATGCGGTGGCGCCCTCTGCCATCAGATCACCGATCTCGCTGTTTCAACCGAACGCCCTCGACGAGGCGGGGATCGAAAAGCAGATCGCCGATATTGCCACAGCCTGCGCCCGCGCGCGCGAGGCGGGCTATGACGGGGCCGAGATCATGGGATCTGAGGGCTATTTCATCAATCAGTTTCTGGTCGCTCACACCAACCGCCGCGAAGATGACTGGGGCGGTTCATATGAGAATCGGATGCGTTTGGCCCTTGAGGTGATGCGGCGCAGCCGGGCGGCGGTAGGCCCGGATTTTATCCTGATTTTTCGCCTGTCACTGATTGATCTGGTGCCAAATGGCTCAAGCTGGGATGAAGTTGTCACGCTGGCCAAGGCGATCGAAGCGGCAGGTGCCAGCATGATCAACACTGGTATCGGCTGGCATGAGGCGCGGGTGCCGACCATTGCGACGTCGGTGCCGCGGCGGGCGTTTACATGGCTGACCAAAAAGCTCAAGCCCCATGTGAGCATCCCCGTGATCACTTCTAATCGGATCAACACGCCTCAGGTGGTTGAGGCGGTGCTGGCCGAAGGCTGTGCGGATATGGTGTCCATGGCGCGGCCCTTTTTGGCGGATAGTCATTTCGTGGCGAAAGCGCGCCTTGGCAAAGCGGGTGAGATCGCGCCTTGTATCGCCTGCAATCAGGCCTGTCTTGATCACACATTCTCGCTGAAGGTCTCAAGCTGTTTGGTCAATCCACGCGCCTGTCATGAGACCGAGCTGCGGATCACCCCGGCGGCGGCGGCCAAGACGGTGGTGGTCATTGGCGCGGGTCCGGCGGGGCTGGCGGCGGCGCTGACCGCGGCCGAGCGTGGTCACAAAGTCACGCTGGTGGATCAGGCGCAGGAGATCGGCGGCCAGTTGAACATGGCCAAGCTGGTGCCGGGCAAGGAAGAGTTTGTTGGGCTGGTGTCCTATTATCAGCGGATGGTTGAGCAAAGCAGCATTGATCTGCGCCTTGGGCAAGCCGCGAGTGCCGCCGATTGCGAAGGCGCGGATGAGGTCATTATGGCCACTGGCGTTGTGCCGCGCGATCCGCAGATTGAAGGCCAAGACCTGCCCCATGTGCTGAGCTACGTCGATGTGTTGCGGCATGGGCGCGAGGTAGGGCCGCGCGTGGCAATCGTTGGCGCGGGGGGGATCGGCTTTGATCTGGCGGAATTCCTGACCCATGCAGGGGAAAGCGCCACGGAAAATCTTGAGTTGTGGATGCAGGCATGGGGCGTGACCGATCCTGCCCTTGCTCGTGCGGGTTTAGCCCCAGACGGCCCAAAACCGCCTGCTGCTGCGCGTGAGGTTACGCTTTTGCAGCGCAAGGCGCAAAAGCTGGGCAAAGGTTTGGGCAAAACCACAGGCTGGATCCATCGCGCCGCGCTCTCGATGAAGGGCGTTTCGATGCAAGGCGGGGTGAACTACGAGCGAATTACGCCCGAAGGTTTATGGCTGTCGGATGGTCCTCAGCGGGAAAACCCCCGGTGTCTTGAGGTGGATACCATCGTGCTTTGTGCGGGTCAGGTGACCAATGTGCCGGAATTGGCAGGCATCGCTTGCCAAAATATTCACATCATTGGCGGGGCGGATGTGGCGGCTGAATTGGACGCCAAACGGGCGATTGACCAAGGCACGAGGCTGGCCGCGCGGCTTTAGGCGGGCTTGTCCATCACCTGTGCCAGTAGTTTTGCCATTGCAGCCTCATTCGCAAACTCAAGCTGAACCGGCACCGGCAAAACATACCCTCGAAACGACCGCGGCAGGCGCACCAAATCCTTTTCCGTGGTCACAAGCTGCGCGCCTGTACTTTGAGCCTCGCGCAAGAGCCGGGCCAAAGCTGAGGGCGTGTAAGGCTCATGATCGCCAAACTCATGGGCAGAAACAATCTGCGCACCTAGATCCTTTAAGGTTGCGAAGAATTTTTGCGGATGGCCGATGCCTGCAAAGGCAATCACCTTAAGCCCCGCCCATGTCATGCCGGTTTGAAGCGGTTTCAACTCGCCCCCCAGAACCGGCAATGTCGTGGGATTTGCCCGGGCGAAGGCCTGCCGCGCGTTTTGCACACCCAAAAGCACGAGGGCATCGGCGCGGGCCAGCCCCTGCGCCTGCGGCTCGCGCAGCGGTCCCGCTGGCATCACCCGTCCATTGCCCCAACCACGCGCCGCATCAACGACGACGAGCGACAAATCCTTGTGCAGATCAAAGTTCTGGAACCCATCATCCATCACAATCACGCGCGCCCCAGCCGTCACCGCCGCCGCCGCCCCGGCCGCGCGGTCACGGGCGATCCAAGTGGGACCGTAAGCGGCGTGCAAGAGCGCTTCATCGCCGCAAAGCGCCGCGTCGTGCTGGCGCTCATCGACCCGCAGAGGGGCGTGGCTTTTATCGCTGGCATGACGTCCGCCATGGCCGCGCAACAGCACATGCGCTTCGTGACCTGCGGCGCGCAGCATCTGAGAAATGGCAATCACAACGGGGGTTTTGCCAGTGCCGCCCACATGGATATTGCCGACGCAAATCACCGGAACCTCGACACGCGCGCGCGCGCCACCTGCCATACGGCGGCGGCCCATGGCAGCCACGAGCCACGCCAGCGGCGTCAGCGCAAAAGCGCGCAGCCCCGGCGGGCGGTACCAATGGGCGGGCGCTTTCAAGAGCCCGGCCTCAAGTATCTACCTCTGATGAGTGCGCGGCAGCGTTCAGATAGGGGTTAAGCTGCTCAAGCACCCGGTCGATCACTTCCGCGCCTTCGCTTGAGACATTCCACGCCGCCGATGCCAGACGGGCCGCGATATCCGGGCGCATGGCCGAGGTCAGCGCTTCGGCCAAATCTTTGGGCCCACTAACTTCAAGGGTCGCGCCACCTGCGCGCAACCGCGCGTAAGTCTCGGCAAAATTCTCAGTGTGCCGCCCGCAAATGATCGCAGAGCCCAGCGCCGCCGGTTCAAACGGGTTATGACCGCCAACAGGCACCAAGGACCCACCGATGAACGAGATCGGGGAAAGCCTGAAGAACATCCCCAACTCGCCCAGCGTATCCGCCAAGTAAATATCGGTCTCAGAGGTGATCGCCTCGCCCTTTGAGCGCTGCGCCAAGGTCAGCCCCTGAGCGCGCAACTGATCCGCGATTTGGTCACCGCGTTCGGGATGGCGCGGGGCAATGATCAACAGAAGCTCGGGATTGCGTTTGGCCACCAATTGATGGGCCTCGGTCACCTGCAGTTCTTCGCCTTCATGGGTCGAGGCCGCGAGCCAAATCGGGCGGTCGTTGATCTCTTTGACCAGATTTTTACGGGCCTGCGGGTGATCGGGCAGCGGCAGCGAGCCCTCTTTGAGCGAGCCTGTGACCACGAGGCGGGCTTTATCCGCGCCGATGGCCTCAAAATAACCGCGATGCTCTTCGGATTGGACGAGCATCACCGAAAAATACCCCATCAGACGCAAGGACATGGCCCGCATCCATTTCCACTTATCGCGGGACCGCTCAGAGATGCGCCCGTTGACCAAAACCATCGACGCCCCTGAGCGGTAGGTCATGGTCATCAGCCGGGGCCAAAACTCGCTTTCGGTCCAGATCGCCAAGGTCGGGCACCAGTGATCCAAGAATTTGCGCACCGCCTTGCGGGTGTCCACCGGGACGAACTGGTGCATCACGCCCTTAGGCAGGCGGACGCTCATCAACGAAGCGGAGGTCTTGGTGCCCGTCGTCACCAGTAGGTTGAGATTGGGGTAATCTTCGCGAATACGGCGCAACAATTCGAGGATCGATAGGCTTTCACCGACGCTTGCTGCGTGAAACCACACCAGCGGCCCCTCGGGCCGCGCCAAAGTCGCTTCGCCGCGCCGCTCAACGATCCGATCCGGGTGCTCTTTGCCATCGGCCAAGCGGCGCAACAATTTGCGCGCGGCCCAGTCGTCAGCAATGGCCGTGACCCTCATGTAAAGGGCCAAGGATAAGGATGGGCGCGCCATTTGTCCTCGTGAGCTAGTCGCGTTTAGGCAAGCTCTTCTGTCGGGCTCGCTTCGGCTTCCTCATCGCGCAAACGGTGGATATGAGCAATGAAATAGCGCATGTGGGCGTTGTCCACGGTACGTTGCGCGGCGGATTTCCACGCATCATAGGCGGTTTCATAGCTTGGAAAGATGCCAATGATGTCTAGGGCATCAACGTCTTTAAAAACATTCTTTGTCGGATCGACGAGTTCGCCGCCGAACACCAGATGAAGCCGTTTTAGATTGGCCATGATGATGGTCTCCTTAAGTTGACCTGTCGCGATATCAATTATGCAGGCGGTGGCAAGAGCCGTGCCAGCAAGTCCTTATGTAGTCGTGGCCCGGCGGCGATTACACCATCAAGTTTGGGCACAGGGTTGTTAAACCGCAGCGCAGCGCCGCGCATGGTGGTCGCCTGCGCGCCAGCCTCGGTGATAATCAGCGCCCCTGCGGCCACGTCCCATTCCCAACTCGGGCGCAGGGTTATCATGCCGTCAAAGCGCCCGTGCCCCACAAGGGCCATGCGATAAGCAAGGGATGAGCGGAAATGCTGGGTGAAGCCAAGCATGCCGTTTTGCCAAAACTCAGGTTTGAGATTGGCTTTACCCGCCAGAATATCCGCTCCGGTTGCCGGAATGCGCGCCGTTGCCGCAAGGCGTTCGCCGTTAAGGTAAGCGCCGCGGCCAAGCTGTGCGCTGTAAAGCTCTTGGGTGATGGGCAGGTAAACCACCGCCTCAGTGACCACCCCGTTTCGGGCAATCGCCAGCGCATGGCTGAAGGTTTCGCGCCCCTCGACAAAGGCACGGGTGCCGTCGATAGGATCGACGATGAAAACCGCCTCACGAGACAACCGCGCGTCATCGTCGTCGGTCTCTTCGCAAAGCCAGCCGTAGTTGGGCCGCGCCGCAAGCAGCGATTGTTGCAAAAACTCCGAGATTTCCAGATCAGCGACCGTGACAGGGCCTTGGCCGTCGTCTTTTTCCCAAGTCTGGGGATCGGCGCGGAAGTATTTTCGCGCGATATCCCCCGATGCCTGCGCCGCCTCGATCAGCAAGGCCAGATCGTCAGGTTTATCATCAGGTTTCAGATCATCAGGCCCCGGCAACGGTCATCCCCTCGACCAGCAAACTGGGCACAACGCGGCTCAGATGCCCCCGCGCGTCGTTGGCCGGAATGATCCGCTGCAGCATATCGCGCAGATTGCCCGCGATGGTGCATTCGTTGACCGGATGAGAAATCACGCCGTTTTCAACCCAATAGCCCGAAGCCCCGCGCGAGTAATCCCCGGTGGTCGGGTTGATGGTCGAGCCGATCATCGAGGTCACCAAAAGCCCGGTGCCCATATCGCGGATCAGGTCTTCGCGGCTTTGGCTGCCTTGGGTTAGGGCGACATTTCCTGCGCTAGGGCTGGGCGGCGAGGTCGTGCCGCGCGCGGCGTTCCCGGTGCTAGATAGCCCCAGCCGCCGTGCCGTAGCCAGATCGAGGGTCCAGTTTTGCAAAACCCCATCGCGCACCACCGCCCGTTCGCCCGTGGGCAGACCCTCTGCGTCAAACGGCTTTGAACCGCTGATGCGCGGCCGGCGCTGATCTTCGATCAAATCCATGCCAGCGGGCAAAACCGCCTCGCCCATGGCGTCTTTAAGCCAGCTCGACCCCCGCGCCACCGAAGCGCCGTTGATCGCCCCCAAAAGATGCCCGATGAGCGAAGAGGAAATACGCTCGTCGAAAAGCACGGGATAGGTGCCGGTGGGCGGCTTTGTGGCACCAAAGCGCTCGACCGCGCGGGTGCCAGCAAGCTGTCCAATGTCGCTAGCGGCGGGCAGATCGGCCCAGAAGACCCGCGCCTCGCCGCTGTAATCACGCTCCATCGTCGCGCCTTCGCCTGCGATAGCCACGCAGGATATGGACCAGCCCGAGCGGCGATACCCGCTGCGAAAACCGTTGCTGGTCGCCAAATAAATATCGTTTGCCGAGTATCCTGCCCCGGTGCCTTGGACCTGCGCCACACCCGAAACCGCCCTTGCCGCCGCCTCGGCCTCAAGGGCACTGGCAAGAAGCGCCTCGGGATCAGGCGCAGCGTCAGGTTCGAATAGCTCAAGGGCCGCCGCATCGGTGTTGCTGGCCAAATCCGCTGGGTCCGCCAGACCGATGTAGGGATCATCGGGGGCCGCCTGCGCCATAGCCACCGCGCGGGCGGCCATTTCTTCGATGGTTTCAGGGCGCGTGTCCGACGAACCAATGGCCGCTTGTTTTTGCCCGATCAGCACCCGCAGACCCAAATCCACACCCTCAGCGCGATCCGCCGCCTCTAACTTGCCATCAAGGGTCTCGATAGAGAGGCTCTCCCCCGAAACCACCATGCAATCGGCGGCATCGGCTCCGGCGCGTTTGGCGGCATCGAGCAGGGCTTGGGCGAGGTCGTCGGGGGATTGGGTCAGGTTCATGCGGGTGGTTTCCTTGGGGGTTCCGCCCGTGTCTAACCTGTTTTGACTAAGAATTGAATGCAGTCATATTGAATGCCGTGATTTAGATGTGGTTTGGCACAAGTCAACTTAAGTGGTCACCTTAAGTGGGGCCCGATTAAGTAGGAATAGATACCCACATATCCAGATCAAGCACGATATCCGGCAGATACTTGCCATCCGCGCCCTTCAGCTCGGCACTGGTCACCGGCGCTTTAGCCGCGATCAGCCGCACCCGCAGCGCGCCCACCGAGCCGCGCGTGGTTGGCGCTTTGTCCAGCACCTGCGTGCCTGCGTAAATCGTATCCCCTGCAAAGCTGGGGTTGGCGTGACTGCCCGCGTTGATCGCCAGCACCGTTTGCGCATTGGCCAGCCCGTTAAACGACAGCGCCCGCGCCATCGAAATGATGTGCCCGCCGTAAATCAGCCGCGCGCCATCGGGCCGCGCCTCGGTGTTGAAATGCACTTTGGCCGCGTTTTGCCATAGCCGTGTCGCCATCATATGCTCGGGGTCGGTCAGGGTGACCCCGTCCACATGATCGAAAAAATCGCCCTTGGAATAATCGTCAAACCGCTGGGCCGATCCGGCGGCCTCGAAGTCATAGTCGGTGTAATCAAGCGGCCCGAGCGCCAGCGCGTCCGGCTCAACCGCTGCGGCCAATTCGGGGACCACGGGGGTCGGCGCGGGGGCATCCAGATCGCTTTTGCGCACCATGACCCAGCGCACATAGCTTAGCACTTCCTCGCCATGTTGATTGCGCCCTGTTGTGCGCACCCAAACGATGCCCGATTTGCCGTTCGAGTTTTGCTTAAGCCCGATCACCTCGGATGAGGCGCTTAGGGTGTCGCCCGCAAAAACGGGACGCAGAAAACGGCCTTCGGCATAGCCAAGGTTCGCCACGGCGTTGAGCGAGATGTCGGGGACAGTTTTGCCAAAGACCGTGTGGAAGCCAATCAGATCGTCGAGGGGGCCGCGCTCAAACCCGCAAGCCCGCGCGAAAACCTCGGATGAGGCCAGCGCGTGGCGGGCGGGGTAGAGCGAGATGTAAAGCGCGCGCTCGCCATCGCCCAAGGTGCGGGGGGTGGCGTGGTTGATGACTTGCCCGATTTGGTAGTCTTCGAAAAAACGGCCTGCGGCGGAAAAGGGTACGGTCATAGCGCACCCAATTTCATGTCCGGTTCATAATCGCCCGCAACCTCTTTGGTCACCGCCTGCGCGCA
This sequence comes from uncultured Rhodobacterales bacterium, assembly GCA_964384315.1. GTDB lineage: Bacteria > Pseudomonadota > Alphaproteobacteria > Rhodobacterales > Rhodobacteraceae > CAYLLD01. The sequence continues at coordinate 15,385 of CAYLLD010000002.1, read as the reverse complement.
ACGCATCACACCGCGCTTTTCGTCGAAACTCATGGTGGGATCACCATGAAGCGCCCAGCCATCGGCCAGCGCCTTGGTCACCTTGTGGCAAAAAGCGCTGGTGTCATCCTCGGTGAGCAGGCGGTAGGCGATCATGCGCCGGACCCAAAGGGGTTAACGCCCAGCGAAATGTGGATCCATGCAACTAAGCCAAAGGCCACGAGGGCGACGGCGACGAGCACCGCATCGCGCAGACCGGGCTTGGCGGCGGGGTCTTTTTCAAAGCTGGTGGCTTTGTTGATCACGATGACTTGGACCACCGCCCATGCCAAGAGCCCGCCGAACAGGATGATCGAGGCCAGATCGCCGTTCACCAAAAGATGCGCCAAGGCCCATGTCTTGAAGCCGATCAGCATCGGGTGGCGCATGCGTTTGGAAAGCCATGATTTACCCCCCGCAAAGACGAAAAGCAGGATCCCCAAGAGCATCAAGAGGTTGTTGAGGTGGCGCAGGAACAGCGGTGGCTCGTAAATCGGGACGAATGCGGCGGCGCGGTAGCCGATGACCATCAAAATAATCGCGACAATTGAGCTGATTGCGACGATGGGTTTGTTGCGCCCGCCTAGATTCGCGTAGAAATTCGGGGCCAAGCGGCGGTATAAATGCGCCCCTGACCATAATAGTACGCCTAAGATTAGTAATAGCATATCAACCCTCCAGAGCAGCAATTGCCTCTGCTTGTGCAATAATGCGCTGCGCATTGTCCACATGAAGGTTCTCGACGATGCGCCCGTTCACCACGGCCACGGCTTTGCCCTGCGCGAGCGCCGCCTCATAGGCGGCGACAAATTCATGGGCCTCTGCCAGCTCGGCCTCGGTCGGGCCAAACGCGGCATTTGCCGCGTCGATCTGAGCGGGATGGATCAGCGTTTTCCCGTCAAATCCCATGTCGCGCCCCTGCTCACATTCCGCGCGCAGGCCATCGAGGTTTTTGATGTCGTTATAAACCCCGTCTGCAATCACCAGCCCATGCATCCGCGCCGCCAAAAGTGTCTGGCTCAGCGCTGCCTGAACTGGCAACCGATCCGGTCTGTGCCGGGCCTGCATTTCTTTGACCAGATCATTGGTGCCCATCACGAAACCTTCGAGCCGCGGGCTGGAACCTGCAATGTTTTCAGCATGAAGAACCCCCTTGGGGGTCTCAATCATCGCCCAAATCCGCGCCGAATTCAGACCAGCCGCATCCATCAGGCCAGACAGTTCGGCCAGTTCTTCGGCGCTTTCCACTTTGGGCAAAAGCACCGCGTCGGGGGCGCAACCAGCCAGCCCGGCGACGTCGTCTTTGCCCCAGTCAGTTGTTAGTCCATTTATACGAACAATGAGATAACGATTTCCGTATCCACCAGCCGCAATCGCGTCCCGCACAAGCCCCCGCGCGCCGGGCTTTTCGTCAGGCGCCACCGCGTCTTCAAAGTCAAGAATAAGAGCATCTGCCCCAAGCGACTTGGCCTTTTCCAGCGCACGCGCGTTGGAACCGGGCATATAGAGGATAGAACGGAAAGGATGCATGTGTTTTGTCATTTTATTGCGGATAACCGCCTTGTTACGTTTTTTTATTTCTTTTGCAACTGCGAAAAAAATTGGCAGCCCCTAAAGTGTTGCGCTTTTTTTCGATTGAGGGGCCGCGAAGTTAACCTGATCTTCTCTATTTGTTCCAAGTCTAGCGTCAGACTTCGCCGAGATTTGATTGCCCCCCAAGACTACACCAGCACCTTGTCCACGCTTGTGCAAAGACCCTCGACGGAACCATCATATGGACATGATGCGGTTGCAGCCGGTCGGGCTAGTGGATCGCCGACGAAAGGTGAACGAATGACTAGAATGCAAAAGTTTGTTTCGATGGTCGCGCTAGGGCTGACATGTAGTGGCAGCATCGCACAGGCACAGGGTGCATCTTGCGCCAACCGCGATACGATTGTTGAGCGGCTTTCCAGCAAATACGGCGAAACGCGCCAGAGCGCCGGACTGAACCAAAACAACGGTATGGTTGAGGTTTTTGCCTCTTCGGAAACCGGCACGTGGACGATTTTAGTCACCATGCCAACCGGTGTTTCCTGTCTGATGGCCGCAGGTCGTGCGTGGCAAGGTCTTGCTGATCTGGAAGCGCCAACTGGCAAGGGCGCCTAACCTTACCATCTATGCGGCGCGGCTCGCTCGCGCTGCAATGTGGCTTGAAAAATTGTGGCTGGGGAAACAAACCAACCACTCGTGCCGAACTCGCATTTGCCTCACTAATACCAAGTCACTTTTGACTTGCGCCGCCGCGGCTCAAACGGCTCTATCGAGCCATGACAAGTGATTCAAAAACTGCGCAAGACGTCGTGAACTGGCAGCCGCCGCAACGACCAGCTCATGCAAAAATATCGGGGCGCTATGCTAGTCTCGAACCCCTTAGCGTAGCTGACCACGGCGCTGATCTTTGGGCCGCATTCTCGGAGGATCAAAGCGGCAGCGTTTGGACATACCTCCCAAATGGGCCTTTCGAAAAATCCGCAGATTTTCTCGGCTTTCTTGAGGAATTGGAATCCTCCCAAGACCCGCTTTTCTTTGCAGTGCGCGACAACGCCAGCGGCAAAACAACCGGGTTCTTGAGCCTTTTGCGCATAAATCCAAACGCGGGTTCTATCGAAGTGGGCTACATCACATTTTCCCCAGCAATGCAGCGCAGCCGCATCGCCAGCGAAGCCATCATGATCACCGCACGCACAAGTTTTGCGATGGGCTATCGCCGGTTCGAGTGGAAATGCAACGCGCTCAACATCCCTTCGCGACGCGCCGCGATTCGTTACGGATTCAGCTACGAGGGCGTTTTCCGCCAAGCAGCGGTCATAAAAGGGTGCAACCGCGACACCGCATGGTTTGGCATGATCGACAAAGACTGGCCACGCATGGATGCAGCCTACGACGCATGGCTTGACCCGAAAAACTTTGATGAAAATGGCCGCCAGCGCCAATCACTATCGCGGCTAACCCGCCCGGCCATCTTTCTTGACGACCCGGCTTTATAGGGGCCTAAGACCCGGTATCCATCCGCCCAAAAATATCCAACATTTCCATTGTGATCACACCAGACAAGATGACGCCGCAAAGCAAGGCCCATAAAATCGTCGTCGCAATGCACACCCAAATAATCTTTTTCTTAAGCATGGGATTTTCGGGCGCTGACGCAGGGGTGCCTGGCACAACCTCGCCCGCCTCATGCTGCGATCGCTCGCCTATGGGCAGAGCTATGAAAAGCGCCAAAAACCAGATTACCGCGAACAAAACTAAGGCTGCTGTGATCGTCATACTTGCTCCAATTCAACCAAAGTGCCGCAAAAATCCTTGGGGTGAAGGAATAGCACAGGTTTGCCATGCGCGCCAATTTTCGGCTCTCCGCCCCCAAGCACGCGCGCGCCCTGACCAAGCAATGTATCGCGCGCGGCCAAAATGTCATCCACTTCGTAACAGATATGGTGAATGCCGCCTGCCGGGTTCTTTTCTAGAAAACTCGCAATCGGCGACGCTTCACCCAATGGGTGCAACAGCTCGATTTTCGTATTCGGAAGTTCGATAAAAATAACCGTAACGCCGTGATCCGGCTCGTCCTGCGGCGGACGCACAACCGCCCCAAGGGTATCTCGATATGTGGCCGCTGCCGCCTCAAGATCAGGCACAGCAATGGCAACGTGGTTTAGGCGGCCGATCATCGACAGCGTCTCCTGCATAATTTTATTGCGCGAACTATAGGTGTCATGCCCCCTCACAAGCAAGGCGCGTTCGGTCTCAGCAATTTCTGCCCTGGATTTGGCGCGCCTGCGATTATCCAACCCAATTTGCGCCGAGTGAATTCTCTTTAACCACTTCTTAGCTTTGCCGCTGCCAGAATGAAGTTAGAGATTCCACACTCGGAAGGGGCGAAACATGACCGACACCGCATCAAACCTACCCATCAAGCTGCACCGCAAAAAGGCGCTGCATGGCGTCAACATCCTCTTAGTCGACGACAGCCGCGCAGTGGCCGAGGCTATTCGACTGATGGCGATTAAATCGGGGGCGCGATTGCGCCGCGCCGATTGCATTGACAGCGCAAAGCGGCACCTGACCCTGTTTCGACCGGACATCATAATCGTTGATCTTGCGCTACCCGATGGATCGGGTGAGGAATTGGTTCTGTCATTGGACGAACTCTGCGAGGCGGATCCGGCTGTGCTGATTATCTCTGGCGCCGATGAGGACGAGATTTCTGCAGTGGCAACGCGTACAGCGGCCGACGGATTTCTTGCAAAACCAATCATCGATCTGGCGGCCTTTCAGCAGGCTATTATTAGCGCGGTTTCGGGGCGTTCGTCCCCTGCGCTTGTGGTGGTCGAGGACTTTGAACCTGATGTCTCGACAAGCGGCGCGCTGCGCCATGATTTTGAGAATATGTTCGACCTCTTAAGTGAAGCGCTAGAAACGAACAATCGCGCCGATATCGAGTTTGCTGCAAAGTTCCTGCGCGGCGTGGTCCGCACGGCGCCCGACCGCGACTTGGCCAGCGCCATCAGAGCGCTTGAGGGGGCTTTGAAAAAAGGTGAGTTTGGGGAAAAGGAAAGCAAAGCCGTGATCGCCTTGCTGGACGGGCGTATCCAAAGCGCATGGTCAGAGGCTAGTTAAAAGCGCGGCTTTAAATCTGCACCCCTGTCCACATCGGACAGGTATTGCCCGAGCCCAATACGATTGCGCGGAGATAACAGCGCAATACTGTCTTGAAGCGTTTGTTCGGTTGACCACCGCACCGTGGCAAGACTGTCGACACCAAAACAAGCAGACGGGCGGGCGCCAATCATCCAATAGCCCCCGTCGGTCGCCGGGCCAAAGACCATATCTTTGCCCTGCAAAGCACCAAAACTGTGCCAAAGCGCGTCGCAATCAAGCGCCGGAATATCGCTTCCCACCAAAACCACATCACGATCGCTAAAAACCTTCAGCGCTCGCAGCATTCGATGCCCAAGCTCGCCCGATCCTTGGGGCATGCTGGGCAGATTTGTGTCAAAACGGGTGTCATCCGGCGAAACCGCCAAAACAACCTGCCAACGAGGGTCACGGCCAATGTTCCGCAAAAGCCGCGCAAGCTGATGTCGGTACCACCAACAGGCCTCAACCATCCCGATATCGCGACCAAGGCGTGACTTAACCCGCCCCGGACGCGGCTGTTTCGCCATGACAATCACAACCCGCCGCGACGGATTGCGCCGCTCAATGGGCGTAATTCGAACCTTCTTCATCCAATATCGCCCGCAATTCGCGCAAGTGGTTGTCGATCACATCGCCGTAAGCATTCATATCCACGGCCGTTTGCCCAGCCACATTATCCGACAGAACCTTGAGCGGCTGACCAGTTTGCAACGCCAAAATATAGGTCTCGCAAGCCCGCTCAAAATAATAAAGCGTATTCCAAGCATCTGCGATGGTCTCGCCCACCACCATGACGCCGTGATTGCCCATCAACATCGTCTTTTTCAGCGGGTCAGCAAAGAGTTTACAAACGCGCTCGCCCTCGGCCTCAAAAGCCAAACCAGCATAGTCGCTGTCAATCACGACCCGGCCATAAAACATCGCACTCGTTTGATCGATCGGGGGCAAACGCGGGTCCGCAAGCGAGGCCAGCGTTGTGGCATAGCGCGGATGAAGATGCAGCGCGCAGCGCGCCCAAGGCACCTGACGGTGAAGCGCACCATGAAGACCCCAAGCGGTGGGATCGGGCGCATCGGGCCCAGTCGCGCTGCTTGGATCATTGGCATCAAGCAAGAGCAAATCCGAAGCCTTAACCCGCGAAAAATGCCGCCCGTTCGGGTTCATCAAAAACTGAGTGCCATCCTCATTCACCGCATAGGAAAAATGATTGGCCACCGCCTCGTGCCAATTGTACCGCGCAGCCCATCGGAAACAGGCCGCCAAATCGGCACGCGCCTCATCTATTGCTTTGCCTTGCATTTATGCCTCCGGCTTTCATCCCTCACACCTTAGCAGCGGGATCGCTATCGCCAAAGAAATAGCTGCTAAGGATACGTTTATAAATCGCTTTTAGCTGAACGATCTGGCTAATCGGCACCCGCTCATCGATTTGATGCATCGTATTGCCGACAAGGCCGAATTCAACCACCGGACAATGGGCGCGAATAAAGCGCGCATCCGAAGTGCCTCCCGAGGTCGAAAGCTCTGGTTCAATGCCCAGCTCACCCGCCACAGCCGCCGAAACCAAATCGGAGAACGCCCCCTTTTCGGTCACAAAACTCTGGCCAGAAACACTGTAGTCAGCCTCAATTTTTACACCGCTCGCAGCCACAGCTGCCGCAATCTTCTTGTCGATCTGCGCGCGCAAACTATCCGAGCTATGGGCATCGTTAAACCGAATATTCACCGTCGCCACGGCCTTTTCCGGGATCACATTGTTCGCAGGATTACCCACGTCAATCGTCGTGATCGTTAAGGTCGAGGGCTCAAAAAACGCTGTGCCTTGGTCGAGCGGTTCAGACGCCAGATCGTCGAGCAACCGCACCAAAGGCAGCAGCGGATTATTTGCCCGGTGCGGATAGGCGGCGTGGCCCTGCTTACCAGTTGCTTTTAGATAGACGGTCATTGAACCGCGCCGCCCGATCTTCATCATCTCGCCCATGGTATTGGGACAAGTCGGCTCACCCACAAGGCAAACATCCATGCGCTCACCCGCATCGGCCATCCAATCCAAAATCGCTGCGGTGCCATCTCGGGCCGGGCCTTCTTCGTCGCCGGTGATCGTAATCACAACGCCACCCTCAGGCGGGGTCTCGCGCACAAAATCCATCGCCGCTGTCACAAAGGCCGCGACGCCGGATTTCATATCCACCGCACCGCGTCCAAAGAGCGTACCCTCAACAATCGCCCCATCAAAAGGCGGATGCGTCCAAGCGGTTTCTTGGCCCGGCGGCACCACATCCGTGTGCCCGTTGAACCCAAAAACCGGGCCATTCCCAGCCACGCCCCAGCGGGCAAAAAGATTATCGACCTCGCCCCGTTTAATCCGCGTCACCGCAAAGCCCGCGCTTTCAAGCCGCGCTTGGATTTCGCCAAGGGCACCCATGTCCGCCGGGGTCACCGAACGGCACCGCACAAGCGTCTGGGTCAGCGCAACCGGGTCAGTCTCAAATGTCTGTGTCATGCCCGAGCAGTATGGCCATGCGGTTTTCATTGCAAGGGGCGGCCACGCGCGGATTTGCAGGTGGCGGGCGCTTGACCTAATAGAGAGGAACCGCCGCAGACCGGAGAAATTCATGGCCAAAGCTCTCATCGTTGTTGACGTTCAAAATGACTTTTGCGCAGGCGGTGCGCTTGCGGTGGATGATGGCGATGCGGTGGTTGCGCCCATCAACGCCATGATGCCTGGTTTCGACGCGGTGATTCTCACGCAGGATTGGCACCCGGCTGATCATGCCTCTTTTGCAGATAACCACGAGGGCGCTGCGCCTTTTAGCACCGTACAAATGCCTTATGGCACGCAGGTGCTTTGGCCTGCGCATTGTGTCGCGGGCCAAAGCGGTGCGCAGTTTCACGATGGCCTTGATGTGACCCGCGCTGATCAGATCATTCGCAAAGGGTTCCGCCGCGAGATCGACAGCTACTCGGCATTTTTTGAGAATGATCAAAGCACCAAAACTGGCCTTGCAGGTTATCTGCGTGATCGCGGGCTAAATGATCTGACATTTGTGGGTCTGGCGACTGATTTTTGCGTGGCTTGGTCAGCCCTTGATGCGCGCAAGGAAGGCTTTGCCGCCACGCTGCATTTGCCTGCTTGTCGCGCCATCGATTTGGATGGCTCGCTTGAGGCGGCTTTTCGGGATTTGAATGCAGCAGGCGTAGCGCTGACCAACTGACAAAAGGCATTAGCTTGCCCACTGGCTTGCCCACTGGCTTGCCCATGAGCTTGCCAAGTGTTTCACCGCTTGGCAAAAGAGGCTTTCGCCGGCGAAAGGACTGCCCATGATTGATATTGCCAAACGGGTTCACGACCATACTTGGGATCTTGACCCGATCGTCCGCTCGCTGCTCGATACGGATTTTTATAAGCTTTTGATGGCGCAGACCGTGCACAAGCGGCACTGGGATGTTCATGTCAAATTTTCGCTGATCAATCGCACGAAACATGTGCGCTTGGCTGAGTTAATTGACGAAGACGATCTGCGCGCCCAACTTGATCATGCCCGCACTGTCAGCTTGCGGCGCGGCGAGGTGACTTGGCTGCGCGGCAATGCGTTTTACGGCAAGCAAGCGATGTTTCGGCCCGAATTCATCGACTGGTTCGCCTCGTTTAAACTGCCCCCCTATGAATTGTCGGTCAAAGATGGCCAGTACGAACTGACATTCGAGGGGCCGTGGCACGAGGTGATGATGTGGGAAATTCCCGCGCTGGCGATCATCACTGAGTTGCGGTCGCGGGCGGTGCTGCGGACCATGGGCAAGTTTGATTTGCAGGTGCTTTACGCGCGTTCCATGAGCCGGGTTTGGGAAAAAGCCGAGGCACTGCGCGATATCGAAGGGCTTAGCCTGGCGGATTTTGGCACGAGGCGGCGGCATTCTTACCTGTGGCAGGATTGGTGCGTGCAGGCGATGATCGAAGGGCTTGGTTCGAAATTTGCCGGATGCTCGAATTGCCTGATTGCGCTCAAGCGCGATCTTGAGGCGATTGGGACAAATGCCCATGAGCTGCCGATGGTTTATTCCGCGCTGGCTTCAGATGATGCAGCTCTTGCGCAGGCCCCCTACGAGATTTTGTCGAATTGGCAAAAGGACTACGACAGCAACCTGTTGATCATCCTGCCAGACACCTATGGCACCGAGGGGTTCTTGAAAAAGGCCCCGGATTGGCTGGCGAAATGGACGGGCATTCGCATCGATAGCGGCGATCCAGTGGTCGCGGCGCAACTGGCCATTGATTGGTGGACGTCGCGCGGCGAGGATCCCACGAAAAAGCTGCTGATTTTCTCGGATGGTTTGGATGTAGAAAAAATCACCGAGCTTTGTGGACGGTTTAACGGTAAAGCGCGCCTTGCCTTTGGCTGGGGCACGCTTTTGACCAATGATTTCCGCAATCTTGTGCCCGGAGATGCGCTCGCGCCATTTTCACTGGTGTGCAAAGCCATCGAGGCCAATGGACGCCCCACCGTTAAGCTTTCAGACAATATTGGCAAAGCTATGGGCCCAGAGGCCGAGATTGAGCGCTATCGCCGGGTGTTTGAGATGACCTCGCAGCACGACGCGCCGGTTTTGGTGTGACGACGTTAATATGACGGACGCCCCAAAGAACGAGCAGGCAGACATGAGCGACAAGCCAAAGAAGCCGAAAAAACCCAAAAAGCCGGTAGAGGTTTACACGCTGCTGGTTGAGGTTGGGCGCGCGCCGGATGACGGTCTGCCTAAAGATGCCACTGGTGCCGCGCTGATGTGTTATGCCTCGGGCGGCACAGAGGAAGAGGCGGTTCATGAGACCGTTGGCGTTTTGCGCGTGGCGGATATGGCACCTCTGGATGTCTCAAGCTACGGCACGCTGACCGACCGACGCGCCGAGGGTCATGATATTCCTGAAGAAGAAGTTGATCTGATGGAGCGCGCAAAGCGCGAGAACGCCGTGATCGTCGCACAGATCACACCGTTTTTCGATTAACCGTTAGACGGCTGCTAATCGTTAGCGGTTTCAAACCACATTTGGATCACCCCAAAAGCAATCTCATTTGCGCGGTCCTGCACAGGCGCAACCTCGGTGAGCGCCGCAACCATTTGAATATTGCTGATCACAGGAATTGCCGCATCTGCAGTGATCGGCATGTCTGATCCAGCACAGCCCTGCGTCGCCTCGGCCGTACCCGCAGCACCGAACGACACAACGAGGGTCATCACGGGGAACAGCGCGACCGCCAAGTTTTTCGTCCAACCAATCATCATCCGCACACTCCAGCAATTAGCGCCATTATCACTTCGGTAAGTTTTGCCTAAGAAGGCTAAGGATTGCTCAACCGGGCGGCACTAAGTAGCTAGATTTTTATCATTCGGCGGGGGCAGGCACGATCAGTTGATTATCGCCAAGCCGATCAAAATGCAGCGCCATTTGCGCAGCCGCGGCCTCACGCATCCGGCGACGCACGGTCCGCGCGCGAAACCCGTAGGCCACGAGGAACAGGCCAAGGGCAAGACAAGCAAGCGCCGCGTAAAGCGGCCAATTCAGTTTGGGCGCGAAAGCAGCATCGCGGCCCGCATAATATGGTTCCACAAAGGTGAACTCTGCCGTGCGCACCAAACCCAGATCATCCATCGCATTCTCTAGCGTCGCCGCTTGCGGATGCGCGTCTAATCCGCTGCCGTTTACATGATAAAGCGTACCGAAAACGCCAGTACCAAGCACGCGGGTCTCAAGATAAATTTGCGCGTGATCGCGGCTAGGCGCAATGATCGCCCCGCGTATGCTGGTCAGGGATTGCTCGTCGCGCGCCCCCGAAAGTAAAAACGCCACCCCCGTGCCGCCATAGGGCGTCAGATCGGTGATGCGGGCCTCGTCGACTTGCACAGCAAGATTGACCTCATCCGCCCGGCCCAAATTCTCATCCGGTGAAAATCGGCTCAAATCAACCAATTCAGGACCAGTCGAAGTTGCGGCTTCAACCTGTGCCGCCTGCTGCGTCTGCGCGTATTGATACCCCGCAAAAGCTAGGCCCAAAAAGACCAACCCAGCCACACAATAAGCCCACCAAGGCACGCGCCAATGCGGATCGTTTTGATAAGTCATTGTTCAACACCCCAAAAAGACAGCCCCACCCAAAGGGGAAAACACACCGAACTTAGGTTAAAAATACGGCAGACGTTGGACCGATACCGCCAAGGGCCCTACCTGTCCAGACCGTTTAAAATCGCCACGCCATGGCCCTTGGGCTTGGCACTTTGAATACGACGTTGCTCGTAGCGTTTGGCCCCTAAAACCAAGCAAATACCCCCCAAAAGCATCAATGCCACTGGCAAAATTCGGCCCAACCGCTGCGGCGGCGGGGGGGGCGCGTATGGCGCCGTGTAAGGAAGGATCACGACGAAATGCGCGGACGTCTCAAAGCCTTGTCCGCTGATCCAATCAACCGCTGGCGCAACAAATTCATGTTTGTGAGTGACACGGCCGTGAATAGCAAAAAGATCACCCTTGGATGCATTGCCAGCCGGGTTTTCAGCCATCCACGTCTTGAACGCCTGATCGTCTTTCGCGATCACGACTGCCTCAATTTGCCTGTCGCCCTTTCGGGAACTGGCCTTGAAAAACCCGTAGATCTGGGCCTGAGCGTCTGGGCCAAGCGGCAGCGCCGTGGCTGTGAATGGGTCGATCTGGCCCAAAAGATAGACATCACCGATCGCGGAAACATGTTCGTTTTCATTAAAGTTCTCGAGAAAAACCACATCAGCCGGGGGCGGTGCTGGCGGGGCAATCCAACCATTTTCAACGCCCAATGCGCCCTTGCCCCCGATATACTGCACCGAGGCGCCAGCAATCAGCAGCGCGCCTAAAACAAAAAAGACCCAAAAGGGGGGTCGTTCGAGCAAAACCATGTGTTTCTTCCCCAAAGACTGCGGACAGCTTAGGCCGCGCAATCCTTCTCACCAAAGGATAATTTAACAATCAGATTAGGCAAAATAGGGGCATAATCTAGTCGCAACTGTGGTTGGAATTTGGCGAAATTGTGTCGTGCTAACTTGCCACGGCTTCGACAAATTTCCCAAAGACCCAGCCGGATGTGCAGGGGCCTTTGTAGGGTTGCCGCGCGCTTAGGGGCAGATTGACGCCGCAGTCAGTTCCCTGTTGCGGGATCACAACGCCGACCCAAGCACCATCATCGGCGCAAAGCCACAGCGGCTGGTCATTTCTCAGTTTCGCCAGCCGCTTACCATCGGTGCCGGGACGATTGCGCAGGGCCAAATAATTTCCCGGCTTCGGCTCGAGCCCCGCGACCGCGCCCAGAGTGCTGCAGGCATGAAAATGCGTATCGCCGCCGATAAAAACTGGTTTGGTTTGCGGGCCACTACCGCTTTGCAGGCCCGCCCCAATGGCAAGCCCCGCACCCGAAAGCAGTACGAAAGGGCGCAGCGCGCGCCACACGAAATAGGAAGCAATCCGCATCAACATGGCCCCTCTTTAGACTTTGAGGGCCATCACAGCAACGAAATCTGCGCCCTTAACCTCGGATGCGCTCAATAGCGAAACGTCAGCAAAATTGAGAGCAAAAGCAGGATCATCATGGTCCAATTAAAGGCACGCAGACGCAGGCTATTCGTCAGTAGGCGACGCAATTGCAGGCCAAGCACCGCCCAACTGCTGATACATGGCAGGTTGATGGCGCCAAAAATCAGCGCAACCATCACCATCATGATCTTATCTCCGGGGACCGCAAAAACCGTGGTGGCCGTCAGCGCCATGGCCCAAGCTTTCGGGTTAACCCATTGAAACGCCACCGCCTGCAAAAAAGTCATGGGCCGCGCCCCAACCTTAAGACGCCCCGGCTCGGCGGCTGTTGCAATCCTCCATGCGAGATAGAGCATGTAAACCAGGCCAACGACCATCAAAGCGGTGTGCAGAATCGGCCAGATCTCGAACACTTCTGCGAGGCCGAGGCCCACCACCAGTATTAGAAATACGAAGCCGCATAAAATGCCCAGCAAATGCGGCAATGTGGGCCAAAATCCGAAGTTAGCTGTAGAGGCCATGAGCATCAGGTTGTTCGGGCCCGGTGTGATCGAGGCAACAAAGGCGAACATAATCAGCGAGGTGAGAATTTCGGCGGTCATAGGCGCGCATCCCGGCCGTTACCCATGCAGCTGCTGTTCTGAATTTTCAGTGTCGTCGCCATCCTCCCACAAGGGGTTAAATCGGCGGCGATTGCAAGCCGCCAAACGAATGGCAATGGCCGTCTTACTCTTCGAGCGCGCGGCGGATGTTGTGGATTACCGATTGCGAAGGGGCATCGTTCAGCTTGAGGACTTTTGAGCCGTCGAAACCGCCCAGTCGCGCGGTCGCCACCGCAATGCGACCTTTGCCAAACGCGCCAATCTCAAGCTGGACGTTTTTTGGCGCCGTCGATGAAAGCGGGATCAAAGTGCCAACCTGAAGGTTTTTCAACATCTCAGGCTTCTCGCTTACACGGGCCAAAACAGCCGTCACTGGCAATTCGGCCGTGCGCACAGCCTGACGCATGTTGGTTTTCCAGATGTCTTGATAGCTGTGGTTGGTCTCAATTTTGGAGTGATCGACCGCCGAGCGTACAAAATCGAGCGCCGAAAGCGGTACGATAAATTCAATATCTCCACCGCGCGCAGCCAGTCCGATATCGAGCGCCACGGTGATTTTCAATACATCCGCCCGGTCCGGGGCGAGGGAGACCGCCGAGACGTCCTGCCAGAGACCCTTAAATTCAAAACCTGCGGTGAGCGGGCCGTCCATGATTTGCTCGGTCGCGCGCTCAAACGCGAAGGTAAACTCGCGCAAAACACCTTCGCATAGGGCCTCATCGATGGCGGTAAAACTTCGCGTTGTAGGCGTCGGGCAATCGGCAGGGTCGCCGCCCATACGCAAGTCGATCACGTGATAGGCCAAATCGGAGGTCATATTGACCATGGCACCATAGTCTGCGCCGACAAAATCGAACACGCCAAGCATGGCAGGCGCCGGAATTTCCGCGGCAACGTCCATCATTTTGGTAACTTCGCAATCAAGCACCATGGCGCTGATCGACACATTCAACACCCGTGCCAAAGCGGTCTCAAACGCGCGGGACATGCGATTGGCAAGGTCTTCAATCTCGGGGATCGGTGCGGCGACGACGCGATTACCGCCGATTTTTCTGGAAAGAATAGTTTCCATGCGACTTCGATGCCCCTCTTGTTTACCTGTTATAAGCCGTTCGATAGCGCGACGAAGCCGCAGCTGTGGCTTTTGGTTTACCCACCTTATTTGGCATACTTCATTTAGAAATGATTAATGGCCAAAAAGCCGGTGCGGCGCTCGCGATCACCTTCGCATTTCATTCTTTAAAACGCTCTTAAAATACCCGGTTTAAATTCGTCGCCGGGCCTCAATTTTGCCCTGATTTCCGTCATTTTCACAACTAATTGAGCGCAAAACCCGCCCTGCGGTGGCGCAGTTACCAGTTTTGGGAAAGTATCTGATGAAAACCAGCCATTTCGCCGATGGCGACGATCCCAAGGGCCCGCCAGATCTAGATAAAAAACGCGGCCAAAAAGACGACATTCACATGCCCGGCATTGCGGGTGATGCAGACGCGTTTTTAGGCAACTGGGGCGGTTCCGGCGATGAGTTTGATTTTGGCGATCACAGCGCGCCTCAGGTCACAGGGGATGCCGCAAAAAAGCCGAGCTAAGCGCCCGGCTTTCAAGTTATTTATTGTTCGGCACAAACAGGTCCTAAGAAAAATGCCCTTAAGATTGGGGACCGCTTGGGCGCAGTGAATTGGGAAACTCGACATCTACATTGTTGTAATCCCAATCGTCATTGGTGGGATCATTTGCGGCCTCTGCAATGCCAACGGCAATCCCAGCAATGGCCATTCCCAACAAACCACCCTGCGAAGCGCCCCCGCTCACAGCTGCATTTCGCGAACGAGAGGTTTCATTATAAGGCTTTAGAACAACCGGACGCACAACCCCGTCCACCGAACACGAGCCGGTCACGGGCTGAGAATAATAGTCATAGTCAGGCAGGTTCACAATCGCCGGGGTTTGGAAGGACGCTGTAAAGCCGCGCCCCTTTAGCTTACAAGCCGCACCAGCGAATTCTGCGCGATCAATTTCTGCCTCTTTGTCTTTTGGAAAATAGCTTCGGACATAGGCCTGATCGTCACCGACGTAGTTCTCAGTCACAAAGCCTGCGGTCCGGTTCACTTCAACCGGCGCTTTGGTAATTTCCATTGGTTTTTCGCCACATCCAGCAATCGCGACGGCGGTGCAAAAAATAAAAAATTTATTGAGCATGTTTGCCCCTAGTTAAGTCCACTCGAAAAGTGTATTTACACGTGCCGCCGTGTAAACTTCTAAACTTTCCACTTAGTTTAATTGCGCATAATTTTTGCCATGACTGTGAAATTGGGCAACGCTATTGGCAGCCCTTGCCTTGTGCGCCGCCGCTCGGGTAACCCTGCGTGGCAAACACGCCGTTCGAGCAGGAAAAACGACCAATGACCAATCTGACCATCACGCAGCCCGATGATTTTCACGTGCATTTTCGCGATGGGGCGATGATGGCGGCGGTGGTGCCGGAGACCGCGCGTCATTTTGGCCGTGCGATTGTGATGCCCAATCTGGTGCC
>CAYLLD010000001.1:5223-57625 GCA_964384315.1 uncultured Rhodobacterales bacterium | reverse complement strand
GAGGCCCGCGAAGGCGACCGCCGTGGCGGTGCTGCGCGCAAGCAAGAGCCCGCGCGCGATGCACGCCAGCCCGATAACAAAAAGACCACCCGCGGTAGAGGCGACGATGATCGCCGCCGTGGCAAGCTGACGATTTCTCGGGCGCTTTCGGGCGACGAGGGCGGACGCAGCCCCTCAATGGCCGCCATGCGCCGCCGCCAAGAGCGCGAAAAGCGCAAAATGGCCCAAGGCTCGGTCGAGCGCGAAAAGGTTGTTCGCGACGTTCAGATCCCCGAGACCATCGTGGTTCAGGAATTGGCAAACCGTATGGCCGAACGGGTCGCGGATGTGGTCAAATCCCTGATGAACAACGGCATCATGGCGACGCAGAACCAGTCGATCGACGCGGATACCGCGGAACTGATCGTTGAGGACTTTGGCCATAAGACCGTGCGCGTGTCCGACGCGGATGTTGAGGATGTCATTGTCTCGAAAGTCGACGATGAGGATCAGCTCAGCCCCCGCGCGCCGGTCATCACCATCATGGGCCACGTCGATCACGGCAAAACCTCGCTGTTGGATGCCATCCGCGAGGCCAATGTGGTCTCTGGCGAGGCTGGCGGGATCACCCAGCACATCGGTGCCTATCAGGTCGTCAAAGACGGCACGGTTCTGACCTTCCTCGATACACCGGGCCACGCGGCCTTTACCTCGATGCGCGCGCGCGGGGCACAGGTGACGGATATCGTCGTGCTCGTGGTCGCGGCGGATGACAGTGTCATGCCGCAAACCATCGAAGCGATTGCCCATGCCAAAGCGGCCGAAGTGCCAATCATCGTGGCGATCAACAAGATTGATCGTCCTGGTGCTGATCCGACCAAAGTGCGCACGGAATTGTTGCAGCATGAGGTGATTGTTGAGGCCATGTCTGGCGATGTGCTCGACGTTGAGGTTTCGGCGGTTCAAGGCACCAATCTTGATAAGCTTCTAGAGGCGATTGTTCTGCAATCCGAGCTTTTGGAAATTAAGGCCAACCCTGATCGCCCTGCCGAAGGCGCGGTGATTGAGGCGCAGCTTGATACCGGACGCGGCCCTGTGGCCACGGTTCTGGTGCAAAAAGGCACGCTGAATACTGGCGATATCTTTGTGGTCGGCGAGCAGTGGGGCAAGGTCCGTGCGCTCGTGAACGATCACGGCGACCGTGTCAAAACCGCTGGTCCATCGGTGCCGGTCGAGGTGCTTGGTCTCAACGGTACACCAGAGGCAGGCGACGTTCTGCATGTGGTGCCCAATGAGGCGAAAGCCCGCGAAATCGCCGATTACCGTGCGCAGCTGGCCAAAGACAAAAAGGCCGCGTCTGGCGCTGGCGTCACGCTGGATCAGCTCTTGGCCAATGCCAAAGCGGCTGAGGACGTGTCGAAATTGCCGGTTCTGGTCAAAGCCGACGTGCAGGGCTCTGCCGAGGCCATCGTGCAAGCGATGGAGAAGGTCGGCAACGACGAGGTGCAGGTGCAGGTGCTACACGTTGGTGTGGGCGCGATCACCGAGAGTGACGTGACCTTGGCCGAGGCCTCGAACGCGCCGATCATCGGCTTCAACGTCCGTGCGAACTCTTCGGCGCGCCAATCGGCGAACCAAAAGAGCGTCGAGCTGCGGTATTACTCGATCATCTACGATCTGGTGGACGATATTAAAGCGGCTGCGGCTGGGCTCTTGAGCCCCGAGGTGCGCGAGACATTTATTGGTTATGCCAAGATCAAAGAGGTCTTCAAGATTACCGGTGTTGGTAAAATTGCCGGTTGTGAGGTCTCCGAGGGTGTGGCGCGGCGTGAAGCGGGCGTGCGCCTGTTGCGCGACGACGTTGTGATCCACGAAGGCAAGCTGAAGACGCTCAAGCGCTTTAAGGACGAGGTCAAAGAGGTCTCTGCCGGTCAAGAATGCGGTATGGCCTTTGAAAACTACGAAGATATTCGCGAAAACGATGTCATCGAGATTTTCGAAACCACCGAGATTGAGCGCAAGCTCGACTAATCTTCGCGCGCGCCCCAGCTTGGCGGCGCGCGCATTCGCATCTTTGTTTACGCAAATTTGACGTAAAGCGGGTTCACTCTTCGGGCCGAGCGCTTTAGGTTCAGCGCAAACAAAGAAAACGCGAGCAGTTATGTCCAAGCCAGTTGTGTTATGTATCCTTGATGGTTGGGGCCTGCGCGATGATCCAGCCGCCAATGCACCGCGGCTTGCGAAGACCCCTCATTTTGACGCCATTATGGCTGGGCATCCCTCGGGGCAGCTTGTTGCCCATGGGCCGGATGTTGGCCTGCCTGAAGGGCAGATGGGCAATTCCGAAGTTGGGCATATGAACATCGGCGCTGGACGCGTGGTCTGGATGGACCTGCCCAAGATCAACAACGCCATTGCTGATGGGTCTTTTGGGGCGAACACGGTTCTGACCCAGACCTTGGGCAAAGTGAGCGGTGTGGTTCATATTGCTGGCCTCGTTTCAGATGGCGGCGTTCATGCCCATACGGATCACATCATCGCACTGGCGCAAGCGGCAGACGCGGCTGGTGTAAAAGCAGTTATTCACGCCTATCTTGATGGCCGCGATGTTGGCCCAACCACAGCGCAGACGCATCTTGCGACACTAGAGGCAGGTTTGCCTGCGAGTGCGTCTATCGGCACGGTTTGTGGCCGCTTCTTTGCGATGGATCGGGACAAGCG
This sequence comes from uncultured Rhodobacterales bacterium, assembly GCA_964384315.1. Classification (GTDB taxonomy): domain Bacteria; phylum Pseudomonadota; class Alphaproteobacteria; order Rhodobacterales; family Rhodobacteraceae; genus CAYLLD01. Next base: position 54,925 of record CAYLLD010000001.1, on the reverse strand, counting down.
TTGGGACCGGGTTGAGACGGCGTATTCTTTGATGGTTTCGGCCAAGGGCCAAGTCTGTGACAGCGCGCAGGCGGCGGTTGAGGCGGCTTATAGCGCGGATGAGACGGATGAGTTTGTCTCGCCAGCGGCAATTGGTGGCTATGCTGGCATGAATGACGGTGACGGTCTGATCTTTGCCAATTTCCGCGCCGACCGCGCCCGTGAAATTCTGGGGGCGCTGCTTGATCCGGGTTTTGATGGCTTTGCCAATGACAAACGGCCAAAGTTTGCAGCCGTTTGTGGCATGGTCGAATATTCGGACGCGCTGAATGATTTTATGCCTGCGATGTTCCCCTCAGAGGAGATCAAGAACACCCTTGGTATTTGGGTTGCCGCACAGGGCAAGACGCAGTTTCGGCTGGCGGAGACCGAGAAATACCCCCACGTCACCTTCTTTATGAACGGCGGGGTCGAGACGCCAAATGAGGGCGAGGCGCGGTTTGTGGCCCCCAGTCCCAAGGTAAAAACCTATGATCTGGCCCCTGCCATGTCCGCCGAGGAGGTCTCGGACCAGTTGGTCAACGCCATTGAAGGCGGGGCCTACGATCTGATTTTGATGAATTATGCCAACCCCGATATGGTGGGTCATACGGGTGATCTTGATGCGGCGATTGCCGCTTGTGAGGCGGTGGATGCAGGCCTTGGCCGGGCCTATGCCACGCTAAAATCCCAAGGCGGCGCGATGATCGTCACCGCCGATCACGGCAATTGCGAGGTGATGGTTGATCCTCAGACCGGCGGTCCGCATACCGCCCACACGATCAATCCTGTGCCTGTTGCGATCATTGGTGGCCCTAGTGGCGCCAAAGTTCGTCAGGGCGGGCGTTTGGGTGATCTTGCGCCGACGCTGCTGGATTTGATGGGTCTGAAGCCGCCCCCCGAAATGACAGGCGAGACCCTGCTGTTACGATGAAGATTTTCCGGCTCATCCTAGCGGTCGCGGTTGCGGCGTTTTGTTCGGCAGCGGTTGTCCGGGCCGATGTGGTGAGCGCCAGCAAAGAAGCGTTGCGATTGCTCGAAGATGCCCAAGGAAAGCTGGAAAGTGCAAATGGCAAACGCGATCGGTTGCGTGCCTATGCAGCGGCCATCCAAGGCTATGAAGTGGCGATGCTGGCCATGCGCGCTGGGCTGCGCGAATTGCAGGTCGAGACCCGGCTTTCCGAAGAGCGCTATGAGACCCGTCGCCAATTGGTGGCGCAGCTTTTGGGCACGCTGCAACTGATGGGACGCACACCAAAAGAGCTGAATATTCTGCATCCTGGCGGCGTTGTTGGGGCCGCACGGGCGAATACGATTGTGGCGCAGATGATTGATAAGGCAAAGTCAGAAACCGCCGCTTTGCAGCTTGATTTTGAACAGGTGGCCACCCTAACGGCGCTACAAGAAACCACTCTCGAAGAGTTGAAAGGCGCCCGTCAGGTCGTCGCTTCTGCGCGGGCAAATGTTCATGCTGCGCTTGAAACATCTAGCGAACTGCCCGCCGCCGTTTTGCAAGAAAACGCCAAAATCGCGTCTATTGTCGCGGCCTCTCGCAATCTTGAAGACTTTGCACGGGCCTTTTTGGATCGGCGCGGCCAGACTGCCCCCAAAGAACAGCTTTTTGTTGAGCCGCAGCTTGGCACCCTGCCATGGCCCGTTGCGGGGCGGCTTTTGCGCAAGTTTGGTGAGCGCGATGCCGCTGGAGTGGCGCGCCCCGGCATCATCATTGCGGCCCCTGCATTATCCATCGTGCGCGCACCCAGCGCCGCTTGGGTCAAGTACCAAGGCACCTTTATGGGATTGGGTCAGGTGGTCATTCTTGAGCCACAACCGTCCTATCTAATGATCTTTTCCGGGTTGGGCCGCGCCTATGTGCGCACCGGCGAACAAGTGCAAAAGGGTGACGCCTTGGGGCTTTTGGGCGGCGCTGAACCCACAAATGAAGTATTTTTGATTAGTCTCGACGCACCCGATGGCGCATTCTTAGAGGAATCGCTCTATATAGAGACACGCAAAGATGGAATCGCGACGAATCCGCGGGCCTGGTTTGAGGCTCCAAACGTGACTGAAAGGTAGTCCATGAAAAAATATCTACTGGCAGCGGTGGGCGGTATCGCAGCAGGCGTCCTGGTAACAACTCAGTTTGCCGCGCCGCTCGTCGCACAGGAAACGGCTAAGGTCCGTACCACTTACGAAAACCTAGATTTGTTTGGTGATATTTTCGAAAGGATCCGCTCGGCCTATGTTGAAGAGGTCGACGAAGAGGATTTGATCGAGGCGGCCATCAACGGCATGCTGACCTCGCTTGACCCGCATTCGTCCTTTTTGCCCCCGGATGATTTTCAGGACATGCGCACCCAAACTCGCGGTGAATTTGGCGGGCTTGGCATCGAGGTCACCCAAGAGGATGGCTTCGTCAAAGTCGTCACCCCGATGGATGACACGCCAGCTGCGGCCGCAGGTATCCAATCGGGCGATTTCATCACCCATCTTGACGGCGAATCGCTTCTGGGTCTGACCCTGAACGAAAGCGTTGAAAAGCTGCGTGGCCCCGTGGGTTCGGAGATTACGATCACCATTGTCCGCGAAGATGAGACCGAGCCATTTGATGTCGTGCTTATTCGTGACACGATTAAAATGCGTATCGTGCGCGCGCGGCTTGAGGGCAATGTGCCTGTGCTGCGGATCGCGTCGTTCACCGAGCAGACCTATCCAAATCTCGAAGAGAGCACGAATAGGATGATCGAAGAGCTTGGCGGCATTGATAATGTCGACGGTTTTGTGCTCGATTTACGCAACAATCCGGGCGGTCTGTTGAACCAAGCGGTCAAAGTCTCGGATGCGTTTTTGGAAAAGGGCGAGATTGTCTCGACGCGCGGGCGCGATAATGCAGATAGTGATCGCTATAACGCCACCGCGGGTGATCTGGCGCAGGGCAAGCCGGTGGTCGTGCTGATCAATGGCGGTTCGGCCTCGGCCTCTGAGATTGTGGCAGGTGCGCTACAAGATCACCGTCGCGGGATCATCGTGGGCACCAAGAGCTTTGGTAAAGGTTCGGTCCAGACGATTATGCCTCTCCAAGAATCAGGTGCCATTCGTCTTACAACGGCGCGCTACTACACGCCGTCGGGTCGTTCGATCCAAGCCTTGGGCGTTGCCCCTGATATTCTGGTCGAGTTCATCCCCCCAGAGCCAGAGGTTGAGGGCGAAGAAGAAGATGCGCCCTCGGGTCGCTCTGAGGCGGATCTGCGCGGTTCGCTTGATAATGACAGCCTGTCCGAGGACGAGCAAAAGCTGCTCGAAGACGAACGTGCGGCTCAAGAAGAAGATGCCAAGCGCCGGGCGCAGGACAATCAGCTGGCCTATGCGCTTGATCTGATCAAGGGTCTGTCGGTGGTTACCCAGGCCCAATAAGGCTTGAGCTAAACCCGTTTGGGTTAAATGAACGATGGGCGGCATGTGCCGGCCATCGTGAGGAAAAAAATGAGCGACAAAATCACCAAATTGAGCGACGCTGACATCGACGCCCTGCCCTATCGCCCCTGCGTTGGGGTGATGCTGATCAATCGCAAGGGTCTGATCTGGGCCGGGCAGCGCATCGACAGCCCTGACCGCCCGGATGCGTGGCAAATGCCTCAAGGCGGTGTTGATGAGGGCGAGGATATCGAGGCGGCTGCATTTCGTGAGCTGCAAGAAGAGACCTCGGTGCCCCCAAGCGCGGTGACGCTTTTGGCCAAGACCGATGAGCCCGTGCGTTACGAATTGCCCCGCGATTTGGTCCGTAAACTCTGGAAAGGCCGTTATCGGGGTCAAGAGCAGATCTGGTTTTTGATGCGCCTTGATGGGGATGACGCCCCGATCAATATCGCCACTGATGAGCCGGAGTTCGCGTGTTGGAAATGGATGCCCTACGCCGAGCTGATCCAAGCGGTGGTGCCCTTTAAGGCCCATGTCTACGAGGCGGTTTGGGACAAATTTGCGGCAGAGGTTGAGGCGCATGCTTAGAGCGCTGATAGCCCTGATTTGCCTTTTGCCCACATCGGCGCTGGGCCTGTCCTGCATGCCGTCCAATTTCGCAAAAGAATTTAACCGCATCGCCGAGGCCCCCGAACCTTACTGGATCGGCTACGGCGCGTTGCGGCAAAGCGGACCGATGCCCGAAACGCCGCGAGGTCAACCGTTCAGCCTGTCTTACGAATTCACTGGCCAGATCAATTTTCGCCGTGGGGATCGATCCGAACCTGTCCGGCTAGAGGCCAGTTGCGCCGCATCATGGTGTGGGAAAATCCCCGCCGAGGCCACGCCGGTCATCGTGTTTTTAGAGCATAAGGACGAGACTTTGGTCCTGAATGCCCGCCCTTGTGGCGGCGATATTTTAACGAAGCCGTCCCTAGGCCAAGTGAGTGCCTTGCGGGCCTGTTTGAAAAAAGGCCATTGCGATGAAGAGGAAATTTCTGCGTTTGAATAGTCTAAGCGCGCTGCTTTTTGCGCTGATTGCCTGCCAGCCGCAGGCCAGCCGCGCCCAGCCGCTTTTCCCAAATTCGGTGGTCTCAAACGACATAGATTTCATCAAGCCCGGCGACCGGGGCGCCTTTGCCTGTTTGCGGTACCAAGGCACGTCGCGGCAAGAAATGCCTCATAAAAACCGGAACAACCTCTTTGCTAAGGGCGTCCATGTATATGATGCGCGCTTTAAAGGCGGGGCGACGGTGCCGATCTGGGCGCATCCTAAAATTGGCAGCCGAGATCAGATCGAACCGATTGTGACTGATCTGGCAAAGGCCTTGGGCGAATTGCCCTCGTTTATGTTGGGCCGATTAGATCACGTGGTTCTCAATGACGGTGACGAGACCGCGCAAGGCGAAGACGCGGGGCGGTTTTTCGTTGTCTACCATCAAAACGTTCTGAAGCGGATCAGTACGAATGATTTGCAAGAGACTGTGTTTCACGAAACTGTCCATGCGACTTTGGATATTCCCCATGCAAGTGGCACGCCTTGGCGGGCAGCGCAGCGGGCAGATGCCGCTTTTGTCACAGACTATGCCCAGAGTAGGCCAAAGCGCGAGGATTTGGCCGAGACCGCCTTGTTTGCTTGGGCGATGAAAATCGAGCCGGGGCGCATTGGTAACAATATCGAAGCGCGGCTACGTGAAACGGTTCCTAACCGGCTTGCCTTTTTCGAAGCGCTTTTTGCGCAGTCGGGATTTGTCGGGGAGATGCCAGCGACAGGATCAGGGTGCTAAAAGAGCAAGCTGCTGCCGCTTAAATGTCTTGCCGGGCCCAACAGAGTATTGATGGTATGCCCGGCAAGTCTTCGTAGTTTAATAATTTGATGAAATAAATTCTGAAATCCCGTGCAGCTAATGTGGCGCTACAAGAAGACATTACCCTACGGCACGTCATCTGAGCGTGAGTTCAGCGTCAATTTTACGGAAAAACTGCTTACCCAACGTAAATTTTCAAAGATGGTATAAAATAAATAGGCAAAAAGCGTGAATTTGGGACTTTCGTTGATCTCAAGTCCCTTCAGGCGCGAATCAAGCCAGACGCGATTCGTGCGCCAACTCTCCAATGACCCAGCAATGAAACAGCAATGAACCCGGCCTTGCACTTGTGCCGTGAATCATCTATGCGGCGCACTCATTTCACAGGTCAGGGTTTGGGCCACCAAGGGAGACATCCTTGTTGGTCCGCCGGTTGGGCAGATGCCCTATTCGCTCTGACCGAGGTTTAAACCGGAAAGGAACACCGCACTATGGCGATGCCTGAATTTTCTATGCGCCAACTTCTCGAAGCTGGCGTGCACTTTGGTCACCAAACTCACCGCTGGAACCCCCGTATGGGCGAGTTCATCTATGGTCAGCGTAACGGAATCCACATCATGGATCTGACGCAAACCGTACCGCTGCTCGATGCTGCGCTGCAGGTTGTGCGCGAAACCGTGGCTAAAGGCGGTCGCATTTTGTTCGTTGGAACAAAGCGTCAAGCTGCTGGTGCGGTTGCTGAAGCGGCCGAGCGTTCGGCTCAGTTTTACATGAACCACCGTTGGCTGGGCGGCACGCTCACCAACTGGAAAACAGTTTCGGCTTCGATCCAGCGTTTGCGGTCTTTCGACGAAAAGCTTGAAGGCGGCGCCGAAGGTCTGACCAAGAAAGAGCGTCTGGGCATGGAGCGTGAGCAGGCCAAACTGCAAGCCTCTCTCGGCGGCATCCGCGAAATGGGCGGCACACCTGATTTGCTCTTCGTGATCGACGTGAACCGTGAGGATCTGGCGGTCAAAGAGGCCAACAAGCTGGGTATTCCTGTCATCGGCATTTTGGATACGAACTCTTCGCCCGATGGCGTTGATTTCCCCGTACCGGGCAATGACGATGCGAGCCGCGCAATTTCGCTTTACTGCGATCTGATCGCGCGTTCTGCGCTTGACGGCATGGCCGCTCAACTTGGCGCGCAAGGCGTTGACGTGGGCGCATTGGCTGAGACGCCAGTTGAAGAGGCGCTGGCCGAAGATCCCGGCGCAGCGGCTGAGCCTGCAACCGACGGCACGGCTGCCCCGGCTGAGGCCTAAGCACCGCGCTTTCGGGCATTGATTGTGGCCGCGGATCATTCCGCGGCTGCGACGCAATACCGTCACATTCTTGAAATCTTGCCGATGCATGAGCACCTGCAGCGGCTGACGAAAATAACTTTCCGAATTGGAGACTGAAAAATGGCGATCACAGCTGCATTGGTAAAAGAGCTGCGCGATTCGACCGGCGCGGGCATGATGGATGCCAAAAAGGCGCTGACCGAGACAGGTGGCGACATGGAAGCCGCCGTTGATTGGCTGCGCACCAAGGGTCTTGCGAAAGCGGCCAAAAAATCCGGCCGTACAGCGGCTGAAGGTCTGGTTGGCGTTGCGGTTGATGGCAACGTTGGGGTTGCTGTTGAGGTGAACTCCGAGACAGACTTTGTGGCTAAAAACGCTGAGTTCCAGGAAATGGTCACCAAGATCACGGCTGTTGCAACCGGCGTTGCTGACGTTGACGCGCTGCAGAGCGCGACCGTCGATGGCAAAGCTGTTAGCGAAGTTGTCACCGATAAGATCGCGACAATCGGCGAGAACATGTCTGTGCGTCGGATGGTTAAGGTCGAGGGCACAGCGGTTGCGGCTTATGTGCATAACGCAGCGGCTGACGGCATGGGTAAAATCGGCGTTCTGGTCGGTATGAGCGGCCCTGATAACGGGATCGGCAAACAGATCGCGATGCATATCGCGGCGACGAACCCAGCATCCATGAGCGAAGCTGATCTTGATCCAGCGATGATCGAGCGTGAGAAGAACGTTTTGACCGAGCAGGCGCGCGAAAGCGGCAAGCCTGAGGCTGTGATCGAGAAAATGATCGTGGGGCGGATGAAGAAGTTCTACGAGGAAGTCACGCTTATCAACCAAAAGTTCGTCATCAATCCTGATGTAACTGTTGGCGAGGCCGCGAAAGATGCGGGCGTTGAGCTGACCGGATATGCGCGCCTAGAAGTGGGTGAAGGCATCGAGAAAGAAGAAGAAGACTTCGCGGCAGAAGTTGCCAAGATGTCGAGCTAGGCTCTCGTTTCTGACTGTTAAAATGGCGCCGTTCGGGAGAAACCTCGAGCGGCGTTTTTTTGTGACCGCCTTATGCCTGAAATTTATGTGGGGTTGGTTGAATGGTCGCGACGAGTGTGTCCAGCACTGTCGCGACCAGGTCTTAATAAGGTACGGCCGCCACGAGGCACAGCCTTTTGAAAGCGCAGGGCACACAACCTAGCAGACTTTCGATTACCCCCTATTATCCTCTAAATAGAAGACAATCCAAACTTAGCGGCATTTTTAGCGAGCGGTAGTCCGATTTTCCTTACCCAATGTTGGAAAAAATCTGGCCATTGATTTGGGCAAGCAACACCGCCTGTGTCGTCGTAGACACGCCAAGGGTGTCCCGCGCTTGCCGCAGATGTTTTTCAACTGTCGCAGGCGAAATCCCCAAGATCGTGGCCGTTTCCTGCATCGTCTTGCCCGCACCCATCCACGACAACACTTCAATTTGGCGGGTCGTCAACTTTCGTTTTTTAATCGGTAGCGGCAGGGAACCAGCCTTGAGGTTAAAGATCGTCGCCAGCGCCTCAATTTGTGCGCCATGGTCCTGCCAAATCGCATCGGCCTCGCTTTGTAGGCCGCCAAAATTAAAGACCCCAAAAAGCGAGCGGGCGCGGGTGTTCGACTTGTGCAACGCCACAAGATAGCCCGAGGTGACGCCGGTTGAAATCGGCCCCGCATCTGCCTCTTGAAAGTATAGCGGCTCGGCAGGATTTTTCGTGGCTGGATCGATAGGGCTAACCGGGCCGGTGCTTTGCTCAGCCCATTGCGCAGCTGACGTGGTCCCAAACCCGGTTTGACGCCACAAAGCATCCACGATCGGGCCCGACAAATCAGAAAGCACGTAGCTATTTTCTGCGGCCCCAAGTTTTTCTATGCCGTGCAGCCGGTTTGTCCCAAAAACCGCGTGTTCAAAGCCACAATCAAGACAAAAATCACGCAAAACACTCCATGCATCAATGATATTTTCTGAAATGGCAATTTTCATTACCGTATCGCATTTGATAAAATTACTCACCTACTATGATCCCTTCGCCTTTAACTTGGCGTCTCAATACGTAGTCACTGTATTACTTGTTTTTAAACTGACGTCACCCTTAAAAGTGACGTGTAGTGCAGTTCAATTTCTACAAATTTCTTGTGTCCTATGCGTTTTGACTGTGATTAGTGTAAATAGAAAGACATTTAGGAAATGTTTGAATTACGACTAAACTTAAGTTGTTTGTACGCCTGGCGGAATACCCAGAGACTGAAAAGACGCTGCGAGATGCCGATTGGCCAAATTAACACAAAGACCATTGCGTGAGAGCGGCATTTCGGACAGATAGCATCCGGCACCACTCGGAGGACCCAATGAGCACCATCGACGCTGTGAAAACTTCACCTTACAATAGGGTAATGCTTAAGATCTCTGGCGAGGCCCTGATGGGCGACCAGGGTTTCGGGCTGCACCCGCCGACCGTTCAAGCCATCGCGAAAGATATCAAAGAAGTACGCGATGCTGGTATTGAGGTCTGTGTGGTTATCGGTGGCGGCAATGTGTTTCGCGGCCTGCAAGGCGCGGCTCAAGGCATGGAACGCACCACGGCGGATTACATGGGTATGCTTGCCACTGTGATGAATGCGCTGGCGATGCAGGGTGCGCTTGAAGGTCTGGGGGTTTACACCCGCGTGATCTCGGCGATCCCGATGGATCAGGTTTGTGAGCCCTACATTCGACGCCGCGCGGTCCGGCATCTTGAAAAAGAGCGGGTCGTTATTTTTGCCGCTGGCACAGGCAACCCGTATTTTACCACGGACACGGCGGCAACGCTGCGCGCTAGTGAAATGGCATGCGGGGCGATTTTTAAAGGCACGCAGGTTGATGGCGTCTATGATAAAGACCCCAAGACCAACTCTGACGCGGTTCGTTATGAAAGTGTTAGTTATGACGAAGTTCTCCAGAAGCATCTCAATGTGATGGATGCCAGCGCTATCGCGCTCGCCCGTGATAACTCGCTGCCGATCATTGTCTTTAAGCTTGGCTCTGGCAGCTTGCTCGACGTGGTCAAAGGCAAAGGCAAGTTTACGATTGTTAGCGAGCACTGAGCTGAGTTAAGTTGGTGTATTCACTCGCAATAGGTACGTTCCATGGCCGATGAAAATTTTGAACTTGATCTCACGGATTTAGAAAAGCGGATGGAGGGCGCCTTGAGCGCGCTGCGCACCGAGTTTTTGTCCCTGCGAACCGGGCGGGCTTCGGCCTCGATGCTAGAGCCTGTGATGGTTGAGGCCTATGGCGCAGCGACACCGATCAATCAGGTGGCCACGGTGAATGTGCCTGAGCCGCGCATGATCACGGTCAACGTCTGGGACAAGGGCATGGTCAACGATGTTGACCGCGCGATCCGCAATTCAGGCCTTGGGATCAACCCCGTGATGGATGGGACGATCTTGCGTCTGCCGATCCCTGAGCTGAACGAAGAGCGCCGCCGCGAGTTGGCAAAACTGGCCGGGTCTTACGCCGAAAACGCCCGCGTTGCGGTGCGCAATGTACGTAAAGACGGGATGGATCAGGTCAAAAAGGCCAAGGATGCGATTTCTGAGGATGATCAAAAGCTCTGGACCGATGAGATCCAAGAGCTGACGGATCAGGCGATCAAGAACATCGACACAGCGCTTGAGACCAAGCAAGAAGAGATTATGCAGGTTTAGCCTGCGCGTTGGGGGGACGGGCTGTGGCGCCTAGTGTACAAGAAACTCGGCCAAAGCATGTTGCGATCATCATGGATGGCAACGGGCGATGGGCGCGGGGGCGAGGTTTGCCGCGATTGGCAGGGCATAGGCGCGGTGTCGATACCGTGCGCAACATTGTTGAGGCCTGCCCGGATGTGGGCGTGGAGTGGCTAACGCTTTTTGCGTTTTCAACTGAAAACTGGAAGCGCCCCCTCGAAGAGGTCAACGGCCTCATGCGTCTGTTCCGCACTTTTATGGCGCGCGAAGCTGAGCGGCTTTTGACCAGCGACGTGCGGCTGCGCTTTATTGGGCGGCGCGATGGGCTGCCGGATGATGTTCTGGCGATGATGGCCGATCTTGAGACGCGCTCGGCCTCGAAAACCAAATTCAATCTCAATATTGCGCTTAATCACGGCGGTCGCGACGAGATCGCCCGCGCGGCGGCGCAGATTGCGGCGAAAGTTGCGGCGGGCGAGATTGATCCGGCGGCTGTTGATGAGGCGATGCTTGAGCAGCATCTTGATACCCACGGTATCCCTGATCCCTGTCTCGTGATCCGCACCTCGGGCGAAAGCCGCATCTCGAACTTCCTTTTGTGGGAAGCGGCCTATTCGGAATACGAATTCATCGACACGCTTTGGCCTGACTTTACCGTTGAGCAATTCGCCGCCATTCTTGATTGTTTCGGCGGGCGCGAGCGGCGCTTTGGGGCGGTTGCCGGATGAGCGAGACGCCAGGCGATCCCACAAGTCCGCCTACCCAGAGCACCTCTGACGCTAAAGGTCCTTTTGGTGACCTGCGTCTGCGGATTTTGGCCGCTGTAATCCTTGCCTCTATTTCGTTTTTTGCGCTTTGGATGGGCGGCGCTGTGCTGGTCATCTTTGCGATGGCAATCGCCTGCCTGATGCTGCTTGAGTTGAATTCTATGGCGCAAAGCGATGGCGGGCTCAGCGCTAAGGGCGGTTATGGGCTGGTGGTTGTCGGCACGATGTCGGTGGTTTGCGCGGCTTTGGGCGCGGTTTGGGCCGTACTTGGCCTGATTGTTGCGCTCGGGCTGGTCTATTTGTTCAACGAGCGGCAGCTAGATTGGCGCACGGCTGCGATCATGGCAATGATTGTTCTTGGCGCGGCTTCGGCTGTGGTGTTGCGCGAGCGTGAGAGCTTGATTGTTTTCGTTTGGATCGTGGCTTGCGTCGCGGCGGCGGATAGCGGCGGTTACATTTTTGGGCGCGTCATAGGTGGCCCGAAACTTGCGCCGCGTCTGAGCCCTAAGAAAACATGGTCAGGGTTCTTGGGCGGCGTTGGTCTGTCCCTCTTGCTTAGTGCGATCATCCTAGCGATCTTCGGTGGTCAGGTCGGCCCGGTTTTGATTTGGGCGGTGATCTTTGCCTTTGTCGCGCTGGCTGGCGATCTGATGGAAAGCGCGGCCAAGCGTTACTATGGGGTCAAAGATGCCGGTACGATTTTGCCGGGCCATGGCGGTTTGATGGATCGTTTTGATGGCATGGCACCGGTTTTGATCCTTTGCGTGATCGTGTCTTATCTAAAACCCTTTGGCCCGCTCTTAGGAGACGGGTGAGCCTGTGGCGCGTCGAATTTCGATTTTCGGGTCGACCGGGTCTATCGGTACGAACACCGTCGATCTAATCGGGCGCAACAAGGACGCCTTTATCGTTGAGGTGCTCAGCGCGCAGTCGAATGCTGATCTCTTGGCCCAACAGGCGCGTGCGCTCAATGCCCGCCGGGTGGTCATTGGTGACAGGGCGGCGGCACCCAAGCTTGCGGCGCTTTTGTCTGGCACAGCGACCGAAGTGATGTCTGGGCCAGAAGCGCTCGAAGAGGCGGCCAGCATTCCCGTTGATTGGGCTATGTCAGCGATTGTTGGTGCGGCAGGTTTGCCGCCAACGGTTCAGCTTGCCCGTCAAGGCACCACGCTGGCGCTTGCCAACAAAGAGAGCCTTGTTTGCGCGGGGGCATATCTGACCGAGCTTTGCGCCCAAAGCGGCACAAATCTTATTCCTGTCGATAGTGAGCATAGCGCGATTTTTCAGTGTCTGCTGGGCGCACAGGACAAAGAGATCGAGCGCCTTATTCTGACCGCCTCGGGCGGCCCGTTTCGCACGTGGGACAAGGCAAAAATCGCCAATGCCCGGCTTGAGGATGCGCTGAAGCACCCCAACTGGTCTATGGGCCAGCGGATCACAATCGATAGCGCTTCCATGTTCAACAAAGCGCTTGAGGTCATCGAAGCTCATCACCTTTTCGGGCTCCCTGCGGCTCAAATCGAGGTCGTTGTGCATCCCCAGTCGATCATTCACTCGATGGTGGGTTTTACTGACGGCGCGATCATGGCGCAGCTAGGCCCGCCGGATATGCGCGGCCCGATCGGTTATGCGCTGCACTACCCGCAACGCGCGCCTTTGCCTGTGGAGCGGCTGGATTTTGGCAAATTGTCAGAGCTGAATTTTGAGACGCCGGATCAAACACGCTTTCCCGCCCTTGGGCTCGCCTATGCGGCGCTTGAGGCTGGCGGGGCCATGGGCGCGGTGCTCAATGCGGCCAAAGAGGCGGCGCTTGATGGGTTTTTGGCCAAGGCCATTGGCTTTGGTGCGATGAGTGATTTGGTAACCGCTGCTATGGCAGAACTGGCCCAGACCGCCAGTACCGTGGTTGCATCGGACGGGCTTGGCCCCATATACGAGCTGGACAAGGCGGCGCGCAGCTATGTTGCTGCCCAAATCACGGGTGAAGGTACCACGACGCCAACGGCCCGGACAATTTGACAGGTTAGACCATGGAATTCATTGCTGCCATTCCCTTGATCGGTGGGCTTCTTTCGACACTTTTGCCAACATTGGTTGTGCTGGGGATCGTGGTTTTTATCCATGAGTATGGCCATTACATCGTCGGGCGTTGGTGCGGTATCCACGCAGAAGTTTTCTCAATCGGCTTTGGCAAATCGCTGACCCAGTGGCAGGACAAACGCGGCACGATTTGGCAGGTCGCGTTGATCCCGCTTGGGGGGTTCGTCAAATTCAAGGGCGATTTGAACGCGGCCTCTTTTGATGATGGCACCCCGCGGCAGCTAGATGCGGATGCCTTTCCCTCGGCCACTGTGGGCCGCCGTGCCCTTACGGTTTTGGCCGGGCCAGTTTTCAATTTTATCCTCTCGGGCTTTATCTTTGCGGGTCTGATCATGTGGAATGGCCAAGCGGCTGATGATCCTGTGGTTGGGGCCCTGAATATTGAGCTAGAGGCGCACCACGATCTGGCCCCGGGCGATGAAATTCTCGCGGTGGCGGGTCAGCCCGTGGCGACTTATTCGGAAATTGCCCGCACCGTGCGTGCCATGGATGGTGCCGGGGATATACCGCTCACTGTCTTGCGGGACGGCACCGAGCGCGAGGTGCTTGCGCCCTATCTTTTCCCGCCAATGGTTGAATTCGTAACCCCGCTGTCGGCGGCGAGTAAAGCTGGGCTAAAGCCGCAGGATCTGATCACGCGGATCGATGGGCAGGACGTGAACAGTTTTTCCCAGCTGAAAACCATCGTTCTGGCCTCGCAGGATAAAGAGCTGATCATTGATGTGCGCCGCCAAGGTGAAATCCTGCAACTGCCGATCACGCCAGAGCTTGTTGAGGCGCTTGGTCCCGATGGCGAAGTGCAAACCCAAGTTCTAATCGGTGTCGCGGGTGCGGTGGGTATTTTGCCTACCACCGAAACGGTGCCAGTATGGCAAGCGCTGCCTGCGGGTTTCGTGCGGGTTTGGGACGTTATTGTGCTGTCGCTCACTGGGCTTAAGCACATGATCACTGGCGCGCTTGGCACTGAAAATCTAAACGGCCCCTTGGGCATTGCGATGGTTTCAGGTGAAACTGCGACCCAAGGCTGGCTTAGTTTCATTTCCCTGATCGCGCTGATCTCGACCGCAATCGGTCTTTTGAACCTTTTCCCGATCCCTGTGCTCGATGGTGGCCATTTGGTGGTCTATGCCTATGAGGCAATAGTGGGGCGTCAGCCACACCCACGCATTCTCAATATGGCAATGTCCGTTGGTTTTATGTTATTGCTAGCATTGATGTTATTTGCGACTTACAACGACATCATGCGCATTTAGGTTTCCCCTACCACAAGGTGAGGGGGAAAACCGGCTAAAGAACCGGGGGAGACGGATGAGGGTAATGACAACAGGCAAACATGCTTTGGCAGCAGCTATGCGCCGGGCAGTTTTGGGAACGTCGCTGACAATAGGGGTTGCTGGCGTTTCGCTGGTCACACTTCCAAACGCAGCGGTCGCTCAAGTATCGACAAGTTTTTCGCAAATCGATGTTGCTGGCAATCAGCGGATTGAGGCGGACACGGTTCGTGTCATCGCCGGCGTTCTGCCCAACACGCGGGTGTCCCCCGAAGAGTTGAACGCCGCGCTGCAGCGCCTTTTCGACAGTGGGCTATTTGAAAACGTCGAACTGCAGCCGATTGCAGGTCGGCTCGTTATCCGCGTCGTGGAAAATCCCACCGTCAACGCGGTTGCCTTTGAGGGCAACAACCGTCTGTCCAACGAAGCGCTCGAAGCTGTTACCCAGCTAGAACCGCGTCAGGCTTACAACGCCGCCGCCGCTGAGGCGGATGCTCTGCGTATCGTTGAGGCCTATCGCGCCAGTGGTCGGTTCTCGGCCGAGGTGCGTCCTGTGATTATCCGTCGCCAAGAAAACCGCGTCGATGTGCTGTTTGAGATCACCGAAGGCAATGTGACCGACATTGATCGCGTGTCTTTTGTGGGCAACGAGCAATTCTCTGATAACCGTCTGCGCCGCGCGATTGAAACTGGTCAGACCGGGGTGCTTAGCGGCATTTTTGGCAGCGAGACCTTTGATCGCGACCGGGTCGAGCTGGACAAGCAGCTTTTGCGCGAGTTCTACCTAGACCGCGGCTTCGTGGATTTCGAAGTGCGTTCGGTGGTTTCCGAACTGGCAAGTGACCGCTCTGGTTTCTTTATCTCGTTCAACATCATCGAAGGGCCGCAGTATAAATTTGGCAAAGTCGGTGTGGCCTCGCGGGTCGTTGATCTGGATGCAGACAACTACAAGCGTTTGGCGCGCATGAGCAGCGGTGATGTTTATAACGCCTCCAAGGTTGATGAGACCGTTGAGCGGATCGCTTTGGCGGTTGATGCAGACGGCTTTCCCTTCACTGAGGTACGTCCGAGCGTCACGCGCAACGACGCTGATCGCACAATTGATGTGAGCTATGACATCATTCGCGGCCCGCGCGTGTTCGTTGAGCGGATCGACATCGAAGGCAACTCTGAGACACTGGATCGGGTGATCCGTCGTGAGTTTGCGGTTGCTGAGGGTGATCCTCTTAGCCGCCGTGATATTCGCGAGGCGGAAAACCGCATTCGCGCCTTGGGCGTGTTTGAGCGGGTTGCTGTTCGGGTGCGTCAGGGCTCTTCGCCCGAGCGTGCGGTGATTGACGTGGATGTGGTTGAAAAGGCCACAGGCGCGCTGAGCTTCGGACTTGGTTATGAATCTGACGCGGGCTTTAACGGGCTTATTTCGCTGTCCGAGAGCAATTTCTTGGGTCGCGGCCAGAGCTTTTCCTTCGAGTTGAGCTTGGCCGAGCGTCAGCGGGTGTTGGCCTTCTCATTCGCCGAACCTGCGTTCCTTGATCGCGATCTTTTGGCCGGTGTTGATCTGTTCTATCGCCAACAAGACCGGACGGAATCCTCGTTCCAAGAGACAAACATCGGGTTCCGCCCAAGGTTTGCCTTCCCCGTGGCTGACAATGCCCGGCTTGAGGTGCGTTACACCGTCTCGAACGACGAAATCCGTGACGTTAAGGACGATGCATCGATCCTGATTGCGCCGGGCAAAGCGACAACATCGTCGATTGGCTTGCGCTACACCCTCGACACACGCGACAGTTCAATTGATCCACGCAGCGGCTTCCGTCTTTCGCTGGAGCAAGAGTTTGCGGGTCTTGGCGGCGACACGAACTATTCGAAAACCACGGGCCGCGTAAAAGGCTACTCGTCGGTGATCAACGAAGACGTTGTGATCTCGGCAGAGCTTGAGGGCGGTGTTCTGGGCTATGATGGCGAAAGCCGGATCACGGATCGGTTCTTCTTGGGCGGAAACAGCATGCGCGGCTTTGCCGTCGGCGGTATCGGCCCTCGTGATTTCTGTACTGGCTGTGTTGGTGCAGGCGGTGCAGGTCAGAACGTCAACGATAGTCTGGGCGGTAATGTCTACGCCGTTGGTCGCCTTGAGGCCTCCTTCCCGATTGGTATTCCTGAAGAATACGGAATTTTCGGCGGTCTCTTCTACGACATGGGTTCGGTTTGGGAACTCGACAACACAACTGGCTCTATGGGCACGGTTGATGACGAGCAAATCTGGCGCTCGGCAGCTGGTGTCTCGATCTTCTGGACCACGCCAATTGGGCCGCTACGGTTCAACTGGGCTTGGCCGATTGAAAAGGAAGACTACGACGAAACCGAAGACTTCCGCATCACGATTGACACTCGTTTCTAGGGGGAGCGCCCCCAAGATGCGGCAAACTTTGCGCCTTTTGGTTTTGGTTTCAGGAATGGTTTGGGCGGGGGCAATGCTTCCCGCCCAAACCGTGACGCCTCAGGCCCCAGCGCAACCCCTGCCCCTCGCCCCAGCTATTTCGCAAAGTGTTCTTGTGCTCTCGCAAGAGCGGCTGTTGCGCGATAGCAAAAAGGGCCAGCTGCTGTTGCAACAAGAAGAGCAGATCAAGGCCGAGCGCGACGAAGCGGGCCGGGCTTTGGAAACTGAGCTTGAGGCTGAAGAGCGCGACTTGGCGGCGCGAAAACCCGAGATTGATCCCAAAGAATTCGAAGGCCTAGCCGCAGCATTCGACGCGCGTGTTGTTGAAATTAGGCAGGCAGATGCCCGAAGCGCCGAAGAATTGGCCGTTGAATTTGAAGCAAAGCGTAAAGCCTTTTTTGCAGAAGTTGTGCCAATTGTCGCCGCGATCATGGAAGAGCGGAGCGCCCTGTTGGTCTTCGAGCAGCGCACGGTTCTGTTTACCGGAGCGAATGTCGACATTACGAACGACGTGATCGCACGCATGGACAAGGCCGCTGGCTTGGAATAGGCCCTCGGCAACAAAGGAAATCGTACAATGAGTGACAGTTCAGACGTCGTAATTAATATCCAAGACATCATGCGGATGTTGCCGCATCGCTATCCGTTTTTGCTGGTCGATAAGGTCGTTGATCTTGAGCCGAGCAAAAGCGCGGTCGGCATCAAAAACGTGACGATGAATGAGCCGTTTTTCCAAGGCCATTTCCCCGGCGCGCCCGTGATGCCCGGTGTTTTGATCGTCGAGGCTATGGCGCAAGCGGCCGGGGTCATGGTGATCCACTCCATTGATGCGATCGACAAAGGCATGATGGTCTATTTCATGTCCATCGAGAACGCCAAATTCCGCAAACCCGTCACCCCCGGTGATCGGCTGGAACTGCATGTAGATGTGGTGCGCGGCGGTGCGAAAGTCTGGAAATTTAAGGGCCGTGGCATCGTTGATGGTGTATTGGTCGCCGAGGCCGAGTTTACCGCAATGATGATTGCCTCAGAGGACCTTTGAGCACAAATGCCTGTTGAACCAAGTTTTATTCATCCCCAAGCGGTCGTTGAGGCCGGGGCCCAGCTTGGCGCGGGGTGCCGGATCGGCCCGTTTTGCCATATCGGCCCGGATGTTGTTCTTGGGGATGGGGTAGAGCTGAAAAGTCATGTCGCGGTTGCGGGGCATACTAGAATTGGGGCTGAAACGGTCGTTTGGCCCTTTGCGAGCCTTGGGCATCAGCCCCAAGATCTTAAGTTCGAAGGCGAGCCAAGTGAATTGGTGATCGGCGCGCGCAACATGATCCGCGAAAGCGTGACCATGAACCCCGGCACCAAGGGTGGCGGTATGATGACACGCGTGGGCGACGATGGCCTGTTCATGGTGAATGTCCATGTCGGCCATGATTGTCAGGTCGGCAATGGCGTTGTCATCGCCAATAATGTGTCGCTGGCCGGGCATGTCAGCATCGCTGATAATGTTGTGATTGGCGGTCATGCGGGCATCCATCAGTGGTGCCGTATTGGCCGCGGCGCGATGATTGGTATGCTTTCGGCGGTTTCGGCGGATGTGATCCCTTACGGAACTGTCATGGGTGACGCGGCTAGGCTGGCGGGTCTTAATCTGGTGGGTTTGAAACGGCGGGGTGTCGACAAAACCGAGCTGATGCAACTACGCGCGGCCTTCAAAGAGATTATCTCTTCAGAGGGCACCTTTAAAGAACGGGTGCAGGCGGTGGGCAAAGCCCAGGCCGAGAACGAACTCGTGCAAGAAGTGGTGGCTTTTGTGATGGGCAACAGCGACCGGGCCTTCTGCCAGCCCGATGGCTGACGCGCTTGCCATAATCGCCGGACAGGGGCTTTTGCCCCAGATGCTTGCGGAAGATGCGGCATCGCGTGGCCGCGCCTATCGCGTCGTCAGCTTCAAGGGCGTCCCGTTGAGCTGGACCGAAGGGCATCCCGTTATTGAGGCGGAATTCGAGAAAATCGGCAGCATGTTTCGCGCTATGAAAGACGCGGGCTGCGGCTCGGTCGTCATGGCTGGCGCAATGAGCCGCCCCCGGCTGAACCCCCTGCGCTTTGACGCGAAATTCGCCATGCTTTCGGCCAAGCTGCTGCCCGCTTTGAAACGCGGCGACGATGCGACCCTAAAGGTCATCGTTAGCACCTTTGAGGCCGAAGGCTTTGCGGTGGTTGCCGCCCATCAAGTGCTAAATGATCTCACAATTGGTCCGGGTTTTTTGACTAAGGCCCAGCCAAGTCATGATGACAATGAGGACATTCTTCGCGCGGTCGATATTGCCAAAACCTTGGGCGAGTTGGACGTGGGGCAAGCGGCGATTGTGGGGCAAGGCATTTGTCTGGGGGTTGAGGCGATCCAAGGCACGGACCGTTTGCTTGAGAGCGTCACCAATTTGCCTGACTCCGTTTTGCCCGACGCTAAGGGCGTGAAGGGCGTGCTCTTTAAAGCGCCCAAGCCGGGGCAAGATTGGCGTGTCGATCTGCCAGCCATTGGCCCGAAAACTGTCGAAAAAGTTGTGGCCGCTGGTTTAGGCGGCATCGTGATTGAGGCCGACGCGGTGATTGTCTTGGCGCGCGACGAGGTGATCCGTCTCGCCGACCAAGCTGGCATTTTCATTTGGTCGCGCCGTCCCGGCACAGGGCTATGACACCGCCACTCAAGGTATTCATCATCGCAGGAGAACCCTCGGGCGACGCGTTAGGTGGCGCTTTGATGGAGGGTTTGAAACGCAAGGCCACGGGTGTGAGTTTCGATGGCATTGGCGGCCCATTGATGACTGCGGCGGGTTTGGCCTCGCGGTTTAACATGTCAGACCTATCGGTGATGGGCCTAACCGAAGTTTTGCCAAAACTGCCTAATCTGCTGCGCCGGATACGCGAAACTGCTAAGGCGGTGGTTGCTCAGGCACCGGATGTCCTGATCACCATTGATAGCCCTGATTTTTGTTTGCGGGTGGCCAAGGCGGTCAAACGCCAAGTGCCGGAACTCCCTATAGTGCACTACGTGGCCCCATCTGTGTGGGCTTGGCGTCCGGGCCGGGCAGCAAAGATGGCCAAGCAGGTGGATCATGTGCTTGCCTTGTTACCCTTCGAGCCGCCTTACATGGAAGCGGCTGGGATGAGTTGCGATTTTGTGGGTCATCCGGTGGCGAATTTGCCCGTTGCAACAGCTGAAAGCTGCGCGGCCCTGCGCGCGGATTTGGGGATTGGGGCATCTGCGCCCGTTCTATGTGTTCTGCCTGGCTCGCGCAGCGGTGAAGTGAAGCGGCACGGCCCGGTATTTGCCGAAGCTGTAGCGGCTCTGGCTGCAAAGCGGCCTGATCTTGAGGTGATTGTCCCGGCAGCGGCGCATGTAGCGGCGGCGGTATCGGCTCACTTTGATCTGCCGCGCGTCCATGTGCTTGATCCCAGTGGGCTATCGGCCAGCGCTGCAGAGCGCCGAAAATTTGCAGCTTTTGCCACGGCCGATGCGGCTTTGGCGGCTTCTGGGACCGTATCGCTCGAACTGGCGCGCCAAAATACACCCATGGTGATTGGCTATAAGATGGCCCCCGTGACCCAATTTACCGTGCAGCGGATGTTCAAGGCAAAATCTGCCACTTTGGTCAATCTTGTGTCAGACACGATGGCTGTGCCGGAGTATTTCTTCGAGAATTGCAACGCGGCGCAGCTTGTTCCCGCGCTTGAGCGCGCGCTTGGCGGCGATCCGGCGCAAGAGGCTGCCATGGCACAGACCATGGCACTTTTGACCACTGACAAAGACGCGGCGGCGCGGTCTGTTTTGCGTTTCTTGGGTCGCGCGCCTTAGGGCTTTTGGGTGAAGGCCGCAACCGGGGCGCTTGCAGCGGCTGATAAAGTTTCCGGCGCTATTTCGAACATGTGATGCGGCGTGCCTGCAGCGGCCCAGATCGCCTGAAACTCTGTCAGCCTCGTATCAAGCCATGCATCCAGCGGCGCAATCGCGCCCAAAGGCGCGCAGCCGCCAATGGCAAACCCCGTGGTCGCGCGGATGAAGGCCGCATCGGCTTTGCCCAGCGGCTCACCCGCCAAAGCGGTGGCCAGTGTCGTATCCACGCGGTTGCGCCCAGCGGTGATGAAAAGATAGGGCTTATCGCTGGTCTCGCCCCGAAAAATCACCGATTTGGCGATTTGATCCACATCGACGGCAATTGCGTCGGCGGCATCTTGGGCCGTCTTGGTCGAGGCCTCGATGTGCCGGATTTCGGTCTGAATGCCGCAAGCTTCTAGGGCGGCGGTCACGCGTTTTAGGCTTTTACTCATTCGGCGGCGGTTTTCACGGCCTGCAACCGTTCCCACATCGACAGCGGCGTCATCGGCATATCCACCGCACGCACGCCCGCATCCCAGACCGCATCAAGCGCGGCGTTGGTCACAGCGGCCAGCGCGCCCACTGTGCCCGCCTCGCCGCAGCCTTTCATGCCGATGTCATTGGCGGTCGAAGGCGTCAGTTCCGCAAAGAATGGCATGTTGGGAATGTCATCGGCGCGCGGCATCCCGTAATCCATAAAACTGGCGGTCAAAAGCTGCCCGTCCTCGTCGTAAACCACCCGCTCGGTGATCGCTTGGCCGATGCCCTGCGCAACGCCGCCGTGAACCTGACCCTCGGCGAGCATCGGGTTCATCAGCACGCCGAAATCATCGACGACAGTGTATTTCACACAGGCGGTCGTTCCGGTTTCGGGGTCGATCTCGACCTCGGCCAAATGTGCGCCGTTGGGGTAAGAGCGATTGGGGACGGTGTTTTCGAACTGGGTCACCAGCAGGTCCGCGGCGCCTTTGGTCCGCGCGGTTTCAGCCAGCGTTATCATATCGATCTGCCGATCCGTGCCCGCGATGCGAAACGCGCCGTCTTCAAAGACGATATCCGCCGCCGCGGCCTCTAACTCGTCCTCGGCCAGCGGCTTGAATTTCTCGATCATGATATCCGCCGTGGCGTTGATCGAATTGCCCTGCATGGTCACCGAGCGAGAGCCCCCTGTGCCGCCGCCCTTGGCGATCAGATCGCTGTCGCCTTGGATCATCCGGACTTTTTCAAAGGGAATGCCGGCGCGTTCGTTCAGGATCTGCGCAAAGACCGTCTCATGGCCTTGGCCGTTTGATTGGGTGCCGACGTAGAGATTTACCATCCCATCCTCGGCGTATTCGATCTTGGTCGATTCCGTCTGATCGCCAAGAATAGATTCGATGTAATAGCAAAGCCCAAGGCCGCGCAGTTTGCCAGCCTTGGCCGCAGCCGCCTTGCGCGCGGGGAAACCGGCCACATCCGCCTCGATCATCGCGCGATCTAGTACACGGTCGAAATCGCCAACGTCGTAGGTCTCGCCCGTGACTGAAAGATAGGGGAACTGGTCCTTGCGGATAAAGTTCTTGCGGCGCAATTCAATCGGATCCTGCCCGAGAACACGCGCGGAAGTGTCCATCAACCGCTCTATGGTATAGATCGCCTCGGGCCGACCAGCACCGCGATAGGCATCGACTTGGGTCGTATTGGTATAGACCCCGATCTGGGAATAATAGGCGGTCTGCACGTCGTAAACCCCGGTCAGAACCTTAAGCTGCAGCTCGGTTTGGATGAACTGCGCAAAGCCCGAGTTATAGGCGCCCATATTGGCGATTGTGTCGAAACGCACGGCCTGAAGGCGGTAATCAGCGTCAAAAGCGGCCTCGGCCACGGTCACAAGATCGCGCCCGCCGTTGTCGGTCAGCATGCCTTCGCCGCGTTCGCTCATCCAGCGCACAGGCAGGTTCAGACGGCGTGTGGCATCGGCGACGGCGAGGGTTTCGGGGTACATGAAGGACTTCATGCCGAACCCGCCGCCCACATCAGGGTTGGTCACGCGCACCTGCGTGCGGTCCATCCCCAGTTTCTCAGCTAGTTCGTCGCGATCGCCCCAAACGCCCTGACCATTGACGCAGACGTGCAGACGGCCGTTCTCCATTTCCCCATAACAGCCGCGCGGCTCCATCGCGTTGGCGATTACGCGGTTATCATCAACTTCGATGCGCGTGGTATGGGCGGCGGTGGCAAAAGCTGCTTCGGTCTTGGCCTTGTCGCCAAATTCCCAGTCATAAACCACATTGTCCGGCGCATCGTCATGGATCTGGGCACCGCCTGCGGCCAAAGCGACATGGGCGGGCAGGTCTTCGTAGTCAAAATCGATCAGCTCGGCTGCAGCTTTGGCATTCGCCAACGTATCGGCGACGATCATGGCCACGGGCTCGCCGACAAAACGGACTTTGCCGCTGGCCAGAACGGGCCGCGCTGCCGAAGATGAGGGGCGTTTTGTGCCATCGGATAGCACGGAATAATTGATGGTGTTGGTGGCGTTGGCGCTGAACTCGGCCGCCGTCATCACGAGGGCCACACCGGGCGCAGCCGCAGCGTCCGCGATGCCGACATTTTTGATGATCGCATGGGCCACCGGCGCGCGATAAAACACCGCCACCAGCGCGTTCGCGGGCGCGATATCGTCGACGTAACGCCCTTGACCAGTGGTGAAGCGGAAATCTTCTTTGCGCCGAACGCTCTGACTGACACCGAATTTCGACATGATAGCCATCCCATGATGTGACCGAACCGATAATGCCACGATAGTGTTTTGCCGATCCGCGTCCAGCCCGAAGCGGCCCGCAATCGAAATCGTCGCACCGAAAAACAAGCGACATTCTTTGCAAACTAATATGGGTTAGTGATGCCGCCACAACTGGTGGCATAAACTTGGCCGATATCTGGGCTCTAATACCGGTTTCTTAGTGTTCTTGGTATCTAATGCTTTTCGGATTGGGTAAAAGCCTCAGAATCAACAAGAAGCATCATCAATAAGTGCATCGATGCGGCCGCAGCTTAGGGTTTTTGTGTGAGTAATGTAGATCGAATTTTGCGCGGCGGGGTTACGCTTTTTGCGAGCCAGCTTGCGATACAGTTCCTTTCGTTTTTGCGAAACATGATTATTGCGCGGCTGCTGTTTCCCGAAGATTTTGGGATTGCGTCAACCTTTGCTGTGACAACCACCGCGCTTGAGTTGATGTCTGATTTCTCACTCGGCAAGGCGATTGTTCGCGACAAAAACGGGGACGACCCGCTCTATCAATCGACAGTGGTGACGTTCTCGCTGGTGCGCGGCGTTCTTTTGGCGGTGTTGCTCTATTTTAGTGCAGGTTGGCTGGCTAATCTGTTCGGCATCCCCGAGGCGAAGTTTGCCTATCAAATTCTGTCGGTTTCGCCGCTGATCCGGGCCTTTATCCACATGGATATGTACCGTGTGCAGCGCAAAATGGATTTTTCTGTCGAGATTATGGCCCATCTTGCGTCGCAGATTATTGGCCTGATTGTTGGCGTCGTCGTGGCCTATCTGACCCGCGATTACATTGCCATGCTTTGGGGGGTGATCTTCCAAACGACGGCGCTCGTTCTGACCACGCATTACATGGCTGAGCGCAAATATGAGATCAAACCGAACCGAGACTACATGATGTCTGCGCTTCAGTTCGGCTGGCCGATTATGATCAACGGCATCGTGCTGATGCTGGCGACGCAGGCGGATCGGTTCCTTGTCGGGTCGGAATTGGGGATGCTGGAGCTTGCGCATTACGCGGTGGTCATGATGCTGGTCGCTATGCCAAGCGGGATGCTGACCCGGGTGATTTCATCGCTGACCTTGCCGTTGATGTCGGATGTGCAGAACGATCAAGGCGGGTTTCAATGGCGCTATGATCTTATGGGTCATGTCACAAGTGTCATGGCCGTGGGTGTTTTTGTGCCGTTGATCCTTTTGGGTACTGATTTAATCAGCCTGTTTTTCGGGGATGCCTATGTCTCGTCCGTCTTGCTGTTGGGCTGGGCATCCATTGCTGGTGCCATCCGTTTTATGCGGACCCGCATGGTCAATGCATTCTTGGCCTTCGCGAATACACAATCGCTTATGTACGCCGAGGGCATGCGCGTCAGTGGCATAATCATGGCCTTCGTTGCGCTAAAAATGGGTGGTGGGCTGGTTAGTGTCGGGATTGCCCTGACACTGGGCGAAGCCGTTGCCTTTATGTTGTGTATTTACCAGCTGCGTCGCGGAAAACCTATTCCCATCGACACCGGCTTGGGCAGTTACGGATATGCGTTGGGCGCGATGGGGTTGGGGCTTATAGCACTGAGCGTTTGGACAGACAGTCTCGCCATTCGCTTCTTTTTGGCCTGTCTCATTCCTTTGGTCTATGTGGTGGCAAGTCTGTATTTTAACGACAAGCTTCGTGAATATAGCCAAACAATGATCGCGCAAGTGCGTAGGTTTTTGCCAGCGGGTGGTCGGTGAGTGCTTTCATAGAGGTATCCGCGGGGTATTTTCCGAGACCGTTGCTCGTCTAGCATAAGCACCGTACGATGACCGCCGTACGATGCCTGAAGTGATCCTTTACGCTATGACAAAGATAAAATGCAGCGATAGTGCCCGGTTTAGGTCTGTGAGATTTGCGTCCAAGCCGGTGCCCGAAAAGCGCTCAGGAAGTGTCCATGACAGTATATAGCGAAAAAAATTCCATTACCCTTTTGAATGGGGCCTCCGACCCGGATGGGGATCAAATCCGAGTGCGCCGCATTAATGGTACGATCATTACCACTTGGCCGCATTTTGTTGATCTGCCTAGTGGTCGGGTTCAAGTCCAAGAGGATGGAACGGCCAGTTATGACGATCAAGGCGATGTAACGGGCCACCCGTCCACCTCAAACTCGGCGGCAAACGGTAGTTTTTCCTACACGCTTTGGGACGGCATTGATGAAAGCCCCGTCTATAATGTTGCTGTTACGCTGAATGGCCTTGGTAGCACGGTCGATTTCGGCGCGATGACATCTGCGGGCGCGGGCGGGATTGAAACCAATGCCGCGTCCATTATTGGCGGCAATGACGACGGCCATTTCGAGATTTCAAATGGTCTGGTTGTGCCCACTGCCGCAGGCTCGGGCGCCCTTTCGGGTGGCTATGCGCTAGAGTTGAATACCGGGCAGACTATGTTTGTGAATGTCGTGCCGAATGCTGCACACATCATCAATGCATCGCAACTTTCGAGCGCGGTTGGTAACGCCCGGACCCCGGTGGCAAGCGGCCAGCACTATCAGATTATCCTGCGCGATGGCTCGGTTTTGGGGGCCCTTGATGAACGCATGGACGTCAATAATATTCAAGGCAATGGGTCTGTCGTTGATCCCAATATCGGCGCGAGTGATGATGCCTACGACAATGACGCTACGGTTGATTTTTCGGGGGGGCGGCTGACGATCCGATCCGAAACTCATCTAGGTGCCGAGATCAGGGGCCGGGTGATCGTCGCGGGTTGTGATCGGGTGACCTTTAAAGACATTGACTTCACGACGCATCTCAAGCCCAGCGACCCTTTGGGTTACTATTATTCAGATAATCCAACCGGCAACTCGAGCTATAATGCCGATTACGCCAATACCAACCTCAACCTGCTTTCAACCGCACTTTATGTGACGTCCAACGGAACTTACGCGACCCGCGGTACAGTCATCATTGACGGATGCCGCTTTGGCGCGCCGCAGGGTGTGTCGGCTGGGCATTTTGCAAGCGGGTTGCGGGCACGGTTTATTGACACGATTGTCGTTCAAAATTGCGATTTTGACCGTGTGTTCCGTGGATTTTGGCCGGTGGATGTTGAGCGGGTTCGTTGTGTGAACAGCTTCTTTAAGGACTATCTTGAAGATGCGATCCAGAGCCTTAACCAAACCGAGCCGGGTAATATCCGCCTTGAGATTACCAATAGTTATATTCTCAATTCCTTCGACGGCACCGACCACGAAACTTTTGCGGGCGCTCACAAGGATGGTATTCAGTACGGCACCGGCTCGGATAACAAAGACTATCATCTCGTGATCCAAGGCAATTACATGCCAATGCTCGCGCCGGGTACCGTTGCGGGTGTGCGCCCGTCGCCGGCGCAAGGCGGCAGTATTAACCACCAAAAACACAATTCAACCCAAGGCTTGTTCACCAATTTTCAGAACAATAACACGACCCGCGTGACGGGCACTGTTCGGAATAACTTCATCATGGTGTCCTCGACTTGGGGCATCAACGTCGACAATGGCGCAAATATGAACATTGAGGCGAACACCGTGGTTCGGGATAAGATTAGTATCCCCGAGAGCCCCTACGGCAATGCCCGCGCGCGGATTTATATCACCAGCGTTAGCAGTGCAGAGGCCTGCCATGTGCATAAATGTGTGACGCAGGAGTTTGCCGCCTACGATGGCACAACTTCTAGCAACAACATGGCCAATTTGGATTGGCGGGCGCAGCTTGGGGCGCCCAGTGTGACCAATGCAGCGGATGATATTTTTGAGGGAAATTTCAGTATGGGCGCCACTGGTTATGCGCAGTACTCGATTGATCTGACCAACCGCGCGACCACCAAGGCTTCGATTGACGCGGTTTTTGCCACGAAATCTAGCGGGCTTGGAAATGGGCGCGGGCATCTTTCGTGACCGAGCCTGTTGTCTTTGACAATATTATCAGCGACCGCGGTTCGAAATATGCAGTGTCTGGCGGGGTCTGTTTGGGCAAAGACGAGGCCAAGGCATTCATAAAAGCGCTCACGCGCAGTAAGAAATTTGCCAAGGCGACGCATCACAGTTGGGGTCTGGTTTGCGATGCTGGCCCAATTAAAAATGATGACGGTGAAACTGGCGCGGGCGCGTTGATTTTACGGATGTTAGAGCAGGAAAATCTGCGTGACCATATAGTGGTGGTCACGCGTTGGTATGGCGGCAAGCATCTGGGCGGCGATCGGTTTCGCCATGTGCAAGCGGCTGTTCGGTACTATTTAGCGCATAAGTCTGATTAACTGATGCGCGCTTAGCCTTTGCCGAGCCGCTCGCCGACGCCGTCACGGTTTTGCAAGGCGCGCCACCAGTCTTCGTTTTCCAGATACCATTGCACTGTTTTGCGCAGACCTTCTTCGACAGTGACCGAAGGGCGCCAACCCAATTCGTTGCGAATGCGGGTTGGGTCGATGGCATAGCGCATATCATGACCGGGACGGTCGGTGACAAAGGTGATCTGTTCAGCGTAAGGCTTATCGGCTGGCCGCAGTTCATCTAGAACACTGCAAATGGTTGTGACCAAATCGATGTTACGGGCTTCGTTCTCGCCGCCGATGTTATAAGTGCGGCCAATTTCGCCTTTGGCCACTACCGTCAACAACGCGTCGGCGTGGTCCTCAACATATAGCCAGTCCCGCACATTCTCGCCTTTGCCGTAAACTGGGATCGGTGCCCCAGCGAGGGCCTTAAGGATGACCACAGGGACCAGCTTTTCGGGAAAGTGGAACGGGCCGTAGTTATTCGAGCAATTCGTGACCAAAATCGGCAGGCCGTATGTTTCATGCCATGCGCGGACCAAATGGTCCGAGGATGCCTTCGAGGCTGAATAGGGCGAGCGCGGATCATAAGGCGTGTCTTCAGTGAACATTCCCGTCTCACCCAAAGAGCCGTAAACCTCATCGGTCGAGATGTGATGGAAGCGGAACGTCTCGGGCGAGCCTTGCTCAATCCAATAACTGCGCGCCGCCTCTAGGATATTATAGGTGCCCATCACATTGGTTTCGATGAACTCACCGGGGCCATCAATCGAGCGATCCACATGACTTTCGGCGGCCAGATGCATGACCACATCCGGCTTATGGGCGGCAAAAACTTCGTCCAAACGCGCCTTGTCGCGAATGTCCGCCTGTTCGAACACGTAGTTCGGGCTATCTGCGACAGACTTTACGTTGTCCAGACAGGCCGCATAGGTCAGCGCATCAACGTTAACCACCTTATGGCCGTCACGCACTGCCTGACGAACAACTGCTGAGCCGATAAAACCAGCCCCCCCAGTAACAAGAATTTTCATCGCTCAGTGCTCCTTAGTAAGTAAACGGGCTATCGAATGCGGCCCAAGACGACGCCTGATCCGCGCGATCTTTGCCCGAAAGCGCGTCAAGATCCGCCTCAACGCCCCAGTCAATGCCCAAGTCAGGGTCGGCGAAATAAACCGATCCTTCGCATTCAGGGTTGTAGTAATCGGTGCATTTGTAAGAGAAATCGACATCCGGCGTCAGTGTTGCGAAGCCATGCAGAAAGCCCTTGGGCACCAAAAGCGCCAGCCCATTTTCCGCCGATAGTTCAACGCCCACCCATTTGCCAAAAGTGGGGGAGCCTTTGCGCGCGTCGACGGCAACGTCCATCACCGCGCCGCGCGTCACCCGCACCAGTTTGTCCTGCGCAAAGGGCGGGGCCTGATAGTGCAGCCCGCGCACGGTGCCTTTGATGGCCGAAAAGGAATGGTTGTCCTGAACGAAATCCATCGACAAGCCCACTTCGCGCATGCGGGCGCGGTTCCATGGCTCGGAGAAAAAGCCACGATCATCGCCGAAGCGGCGGGCTTTTAGAATAACAACATCAGGGATTTGCGTCGGGGTGACTTCTAATAAATTCGACATGGGTTCCGGTTCTTGCGCCTTTGGGATTGGTCGATGCGCCGCCTATACGGCGCGCGTCTCATTGGGTCCATCGTTCATCATCATAAAAGTGCGCATCTTTGGTAAATAGGGCACCAAATACTCAGCGTTTGGGGGTTGGTTTGATTGTGCCGCGTGAATAGCGGCCACTCTTGCGCTCGGCCAAGTTAGCCTCTTTGCGAACTGGTGCAGCGCTACGCGTAACGCCTGTGTTGCGCTCAGTGCCGTCGTCCAGCGATTTTCGCACCAGCCCGGCGCGGCGTTTGGGCGTATCTCGTGCCGGTGCGGCCCGATCTGTGGGCCCGTCGGCAACCTCGTCTTCGGTGCCAAGGTCCAGTTCAGAGGTATACATCCAAATGCCGCTGCCAAAGAGCAGAAAGATAAAGGCAAAGGCGCTGGCCCAAAGGTGAACCGTCGTCAGCGAGAAGAACAGCCCAGCCATGGCGATGATATAGCCGCGTTGGCAGGCCGCCAGATCGGGGCGTTTCGAGAAATCCATGAAGCCGACTTTGAACAGACCGACCAAAAAGCCAGCCATCATCAACAAAACGCCGGGTATCCCGTAACGCATGGCGGTTAGCAGCCAAAAGTTGTCGACCGAGGCAGAATGCATCCACCAAGGGCGGTTAAACTCGCGCTGTCCAATGCCGAAGATCGGGTGGCCCTCAACCTCAAGCCAGCCGTAGTTGAAAATCTCGATCCGATAGTAGCCATTATGGGCACTGAAGGCGAGTTTTGAGATGAAAACCTCAATGGGTGAGCGATTTGAGAGCAGGTCGATCAGAATATAAAGAGCGATAAAGCCGCCAAACAGCAGCAGCCACCGCATTTTCAGCCAGCCTGTGACCATGTGATAGCCGACCAAGGCGAATTGCATGCCGACGGACAGAATTGCGCCAGATGATAGGGATAAGAACGAGCCGACCGTGCAGATCACCGACCAAAATATTCGCGCCGCCATGCCGGCACCTTGGGCAATCGGCACAAACCACGCGAGCGCAAAGATCGTTGCGCAATACACGCCCCACGAGATTGGATGCGGAAAGGTCGCTTGCGCCCGAAACAGACCCATGCGCACGTCGTTTTGCTCTTTGATCAAGGTGTCAAACCCCGGCAAAGAGTCAAAAAACATGCTGATTGGTAGTTTGTTGGTGATGTTTTCGATCAGCGCAAAGGGGATCAGCAGCACGATCGAGACCAGTAGGATGCGCACAAAATAGATAAAGCTGGCCATGTCGCGAATATAGGTGCGCGCTAGCAAATAAGGGCCGAACATTTCCATCACTTGGGTGGCGAGAAACTCGATAGAGTTCGAGAACCCCTCGGTTATAACCATTGCAATGAACATCCATAGCCCGTGCAGGGCCAAAAGGATGTCGGGCATGATAATCCCGCCGTGACGCCCCGAAAGCCAACGCAAAACTAGCGGGATAAAGGCGATCAGCAGGAAAAACCGGATTGGCGTCATGCGCAGCGGGCCGAGCTGCAGATAAAATGGCATCAAGGCCAGCACCATGAAAATCACGATCAGAAACGGCTTTGCCGCTTGCTCGTACTGCGCCGCCGCCCGGTCGAGCCGCGCCATCGTGACCCCTTCGGTCCTGCCTGTTGCCATATCCGTCATATAATTCTGTTAGCGCGATTGGCCCTGAGTTTGCAACGTGATCCGATAGAGCGGACCGCCTCTTGTCGCACCTGAGCAGATTGAGGTTAAGTTTTCCAAAAAAACCATCTCATTTCTATCAATAACACCAAGATTCTGTCCAATTAGCACTCTAGAACTGGGTAAGTACAAAAGCGAGTTTCTGCTCAATACTGCTTGTGGGGGGGGAGTGGCGTGAATTTGTACTAATTTTTGCTTAAATAAAGGTCATGGCAGAATCGTTGCCATGAGGCATTTAAAATAATTAGGCAGAATATCGTCCAGTCACTTGCACCAAGGCGACGGTTCGGCAAAAACCCCAATAGAATGTCGAATCTTCTGAGTGAGCGTGACGATCTTGAAGTGCCGCCTAAATGTTTTGGTGCCAGTGTGGTGTAATGGACCGTAGGAAGAAAATGTTTGACCAAGCGTTAGATTTTGGCCGCGATGAGTATGCTGATGCAAATCAGCAGGCCGAGCTTGAAATTGTGTATTGTAAACCGGGCCGCCATGGTTGGGCGCCGATTGACCATATGGTTGGTCTGTTGGGCGAAAGCTTGAGCGCGCCGGTGAACTACACCGATGGTCATACGATTAAAGCCTCGAAAGTTCTTTATCCTTTCATGTCGCGCAAAGGGCAAAAGACAGGTCGTGATCTGCTTTTGATTGCCCCATCGCCGCAGCATCTTTTGCTGCTGTCCGAACTGCCGGATTGGCGGCTTGGGTTCCGGCGGGTCTATGCGTGGATCATCGATAGTTTCTGGACCGAACGCTTCCCCAAGCTTGGGCTGCGTGGCAAATTTGACCATTTTTACGTCACCAGCGGCAATGACGTTGACTACATTACCAAGAAAACTGGCGTTCAAACGAGCTATCTGAGTTTCGGCACCGATGCCTTGAAACTTGGTGGTTTTGACGATCCGACGCTGACGAAAGATCTAGATTTGCTGCGGATGGGCCGTCAGCCACCGGTTTGGGAAGATGATGAGAAAACCGCGGCGGCGTGTCAGGCCGAAGGTCTAACGTTCCATGGCCGCCCGCCCTATTTGGATGACCCAACCGAAGTTGTGAAATTGAACGCAGGCTTTATGCGCCGCGCCCGGTTCTTGCTGGCTCATTCCAATTTGGTCGATGGCTCGAAATACACCCACGGCACAAAAGAATACATCACGTCGCGGTGGACCGATGCGCTGGGCGCTGGTGCGATTGTTGCTGGCATTCCCCCGCGCACGGATTTTGCCGCCCGTCACGAACTTTGGCCTGAGGCGCTTTTGGACGTCTCGGCCAATAATCGAGCCGAAGGACTGGCGGCGCTGAAAGAGGCGCTGTCAACTTGGACCCCTGAATTGGCGCGCCATAATCAGAAAATGGCGCTCAAAAAGCTGGATTGGCGTTGGCGCTTTGAACAAATCGCCCAAGATCTTGATCTTGACGCCCCTGTGCTTGAGGCTGAATTGGCCCAGATCAATCAGATGACGTCTTCTTAAGACGCCTCATTTAGATTGCACTGACCAGTTTTTTTCAAAAATCGTCATGCCTCTTAGAAAGAATCAACGAAATTCTGAAAAATGGTGATGAATCTGTCGTGCCATAATTGTACGGCTGGTTTTGATAATAATATCTAGGGGGCCCGTAAATGGCGGCACCAATTTGCACGCTGCATCATCACATCGGGCCGGAATCCAGTTTCGAACGGGGGCTGGGTGTGGCCAGCACGCGTGCGGCCTTTGAGGCGCAAGTTGCACGGGTGAGCCGTGATTTCGATGTCATCGATCTTGAGACGTTGATTAATGGAAAGCTGCCCAAAAAGCCGCTTTTGATCACTTTTGATGATGCTTTTGCCTCGGTCCATGACATGGCGCGCGAGGTTTTGGCCCCTGCTGGTTTGCCCTCGGTGTTTTTTGTGAACCCGGGGCTTGTGGGCGTGCCTGACCTGTCCCTCGACAGTGCGATTGCCTATGCGGCGAATGAGCATGGCGTTGGTGAATTGTGCCGGGCGATTGATGTGCCAGAGCGCGAGAATATTGCGGATTTGGTTGTTGGCGATATGGCCCGGCTTGGGGCCGTGGCGCGTGAGGCGGTCAAGGCGCGGATTATCGAGGCATTCGGCCCGCTTGATCTTGGCCCAAGGGCACCGCTTTTGACCCGAAACGAGCTAGCTGCGCTTGCGGATTATGGCGTCGAAGTGGGCAATCATACCACCAGTCACGTGCATTGCCGCGCCCTTAATGCCGCAGAGATCGAAAGCGAAATCGTCGCGTCCAAAGCGATGTTAGAAGAGATGACACAGAAAAAAATACGTTCGTTTTCAGTGCCCTATGGCCATGAAACTGATCTGCCTGCCACTGTGCTCAAGGCTTTGCGCGAAACCGGTCACAGCGCGATTTTTCTTGTACATGCCCGCGCAAACACGCACCGTCCGGCCCCAGACATCTGGTATCGAACCTCTTTGCACGACGAAACGCCTGCGCAGCTCAACCTGCATTTGGGTGTCAAACCAAGGCTACGCAGTTTGCGCCATCGTATGGGCTTTTGATCTATGAAAACCGTCATCATCACCGGCGATAGCCCCGCCCATAATTATGTCACGAACCAGATTTGTGCGGCAATGGATGTCGCCGCGATTTTTGTTTGCGATCCAACCCCGCCACGGTCGTGGAAAAAGATGCTGCGCGCAACGCCGGGACGCTTTGTCTCCAAGACCCTGCGCAGCCTCTATTTGAAACTCATCGGCGATGCGGCAGCACGCGATGCCGCTTTGATCACGGTTCTGGGCGAGGATAGCCATGCCATCAAACGCGATGATCTTGTATCACGCGTAGGTCGCCCCCGCGCCGGGGTCTTGGCCGAGCAGTTGCGCGCTGAGACACCAGATGTTCTAGCGATTTATGGCACCGGGATCATCCCCGACGATGTGCTGGAACTTGCGGGCACGGTTGCACTGAATATGCACACGGGCCTTAGCCCTTGGTATCGCGGCGTCGCTTGCGCCTTTTGGCCGCTCGCCTTCAATGAGCCGCATATGATCGGTGCGACGGTGCATGAATGTACATCGGATGTGGACGGTGGGCGCATCTTTGCGACCCAGCAGGCGCAGCTTGTCAAAGGTGACGGGCTCCATGCGGTTTTCGCGCGTGCTGTGCTGGCGGGTACGCGGTCTTACATCGACGTGCTTAAAGCCGCACAAAAGGGGCCGCTCGTTGGCGAGCCGCAGGATCTAAACATTGGGCGAGAGTTTCGTGGCAGCCAGCTTGGCATAATGGCAGAGCTAAAAGCACGGGCGGGTTTACGTAAGATCAACCGCAATTTGGACGCATAGTTCGCGGGAGTGACGCGGTTAATCGAAAAAATGGTGTCGATAGAATTCCAAAAAATTGACGTAGAGCGTCACAAATTTCCCGGTTATTAGTACTTTTCGGCCTATTAAGGCCTCGCGAGAGCGCTTTTGGTGCAAACCTGCCAAGTTTGCAGGGTATATGTGTGGGGGGTTTCAAAAAAAGTTGTCGAACCTGCAGAATAGAAATACATGCTGCCCTAGGTACACCGAAGGCAAAGAACAGGATCTCGGAGAAGTAACGATGGCAGATGATGTGAGTGATGAACTGAAGGCATATTTTAATGTCGACGGGATTGTTGAAGCGGCAAAGACTTGGGGCAAAGAAGGCCCCTTTGACCACATGGTCATCGACAACTTTTTCACGCCGGATGTTGCGCAAAAGCTAGAGTCTGAATTCCCTGAATTCGACGATGAGCTTTGGCACAAATACGCAAACCCAATTGAAATCAAAAAGGTTTGCAACATCTGGAACGATTTCAGGCCCGAGACTTACAAAGCATTCAACATGTTGAACTCGGCGGAGTTCGTAAAGCTTTTGTCCGATCGTTTGTTTGGTGGAATGGAGCTTTTTGCCGATAGCGGCCTAAACGGTGGCGGCTGGCATATCCACACCAAGGGCGGCAAGCTAAACACCCATTTGGATTACTCGCTGCACCCGAAATTGGGCCTGCAGCGCAAAGTTAACATCATTGTTTACATGAACCCAAATTGGCAAAATTCATGGGGCGGCAGCCTTGGCCTTTGGGGCAATGAAACCGACGAGGCACCAGGTGCCTTGGAAAAGCAAATTGAGCCAGTATTCAACCGCGCAGCGGTGTTTGATACCACGCAAAATAGCTGGCACGGCCTGCCCGATCCACTGACTTGCCCAGATGGCCAATCGCGCAAAAGTCTCGCGGTTTACTATTTGTGCCACCCACCGGCAGATGTAGATGATCGCGGCAAAGCTTTGTTCGCCCCAACCGAAGATCAAAAATCTGATGAGGCGGTGCTGGATCTGATCCGCAAACGCGCCGACGTCGAGACAGCTTCACAAGTCTACGACGAAAAAGCCTAAGCTTAAGACAATTGGCGCCAAAGATATGGCGCCAATTGCTCTTTCTAGCGGCAATTTTTAAAGTTTTAAGTAAGGAATTCCCATGGCTCTTGGCCTTGTCATTGTGACTTACAACACGGGCGAAGAAATCCTCGATTGTTTGGAAAGTGTTATTGCCTCTCATGGGTGTGACGTTCGCATTCTGGTGGTGGATAACGAAAGCAAAGATAACACGGTCGAGCTAATCCGCGACTGGGCAGAGGGTCGGCGGACTTGGCAAAAAAGCGACGATATGCCGTTTGAGCCCATCGAACATGGCGCTCTCCCCTATGTCGAAACTCATGAAATGCCCAAACATATCCCTGAAGGTCAGATCACGCTCTGGCATTCGGGCAAGAACGGCGGTTATGCCTATGCGGTCAACAAGGGCTGCGAGGCCTTCAAGGCGATGGACGACATCGACTATTTCTGGATTTTGAACCCAGATTCTGTGGTTCTGAACGACTCTGCCGCTGAATTTAAAAAATACGCGGATAACGCAGGCCGCTTTGGCGCAATCGGGGGCCGCGTTTACTATCTTCGCCCGCCCACGACGATCCAATCAGATGGCGGTTGCGTAAACCTATGGACGGGTGTGTGTTCAAACTTGAATGCCTACGTAGAGGGCAGCGAGGCGCCTACGCCTCGCGGCGAAGACATGGATTACGTCATGGGCGCGCATATGCTCGTCAGCCGCGAGTTTCTTGATGTCGCCGGTCCGATGCCCGAGCACTATTTCATCTACTATGATGAGGTCTCTTGGTGCCTAAATCGGGGTGATTTGCCGCTGAAGTACTGCCAGACCAGTTCGATCCATCACATCGCTGGAACTGTTATCGGCTCGCATTCTTTCGATAAGGCCCCGTCTAAACTGGCCTCTTACTTCATGGCCCGGTCTCGCCAGCGATTTATCGCAGAATTCAAGCCGATCGCCCTACCGATTGCCGTTGCGTTCAACGCTGGTAAAATTGCGCAAATGTTGATCCGAGGCCAATTTGCGCCTGCAGGCGCAGCAATCCGCGGTATGCTGATGCTGCCGCCGAGCCGCGATATCAAAAAGAAAATCGCCTAAGCCCATAGCAAAATTATAGGCCGTCCAAGTGGCGGCCGACACCTATTTGGGCATTGGCTTAACGCTACTGTCCCAAAATCGAACAGGCCGGTTTGACGAAAGTCAACAGCCTTCGGAATCATTCAAAAATTTACGTTTTGTTAAGCTTGCAAAGGTCAACCGATTCTCTTTTTGCATAAAATTTTCCAAAAACTGACCAGATATACGAAAATTGAGCCAAGTTTAGTCGCGATTTTCTTGTAGATTGCTGAAACGAGATCGGGTGCAGACAAAATAGACCCTGCAAGCCAAACTAAATTTTTCATAGATTTAACGGCTGAGTAATTTCAATTTTTTGTCAAATATAACAATAGTTTATGTGGCAAATCGCGAAAAATTCCTCGAAGCCTGATGAGAGATTTCGCCTTCAGATGCGGGCATACCGTCGCAAAATTCTTTCAATGCCCAGCCTTGGCAATTTCTCGCTAAATCAAAATGTGCAATATCCCGCCTATGGCATTGTGCAATTTGGCCATCGAGTGTTCGCGTTAACCATCATCGGGTACAACTATATCAAATTAGGGACACGCCTCATTAAGTTGAGGCTAAGACTATCTTGAGGACTTGAGTACATGTCTACAGTTGCAGGCCGTTATTTCATCGACAAGAACGGTACGAATGTCGAAGACAGTTCAGACATCGGGATCCCCGGTGCCACCGTCTATCTTTATCAGGGCTCGAACCTGGTTGCGACAACGCGTACGGATTCTAGCGGGAACTACCGCTTTTCTGACGTCGATCAAGGTTACCACTACGTCAAGTTTTCTAAGTCAGAATATGGCAGCCAGTTCGCCCGAACCGGTGTTGGTCGCGATGAGCGTCTAGATAGCGACGTTTGGAAGACCGATGGTTCCGGCGCAGGCATTTCCGGCTCGTTCTATGTTGGCCGCGGCTCTTACGTAAGTGATATTGATGCAGCGATCGTCCCCTCATCAAACACAAGCGTCACGCAGACACGCGCGTCCGATGGTAAAGGCGTGGTCAAAGGTCAGTATTTCTATGACAACAACAGGTCTGACAAACAGGATGGCGGCGATAGTGGCGTGTCCGGCGCGACCGTCCGACTGATCAAAGACGGCAGAGTTGTTGCGACATCCAAAACCGACGGAAGTGGTAACTACCAATTCACCGGGCTTGAAGATGGCGGATATTCGGTTGAGTTCGGTAGCGTTAACGGCGCAAGTTTTGCACGGACTAATGTGGGTTCAAACGACGCGGTCGATAGTGACGTTTGGAAAACCAACTCAAACGGCACTGGTGTATCAAGTCAGGTCGTTATCAAGAACGGTAACACAGTTTCCGATGTAGATGCGGGTTTGCACAGCGCCAAACACGCTGAAGAGCGTTCACCTGAGCCGTCACCGATTAAGTTGTCGGAAGATGGAACTCTAAAGGGGCGTTATTTCTTTGATCGGAACGGATCGGCCAGCGAAGATGGCGGCGATAGCGGTGTGTCCGGGGCGACAGTTCGTCTTATGCAAAGCGGCAAAGTAATCGCCACGACGAAAACCAATGGCAACGGCGATTACAGCTTCGATAACCTGCCCGACGGCTGGTACGGGGTTGAGTTTGACCTGATTTCCAGTGCTTATAAATTCACGCGCGGAAATGCGACCAGTGACACAGTCGACAGCGACGTTTGGACCACATCAAATAACGATGGCCGGACGACGTCGTTCCAAGTTAAAAATGGCAGTACGGTTTCAAATGTCGATGCCGGTTTGCTATCAAAAACATCCGTCGAGCCGGTGCCGACACCTGTTCCTGCCAAATCTGCGGGATCACTCGAGGGCCGGTATTTCTGGGATAGAGATGGCTCGGATACAGAGAACGGTGGCGATAGCGGCCTTTCTGGCGCCCAAGTGCGTTTGCTTCAAAACGGAAAAGTTGTTGCGACGTCTAAGACTGACGGAAACGGTAAATATAAGTTCTCCGATCTCGATGATGGTTGGTATGCTGTTCAGTTCGCCAAGCCAGGCGGTAGCAATGATTTTGCCCGGACCAATGCTGGTGGCAACGACGCGAACGACAGTGATGTATGGAAAGATTCAGGCGGGTTTGGCCTGACTGGAAACTACGAAGTCAAGAACGGGTCTTCGGTTAGCAATGTCGACGCTGGCATCAAGTCAAAGCAAACAACGCCAACGCCTGAACCTGTTGAAGTTGTTGTGAAAAATGGTGCGATTGCAGGCCGCTTTTTCTACGATGAAGACTCGGACGGGATCGAGGACAGCAGCGATAGCGCCGTGTCCGGAGCTACCGTGCGTTTGACGCAATCTGGGCGCACTGTCACGACAACCAAGACGGACGGAAACGGTAACTATAAGTTCTCGGGCCTTGAAGATGGTGGTTATCGCGTTGAGTTTCAGTTGCCCTCGTCTTCCTACGAGTTCACGCGCACCAATACTGGCGGCAATGACTCAATCGACAGCGATGTCTGGAAAACCTCGGGTAATTGGGGTGAAGCGGACTATCGCGATGTAAGCGGTGGTAAGTCTTTCTATAATACCGACGCTGGTATTGTGGTTAAGAACGCGCCTACGCCTGATCCGACACCAACTCCGACTCCGACACCAAAACCCACGCCGACACCGCAAAGTGGCGAGAAAGAAATGTCGATTTTGTTCGTGGGCAATAGCTATACCTACTTCGCCCCCAATGGGGACAAATCGGAAAGTCCAGAAGGGCATTTCCTCGCCATGTTGGATGTTGCTGGTTACGATGTAACTTATCAAAGCGCTTATATTGGTGGGTCGCCGCTCAAGAAGCTTTGGGACACATCGGATGCACAGCGTATCATCAAGTCAGGTGATATCGATCTGGTCGTCCTTCAGGGCAGCAATAAGAATATCGAGTCAACAAGTGGCGTTGCCGAGTTCAAGAACTACGCGGACAAATTCACTGATCTGGCCGATGCCAATGGCGCAGAAACTGTGTTTTATGGCATCTGGGCTGGCGATTGGCAGATCGACGTTCGAGGTGGCGACACCTTCTCGCCCGAGGCGCATGATGTTTACAGGTCAACGGCCAGTGCGAATAACGCCTATTACGCGCCCAACGGTCTTGCGATGGCATCGGCACATGCTGAGTTGTCCAAGCGGTATGGCGACAATGGCGAGAAAGCTGAGGCAATTTTGACGGTCGATGCCATCCATGCTGACTCGATAGGTGCGTATCTTGCCGCGAACGTCTTGTTCGAAACTTTGATGAATGAAGACGCGCCAGATACATCTGAGTATCGCCCTGGTGGTGTGTCCACTGCTGATGCAAGGCTGATGCAAGATATCGCTGATGATGTTGCTTCGCGCTACGCGATTGATGCAAACCAAAACGATTGGATCGGCTAAGGCCTGAGGCCATATGTTACAAAAGCCCGCCAATGGTTTCGGCGGGCTTTTTTATGGGCCAACCAAATTTGCGTTCAACTGGGCCTCAATTCACGGGTTCAAAACTTAGTCAACTGAAGCGCTTAAGGGCTTCAAACTAGTTGGTTTTTTGCATCGCAAGACCTATCATCGCCAAAGCGAATTGTTTTGGGGAGTGAGACGTTGGAAGTCCTTTTTGTATCGAATTCATTTGTTTATTTCCGTCCGAATAACGACGTAAATTTACGCACAATCGATCAGTTCGAAGACCTCGCCCGACGCGGCGGTCACGATGTCACAACATCCTTGTCTGACCGCGGTGGTGCGAACCTGCGCGCGCATTGGGAAGACGTTGGCTATATG
Organism: uncultured Rhodobacterales bacterium; assembly: GCA_964384315.1. Lineage (GTDB taxonomy): Bacteria > Pseudomonadota > Alphaproteobacteria > Rhodobacterales > Rhodobacteraceae > CAYLLD01. The sequence goes on along the minus strand of CAYLLD010000001.1, from coordinate 14,551 downwards.
GCCGCGCAGGATGAAATTCGCAGCGGCAAGTATGATGTTGTCATTCTTGGCGCACTCCCCACGCAAATGCACGACGGTCGCAACTTAGACCAATCGCGGATTGCCGAATTCAACACCTATGCCGCACGCTTTTCCAACTTGGTTGAGGCAAACGGCGGCCAGTTAGTGATGCACACAAACTGGCCTGGCGACTGGATGGTTGACTTGAACCGGCTGAATGCAGGCGACCCATTCGGAACTGACATTCAAGCCCTTTATCGAAGCACCGCCATTCGCAATGATGCCGCCTTGGCACCGGCTGGACTGGCCTATTCCGAAGCTTACAAAGCAATTACCGCGCGATATGGAAATGGCGACAACGGGGAAACCGCCGAACGGATTTTGACCGAAGACGAGGTACACGCCACTGCTCTTTTGTCCTATATGCAGGCGAATGTTTTCTATTGGACGGTCTTTAATGAAACTCCGCCAAGCCCTTCTGAATATCTGCCCCGAGGCGTATCGCGGTCAGATGCTGAGTTGATGCAGTCAATTGCAGCCGATGCGCATGCAAGCCACGCAATTCCGCTGGAAGGCAACGCGGCACGTCCAACCCCACCGGAACCTACACCGCCTGCCCCAACGCCGCCGTCTTCAGAAGATGGCACTTTGGCTGGGCGCCTTTGGTTAGACGAGAATGGGAATAATCTCGAAGACGCGGGCGAGCCTGGCGTGTCGGGCACAACAGTTTCACTCGTGCGCAGCGGGCAGGTGGTCGACACGACGACGACTGATTCAAATGGCCGCTATAGCTTCGATAATTTGAGCAATGGCTATTATGCTGCCCATTTCGAAGAGGATGCCAATGGTCGCAGTTTTGTCCGCGGCAATACCGGATCGAATGATCTGATCGATAGCGATGTTTGGACCACGGGCGCGGGCGGCGTTGGGGTGACGAGTTCGTATTTGGTCAACGGTTCAAACTCGATGCGCCATGCGGATGCTGGTATTGAGCCCGCGGTGAGCACGACACCTACCCCAACACCGCCAACCCCAACGCCACCGGCCCCAACACCGCCAACTCAACCTGGCGGTGGAACGTTGGCCGGACGTTATTTTAATGACGAAAATGGGAATAATCGCGAAGACGCAGGTGAAACTGGGGTCTCAGGTGCGACAATTTCTTTGGTAAGAGGGTCACAAGTTGTTGCCACAACCACCACCGATGGAAATGGAGCCTATAGTTTCACTGGGCTGTCCGATGGCTGGTACGGTGCCTTGTTTGAAACCCAAGCAGGTCGCGACTTTGTGCGCGTCAACGCAGCAAATGACGATTTTGATAGCGATGTGTGGCGTACGATTAACGGCAATGGCGAGGCGGCGAAGTATCAGATTTCATCTTCTCGCTCCGAGGTTGATCTAGACGCGGGCTTAGTGGGTTCGGGCAATGGCGGTGGCACGCCAACACCCCCCGCACCAACACCCCCCGCACCAACACCTCCAGCAGGTGGTGGCACTCTGGCCGGGCGCTATTTCAACGACGCCAATGAGAATGGACGCGAGGATAATGGCGAAACCGGCGTGGCCGGGGCCACAATCTCTTTGGTCCGCGGATCTCAAGTTGTCGAGACGACAACAACTGATGGCAATGGCGCTTACAGTTTCACGGGGCTGTCCGATGGTTGGTACGGGGCGCTCTTCGAAGAGCAGACCGGCCGCGAATTTTCCCGCGTAAATGTTGGCGGCGAAGACAATTTTGACAGTGATGTTTGGCGCACCATCAACGGCAATGGCGAGGCGGCAAAGTATCAAATTTCTTCGACTAGATCAGAACTAGATCTCGATGCGGGCCTTTTGGGGACGGGCGGTACGGTCAATGCACCAACTATCCCGACACCTGCGCCGCCTACAGGTGGCGGGGTCATTTCTGGGCGAATGTTTATCAATCGTGATGGGGATGAGTTCGAAGACCCCAACGAACCCGGTGTTTTTGGTGCTAGTGTTTCATTAACGCGCGGCGGGCAAACTGTGGCCACCACGAGAACCGGCGAAAATGGTGCCTATGCCTTCACCGGACTAGACGATGGTTGGTATTCGGTTTCATTTGACGAGCCGGATCGGTTTGATTTTATCCGCGGCAATGTTGGCGGAAATGATCAGATCGACAGCGATGTGTGGCGCGTAAACGGCGAAGTGGGTGTTTCCAGCTCGTACTTTGTCGATGACAACACCTCGATGCGCCATGCGGATGCGGGTGTCGAGCTGGCAAATGGCGCTGTCTATAACAGCAGCGATGACTGGATATTGTAAAAGGGGCCTTGGCCATGAGCAGCGATGCGAAAATGACCCGGCGATTGATTTTGGCCGGGGCTGGCGCGACGACCGCCACCACCGTTGGGGCTTTTACGCTATTGCCTAAACCGCCCCGCCCGAAATTTCCTGTCGCGGGGCAGGTCACCGAGCTGACCTTTAGCGTCAACTCCAAGCCGGAAAGCCAATAATAACGGCCAGCGCCATTAATGGGGTAGGTAGCGATCAAGATGCGGTAAAACTTCAGCAACCAGCCGTTGGATGCGTGCCTCTGCGCTCGCAACGCTCTCTTCGCGGTCCATTGGCGTCGTAAAGCGAACCAATGCCCCGTCAGAGCGGCCTAGAACTAGACTGTCACGGACCGTTGAGAGCTTAACGGAAAAATCGTTGGTCATGCGTTTGCCGCGTTGTTCAAACCAATAATAGACGAGCATCCGATCCAACCCCTTTTGAATCACCGCTCGGTTGGTTTGAAAAGGTGGCCAGCCAGTCTGGGGCTCAAGATCGACCTCTACCTGCTGAATGTCGAACATCTCCCAGCCGCCCACAGGCAGACAAACCTCGGGGCTGTGAATGCCCGAACCTTCGGTTTGCTTGTGATAATAGGCGGCAAAGAACCCCACCGAAGCGGGCTCGCCCGGCCCAAAGAAAGTGGCCTGTATATAGTCGTCCGCACCCAGCACCGTCTCAACCGACGGTTCCAACGGGGATGTATCTCCGCTCCAGGTTTCAAGACCCAATGGAAATACGCCGAAGGGCTCACGGGTCGGGCGCTCGATTTCTCGTTGCGGTCCGGCCAGCCAAAGCGCGCTGAGCGCAAAAGTGGCGAGGGCGGCCGTTGTCAGCAAACCTGTCAGGGGTATGGAAAAGATACGGGCGAGCTGTGGGCCAGTGCCTGCGAACTCAATGTCGAGGGTTTCGGCCAAGGGCTTTGGATTGCGTTGAAGCCGCTGCATCAGGACCGCGAGGATAAATAGGATCGCCACGCAAGCACCGAAGATCACCCAACCTTCGAAGTAGTGCAAAAAACCCTCGGCGTGGGAGATGCCAAAGTAATTTACCAAAACCCCAATCATGCCGATGCGAAATGAATTCATCAAAACCGTGATGGGCGCCGCGGCGAGCAAAATCACAATGCGATGCCAGATCGGCCCATTGTAAAGCACGCAAAACACGTAAGAAAATGACAGAATTGGGAAAAGGTACTGGAGGCCCGAACAGGCCTCGGCCACCTGAAGTTTGTAGACACCCAGATCGATAACATTGCCTTCGAGGAACACCGGGATGCCCATGAGCCGGATGAACCAAACCCCCAATTCCGATGACACAAGCTGCAGCCAGATCGTGAGTTTCCAATAGAGGAATTGCGGCAGGGGCAGCATGTAAACGAGATGCAGCACGCCAGTCCAGAAAAACAGCCCACGAGACCAGCCGAAACAGAGCAGAATCACCCCCGCGACCCAAAGTATAAAAGCGTAGGTGACGATGTCGGGGATGCGTGTGAGGTTGCCAAAAATAGCGACGGATAGGGCGAGGCCGATGATTAAAACACCGGGCCAGCGGCGTTTTACACTTTGATCGGCAGGCACCTGACGCATTTCGCGCAGAAACATATAGAATGACAACAACGGGATAATCGGCCCGTGGCTGTATTCGGGCGTCGACCAAGCATCGCCCAATGAAACAAAGCCAAGCCAGAATATTGGGATTGATGACGCAACAAGCAGCAAAAACCAGAACATACCATAGCGGTTGGCTGCAAGGTCCGCGAGCCAATTGGTCTTGGTTTCTTCTTGATAGGCGACCATGACTACTCCGTATTCGCTTTCAAACTACGGCGGTCTCCACCGTTTGGGTTCAAATAGGGCGCATTGGCCCGAATTTTTGCATCAAATCACGTAGATAATAAGGCGTTTGGCGCAGGAAAGCATCAACCTCTTGATAAAGTTACTCAAATTATTGTTTCCCGTTTTTAATCTGTTAAACAGGTTACGTAACGTGAGTCGAGTGGTGGCTCGCCTTGATCTGTGGGCAATCCGGCCCCGATATGTACGAAAATCACAGTAAAAATGGCGTATATAGTAAAGGATTTTGCCGCCCAGAGGTGCGCAGGCCACTTTGCTTGTCCCTTTCTAATGTGGTGAAATCAGCGTGTTGGGGATGATTCTAGGTGGGGCCATAATTTTCCAAGCAAGATGCGTAACATGTCCGTGATTGCTGCTTTTTTTAGCAGCCAGCGGAATGCCGCCGGTTTGGTAAATGTTTCACTAATCGGCTTCTTGCATGCGGGTTTACCTGTTGAAATAAAAGAGAAAAATATAGCTGACTGAAAATGAAAACTAACGACAAATTTTACGCATCCGCGCCTTTTCGCCATAATTGCGAAAGCGACAATTATTTGTCGAAATTTGTCGGCAATTCTTTAGTTAATTTTTTAAGTCACGAGGGCAGGGTGCCGCTATGAAAGCCAACAGGGATGGTTCATATCTTCCTAGGTTAACTAGTGCCCGTTTTGCAAGTTCTCGGAATGAAGCAGGGACAGCCCCCAAGCCAATCGGCAGTGGAGAGTAATTTTGGAATATGTTGTTAGTAACAACGAAGAGCTGATTGCCGCGGTTGAGCAAACCAATCCGGGCGATGTTATCCTGCTCAATAAGTCCGAAACTGCTTATGCATTGCGGCTGGACCCCTACAATATTTACAAACAGGGCATCACGTTCCGCTCGGCTGATCCAAATGATCCGGCGGTGTTCCAGAGCGTCGAACTTTATAGCGTCAACAACCTCACCTTCGAAAACCTTCGGTTCGAGGAAAGCACGGCCTTTGGTGGTGCTGATGTGGTTCTGCATCTGCGCGATAGTAAAAATGTAACCGTGCGCGACAGCGTCATGGTTGGCACAGGCACCGAGTATCTGTCCCAAAACGGCAACGAGCGGGCCGCTGGAAATTTGACGAACATCAAATATGCCGATGGTCTGACGTTTGAAAATAACCTTGTGTCGAACTTTTTCTTTGGCGTGACCGTTCTTGAGAGCGAGAATGTTACGATCAGCGGCAATGAGTTTCACTCGATGCAGGCGGATCCGATTCAGGTCGCTGGCGTTCAGAAAGCCTATATCGAGAATAACTACATCCACGATCTGCTTGGCTCTGATGCCAGCATTAACCACCTCGACATGATCCAACTGTGGTCAACAAGTGCGGAGAGCGTGACGCAAGACCTTTATATCCGGAACAATATTCTGGATAGCGCCGACGGTTTGGCGGCGCAGTCGATTTTCCTGAACAACGAGCAATACGGCTCGACGGGCAAGAAATACAAAAACATCGTTGTGACGGATAACATCATCCACAACAACGACCCGCATGGGATCACCATCGCAGAGACCGATGGCGTCACGATCTATAACAACACGATTGTTGTGAATGAGAAATCCTACTCGGTTGCCTATGGTGAGGTGAAATCGCACCCGCCGATCATTCGCGTGTCTGACGGCTCTAGCAACGTGCGGATCATCAATAACGTCACAACCGAAATCTTAGCACCCTCGGGTGCCTATGAAGCCAATAATCTGATCGCGAATTACGATAACCCGCTTTCGGATAATAATATCGCGAACAACTTCGTGAACCCGCTGGCCAATGATCTGGATATCTTGACGGATTTGATGGACCTGCCGGGCAGTACAGTTGCACGTAAAAACATCGGCTCGCGTCTTTTGGATTTTGATACCAATCCCGAAGAGCCCTACGGCCTGTTGCAAAACGAGGCGGGTGACGGTCTTTACCTAAACAACCACAGCTTTGATTTGTCTGAGCTTTTTGACGAAGACGGCCGAATTACTGACGAGATTACCCGCGTTGACTGGGACTTTGGCGACGGCAAAAAGATGTCGACGAGCGAGCTTACAACCACGCATTTCTATGCTGAATATGGCATCTACGAAGTGAAGGCCACGGTCCGTCTGGCAGATGGCCGCACGATCGAGAGCCAAAAAACCATTGATGCCGAGCTGCCTCTGGCTATTGGCACGGGCTTTGATAGCGGCGTGCGCGAGGCGTCGCCGCATAACATGGCTGGCGTGGCACATGGGTCGGTTCAATTCGTTGACGATGGCGGCTCTAAAGTTGCCAAGCTTTCCGGCGGCCACATCGCCTATGAAAACACCGCCGATTTCTTCAATAACCGCGAGTTCACGGTTGTCGCCGATTTCCGCAAGGACAATATGTCTGACTGGGGCGATCTGTTCTGGTTCTCGAATAGCTTCACCATGAGCATTCGCAATGATGCTTTGATTGCATCCTACGGGTCGGATACTGGCATTCACTGGATCAACGAGCGGTTTCTGCCGATTGATAACACTGATTGGCACCGCGTTGTGATGACCTTTGATGGGGTCGAGAAAACCGCGTCGCTCTATCTTGACGGTGAGCACATCAAGACGATCAACAATGTTGGGACGTCGCAAATTGGCGTGAACGATAAGCTCTACATCGGTAGCCCCTATGGTCAGAGTTTCGATGGTTTGGTCGATAACTTCTCTTTCCTGCGCGGCGCAATGTCGGCGGATCAAATTGCCGAAATGGGCGCGGCTGGCACCGGCCCAGATCAAATCACCAAGAGCTTCATGGATGGTGAGCCATTCGAGCAAGGTATTGAGCTTAGCGTCTCTGAACCAGCGGCACTTGTAGAAGTGACCCCTGAACCTGCGCCAGTTGCTCCGGTCCTCACGGTTGAAGAGACAACGACATCCAACGTCGGCCCCGTGCCACAGCCTGCCAAAATTGGTGGATCGATTGCTGGACGCATCTTTGTTGATGCCAACGACAATGATCTCGAAGACACTGATGAGGCGGGGGTTAGCGGTTCCAAAGTTGAACTGATGAGCGGCGGCCGCGTCGTTGCAACCACGCTCACTGATGGTGACGGCGCATATTCGTTTGGTGGCCTTGCGGATGGTTACTATTTCGTACGGTTCTCTACCGACGCGCAGGGCCGCGACTTTATCCGCGGCAATGTCGGCGGGAACGACGCGGTTGATAGCGATGTTTGGAAGACGGATTCAGAAGGACGTGGATTTTCATCCACTTATGAAGTCTCGTCTGGAACAACGATCACCGATGTTGATCTCGGCCTAGAGGCAGAGGCGGCACCCGCCGCACCCGTCACAACAGCGCCTGAGACTCCTGTCACGACAGCGCCTGAGACTCCTGTCACAACAGCGCCTGAGACTCCTGTTACGGCAGCGCCTGAAACTTTGGCAGAAAATTCGGCCCCAATTATTGTCGAAGTGCCCGAAACACTCGTGGCAGGCGGCCAAGTGAGTGGCCGTTACCTCATCGATGACGACAACAATGATTTTGTTGATGCTGGTGAGACCGCTGTTGTTGGCGCAACCGTTGCTTTGATTAGTCGAGGCCAAGTGGTTGCAACGACATCTACCGACGCCAATGGCGGTTACAAATTTACAGGGCTGGACGACGGTTATTATTATGTCGAATTTGGCGCCGACGCTAACGGACGTGCATTTGTTCGCAGCAATGTGGGCGGTGATGAAAGCCGTGATAGCGACGTTTGGAAAACCGATTCCGATGGTAACGGCATTTCGGGCACCTTTGAGATATCCAGTACCCAAACCAGCGTCATCGTTGATGCTGGCGTTGAGGCTGTAGCAATAGCTCCGCCTGTAATTTCAGTTCCTGATGAAACACCTGTTTCGGTTGCCACGTCCGGCGAAGGCAAAATCACTGGTCGCTTTTTTGTCGATAATGATCTCGACGGTTTTGAAAGCTCGCGCGACAATGCGGTTTCTGGCGCACGGGTAATCTTGATGTCCGCTGGCTTGATTGTTGCATCAACCACCACCAGCGCAGACGGCTACTATGGTTTTGGCGGTCTATCTGATGGACATTATTACGTCCTATTCGAAGGCGACCGCGATGGACGCGGGTTCATGCGCGGCAATGTTGGTGGCAATGAGGCCGTAGATAGCGACGTCTGGACCACCGATGCCGATGGGAACGGAATTTCCGCATCAGTTGAAATTTCTGGTGGTATTTCAGTGGCAAATCTCGACGCTGGCCTATCGGGGGTTACCGGTGGACCGCGCATCGAAGCGGCAACTTTGGGATCAACTTTGGACCCGATTACCTCAGAGGTTGAGCCATTGGTTGTGTCATCCGATTTAACGGAAGTCGCACCGGAGATTGCAGCACCTATCCTAGCGACGATCTCGGAAGAGGACGACATTTCGCTGCAAGGCATGATCGAGCAAGACAAATTATTGGTCGATATGGCGAACCAAGAAATCCGAATTGACCGTGACAATGACGGCACTGTTGATGAGGTTATTCTCTTGCAGGGCGAATTTTCCGGCGGTGGTTTCTTGGCGATTTACAATGGCGCTGAAACCGTGGTGACCTTTAATAAGTTCATCGGCGGGCTCACCGAAGGTGGCCGCGTCGGCGACAATTTGGTCAACGGCATCGAAAATGACCTCTATCTCATGGGTACCGAAGCTATTTCGGACTTCATGGTCACGATCGTTGCATCAGATGATACCGCCCTCTACTCAAACTCACTTGGAGTTTATGAGTATGATGAAAGCGGGGCGATTTATGAAGTGCGTCTATTGGCGGGCAATATTAAGACTGCTCCTACAACCTTCACTGTTGACGACGTAACCGAAGGCCACAAACTTGGCTTTTTTGTTATCCAAAACGGCTACAACCAACTCGACACCACAACCCTCATCCAAGGCGATCTTGGGCTCGACACCTCTTCTGGTCGTGCGCAACTTACCAATGATGGCGAGCAAGTATTGGGGTCGACGATTTTCTTATCTCATGACGCTGAGCTTAACGCCGATGGGATGGAACACGTGGTTTCGGGACTATCGCTATCTGGCGAAGGTTTGCAAATTGGGTTCGAAGACCAGCGTCGTGATGCAACAAGCGATGATGATTTCCAAGATATTGTTTTGCATATCGAGGCGTTTGATGCCGCCTAGTTCCGCGGCATCTACCTAACCCTTTCGCT
>CAYLLD010000001.1:0-5123 GCA_964384315.1 uncultured Rhodobacterales bacterium | reverse complement strand
AAAAGCAACAAATCCAGCCAGAACATAGTTTTTGTGTAACGCAATGCCCCAAAAACTTGCCAAAAAATTAAGAAACCCTTAAAAACTGCTTCAGGGTTTCTATCGATTTTGGGGGCGGCTATGCGAAATATCATCTTATCCGCAGTTTTATTGACGCCAGTTTTGGCACAAACCGCAATTGCGGCACCATCAAAATATCTCGGTGTCCAGCCGGTATCAACTTGTTTGAATACCGCGCAGGGTGTCGAATGCTCACCGGTTTTCTATGACGCTGCCAAGCTTCAGGCGGTTTGGGACCAAGTTGATATTGAAATCAGCTTTTCAGCCACGATTGAGACTGACCCTTTTGATGTCGAAAAAGTCGGCAACGAATATGATGGCTACGACTACTTTGACCAGTATTTTCAGTGGCAGTCCGCCCAGGGCACAAAAGAAAACACTATCTATGTTGGATTCACACCAGACATGGTTGGAAACATTGTCGGTCTCGCCGCAATCGGGTTTCCTTATGCATTGGTGCAAAGCGAAGACATTGACCTAGATTTGGCAACCTATGTTATGGCCCACGAAATGGGTCACACACTGGGAGCTGATCACGATGGCGACGGCAATTCGGCGCCAGTGGATGGGTTTTTGATGGCCGAATATACGCCGTTATCACCTTTCGCCAATGGCACGCCCCAACTTAGCGAGCCATCAATTGTGGCCATCACCAACAGCGCTTTGTTGTCTGAAGATCCGCTAACCACCGCCGCATCTGTCAGCACTGTTCCGGTACCATTCAGCGGTTTACTTCTGCTAAGCGGGCTATTCGGTCTAGGGTTCTTCAAACGCCAAAACCGCACAAGCGCAGTTTGAGCAACGACGCGGCACTTGCCGCGTCGCCAATAATTCCAAACTCAGTTTTAGTCGATTAAACGCAGTAGGTACTTGCCGTAGTCCGTCTTCATGAAGGGCTTGGCCAATACACGCAGTTCATCCGCCGTTACCCAGCCCATGTGATGAGCAATTTCTTCGGGGCAGCCGATTTTTTGACCCTGACGGGTTTCAATCGTGCGTACAAATTCCCCAGCTTCGATCAAGCTGGCGTGGGTGCCCGTATCGAGCCAAGCATACCCGCGACCGATATGCTGAACAGACAGCTTGCCATCATCTAGATAGTCACCCAACAACGATGTGATCTCAAGCTCACCGCGTTCCGACGGTTTTACCGCTTTCGCGCGTTCCGTTGCGGTCCCATCAAGAAAATAGAGGCCCGTCACCGCAAAGTTCGAGGCAGGCACCTCGGGCTTTTCTACGATCGAGATCACACGGCCGGTGTCATCGAATTCAACCACGCCATAACGCTCGGGGTCTGCCACTTGATAGCCAAAGACTGTGCCGCCTTCGTCGCGCGCATCGGCTTCGCCCAATACCTTCTGCAGGTCATTGCCGAAGAAGATATTATCACCCAAAATCATCGCAGAGGGCGCACCATCCAGAAAATCCTCGGCCAAAAGATAGGCCTGTGCCAGACCATCGGGTGAAGGCTGAACAATCCATTCAAACTTCATGCCCCATTTTGACCCATCACCGAGCAAACGCTGGTACTGATCTTGGTCCAGAGGCGTCGTGATGATTGCGACCTCACGAATGCCTGCCAACATGAGTACAGAAAGCGGATAGTAAATCATCGGCTTGTCATAAAGCGGCAGAAGCTGCTTTGAGACGGCCATTGTGATTGGATACAATCGTGTTCCGGACCCACCGGCCAGCAAAATACCTTTGCGTTGCATGTTACCCTACTTTCAGATCGTTAAGTACGTTGCGCAGACCGATGTGCCAGTCAGGCGCTTTTACACCGAAGACATCGGCAATTTTTTCACAGTTAAGCCGCGAATTTTGCGGTCGGGCGGCTGGGCGCACGAAGGCCTCTGAGGTGACATTCTTAACTGCATTCTCTAGCCCTGCCTCTGCAAAAATGGCGCGGGTGAAATCCGCCCACGTTACATAGGGCTGGCCAGAGTAATGATAAATGCCCGACTTTGAAGAATTTTCCCGGAGCTGCGGCGCAATATCAATGAGCACTTGGGCAATGTCACCTGCCCAGGTTGGTGCGCCAAATTGGTCGTGAACAACGGTCAACTCGGGATGAGACTCCGACAGGCGCAGCATTGTTTTAACGAAATTTTGCCCATGGGCCGCGAAAACCCAAGCGGTACGAAGGATCACATAAGACCCGCCCGCAGCCACAATCGCTGCCTCGCCCGCCAGTTTGGAGGCACCATAGGCGTTGATTGGATCGGTCGCCATATCCTCGCGCCAAGGCGTCTCGCCGGTTCCGTCGAAAACATAATCGGTCGAGACGTGCAAAAAAGGAATGCCAAGCATTTTACAGCCCTGCGCCATTGCGCCGGGCCCTGCTGCGTTGATTGCATGGGCCAAATCGCCATTGGTCTCGGCCTCATCCACATTGGTATAGGCGGTGGCATTAATCACCGCGCGTGGGGACATATCCGCAATCGCGGCCTTAACCGCATCGGTGTCCGAAACATCAACATCAGCGCGGGACAGAAAACGGGCCTGCGGCAACCGCTGTGCCAATTCAACGGCCAATTGGCCGGTTTTACCAAATACTAGAATTTCACCAGTCATATATCTGCCGTGTCGTTAGAATCATTGATTGGAACCTGCATGGGCTGGTCTTTTCCACAAATCCTAATCAACGTGAATTGAGAACCCGTAAGTATCCCAAGGGCCGATGCGAAAAAAGCGCACAACTTTTTTGTAAATATGCCCTGCAGCCTTGCTATGGATTTAATATTAAGACCATCTGAGCTAAGAGAAGCCCACCCGTATCCGAGTTAGAAGTGAACGAACATGAGTAGAAAATTCTTTGGCACAGATGGCGTGCGCGGTCGTGCGAACACGCATCCGATGACGGCGGAAATGGCGCTTAAGCTTGGGGCGGCGGCCGGTCATCATTTTCGTGACAAAGGCGGCTCGCAGCGGGTTGTCATCGGTAAGGATACGCGTCGGTCTGGCTATATGCTTGAGAACGCACTTACAGCTGGTTTGACCAGTGTTGGGATGAATGTGTTTCTGCTTGGCCCGGTTCCGACCCCTGCGGTGGGTATGCTTACGCGGTCGATGCGGGCTGATCTGGGCGTTATGATTTCAGCCTCGCACAACGCTTATCATGACAATGGCATCAAGTTTTTTGGCCCGGACGGCTTTAAACTGTCCGACGAAGTTGAGATGCGGCTTGAGAATTTGATCGAGAACGCGCCCAAGCTTTCGTCCCCTGAAGATATTGGCAGGGCAAGCCGCATTGAAGGCGGCGCTGAGCGTTATGTCGAGTTTGCAAAACTCACGTTTCCACGCAAAATGCGCCTCGACGGGCTGCGCATTGCCATCGATTGCGCCCATGGTGCGGCCTATAAAACGGCCCCGGCGGTTCTCTATGAACTTGGTGCTGAACTTGTGCCGATTGGGATCAATCCAAACGGGTTCAATATCAACAAAGATGTGGGTTCAACCTCGCTGCAGACTTTGATCGACACGGTCAAAGAGCGCCGTGCCGATATCGGGATCGCCCTCGATGGTGATGCCGACCGGGTGATGATTGTCGATGAAAAGGGTGTGGTGGCGGATGGCGATCAGATCATGGGGCAAATTGCTGGGCGTTGGGCTGATATGGATCGGCTTGCGGGTAACACGCTTGTGGCAACGGTTATGTCGAACCTTGGGCTTGAAAGATATCTGTCGAGTAAGGGCGTAACACTGCTGCGCACTGCGGTTGGTGATCGCTATGTGGTCGAAGCGATGCGTGCGGGGAACTTCAATCTTGGCGGCGAGCAATCCGGCCACATCGTGTTTCGCGACTATGTGACGACTGGTGACGGGCTGATCGCCGGGCTGCAATTCTTGGCTGGGATGGTCGAAAGCGGCAAACGGGCTAGCGAATTGTCGCGGGTGTTTGAAACCGTGCCGCAGCTTTTGAAAAATGTGCGGTTCAAAGAGGGGACCGACCCGATTTCAACCGATGGCGTAAAAACCGCCATCAAAGATGCAGAAAAAGAGCTCGGCAAAACCGGGCGCATTCTGGTGCGCAAGTCTGGGACTGAACCTTTGGTTCGGGTTATGGGCGAGGGTGAGGATTCCGCGCTATTGAACAAAGTTGTGGATCACATCTGTACCAGCATCACCTCTGCATAAGCAGCTTTGCTGTAGATAATAAAAAAAGGCCGCTCCAAATTGGGCGGCCTTTTGCATTGTAGTGGCGGCGACCTATCGACCGACTGAGATGTATTTGAACCCCGCCGCTTCGGCCTCGGCAGGGATATAGATATTGCGAAGATCTGCCATGGCTTTGCCGCGCATCACTTCTGCAAGCCGGACTAAATCAAGTGCCCGGAATTCGTTCCACTCGGTCAAGATCACAACAACATCTGCATCAGTTGCCGCCTCGTAGGCATCCGCGCACCAAGTCACGCCGGGCAAGAGCGCTTCACCCTCTTTTTTGCCCTCTGGATCGGTGACGTGAACATCGGCCCCGCCACCCACAAGGGCCGGGACAATCGTCAAGGACGGCGCGTCGCGCATATCATCTGTGTTTGGTTTGAATGTCACCCCAAGCACGGCGATTTTCTTGCCCGCAACCTTATCGTCGCATAGCTCCATCACCCGGTCGATCATCCGGCGTTTGACCGTATCATTCGCATTGATCACCGTTTCCACGATGGTCATTGGCAGGGCATGCTCTTGGCCGATCCGCGCAAGGGCTTTGGTATCTTTGGGGAAACACGAGCCGCCATAGCCCGGGCCCGCGTGCAGGAATTTATTCCCAATCCGTCCGTCAAGACCCATGCCTTTTGAGACCGCTTTAACATCCGCACCGACCTTTTCACAAAGGGCGGCAATTTCATTCATGAAGGTGATTTTGGTCGCCAGAAATGCATTCGCGCCGTATTTGATCATCTCGGCACTTTCCAGATCGGTGTAGACCAACGGGAATTCGCGCAGGAATAGCGGACGGTAAAGCGCGGACATCACCTCTTTGGCGCGCTCGGATTCCGCGCCAACCACGACGCGATCTGGGCGCATGAAATCGTCAATCGCAGCACCTTCGCGCAGAAATTCTG